>CALUFQ010000025.1 GCA_944319925.1 uncultured Paraprevotella sp.
CGATGGATCTCAAATCTGTCGCAGCATATCAGCGGGGTAGCATGAAACCGTTTCCCCACTGAATTTCTACTGACCCGGTTTTATCCGTAAATGAGCGTGGTGAGCCGGTCTTCCCGGAAGAGGTCTTGTGCCACGGTATGCAGGTCGGCGGGTGTGAGTGCGTCAATCTTCCGATAGAGCGCGTCGATGTCCTGCGTGTGGTTGTAGTGCAGGAAACGTTTACCCATGGCGAGAGCCACGTTCTCGAAGCTGTCGTGCGAGATGCCGATTTGGCCTTTGATTTGCCGTTTGGCCGCTTCGAGGGCCTTGGCGTCCAAGGGAGCATCGGCCAGCCGCCTCAATTCTTTGGCCACCAACCGTCGGCAACGGGATACGTCGTGCGGGTCGCAACCGAAATAGATGCTCCAGATACCGGTGTCCGTGTAGCTTGTCATGCAACTCTCCACGGTGTAAACCAACCCGTTCCGTTCGCGCAGGCTCAGGTTGAGGCGCGAGTTCATGCCCGGCCCGCCCAAGATGTTGTTGAGCAAGTAGAGGCTCAGGTGGCGCGGGTCGCGGGAGCTGTAGGCCCGTGCGCCGATCATGACGTGCGACTGGTGGGTGTCTTTGTGCATGACGATTTCCTGCGGGCGGTATTTCGGGACAGCAGTGCGCCCGATGGTCGCGTCGTTGAGGGGGGTGACGGTATGTCCTTGGAGGTTCAAGGTTTGGCGAGTTTCGCTGCTTTCGGGCAGCGAGAGGGCGATCCGTTTCAGGGCTTTGTCCACTTCCCGGCGCACGGTGGCCGGCGGGATGCGTCCGAAAACGAAAAACACCATGTTGTCCGGACGGTAGAGCCGGGTGGCGAAGCGTTGCACGTCCATGCTGCGGAATTCCCGCAGCCGGCCGGCTTCGCCCAAGATGTTGCGTCCGAGGGGATGGCCGCGGAACACCAGGTTCTCGAAATCGTCGAAAATCAGTTCGGCCGGAGAGTCGTTGTAGCTCTCTATTTCGTCGATGACCACTTCCACTTCCTTGTTCATTTCCGCTTGCGGATAGGTGCTGCCCAGCGTGATGTCCACGAGCAGGTCTGCGGCGCGGGCGAAATGCTCTTTCAGGAAGGCCGTGTAGTAGATGGTTTCCTCCTTTCCGGTGTAAGCGTTCAGGTCTCCGCCCACGGTTTCCATGCGGTTCAGGATGTGCCAGGCGCGTCGGCGGTGCGTTCCCTTGAATGTCAGGTGCTCGCAGAAATGCGCCAGCCCGTTTTCGTCCGGCAGTTCGTCCCGTGTGCCCGCGTTGACGGCGATGCCGCAGTAGGCCACGTCTGTGGCCGACGGGGCACAGACGATGCGTAGTCCGCAGGGAAGTGTCTCGGTGTAAAAATGCGCAGAAGTGTCAAGTGTTTGTGCCATGTTGTTTGCGTGATGTTTCGTGCCGCAAAGTTAGCGTATTTTTTCGAGAATGCTTTCCTGCGAAAGTTCCCGCCCTCTGAGAAATAATCTTTTTTTGCAGGCAATAAATTAAATGAATACCGTAAACGGCCCAAAGTCCGCAGTAATGACGAGGGTGTATCAAAACCAGCGAGAAGGAACTGCTCCGCCTTGTAGGGGAGCTGGCCCAACGGGCCTGAGGGGTTTCACGCCCACGGACACACACATAAAGTATGTCTTTGTGGACGTGAGACCCCTCCGTCGCTTCGCGCCACCTCCCCTACAAGGCGGAGGAGTTTATTTTGCTACACCCTCTGTCTCGCACTATTCCGTATGTCTATGACTTATCTTGCGATTGTGCGGCAGGAATTCCGCACTTCCTATATTGACAGAATGACATTTCGGGTGCGCGTTGACAATTTGCTCTTTTTCGCCGTCTGAGATTCGCGTATTCGGCCGCCGGGCCGGGACAACGCGGAAAGAACACAGCCACACGCGCCTTGCGGAAATCAGAATGTCGCGGAATCCCCTCCAAACCTGTCCTTTTGACGGAACACGGGACACTCCCGGCGCGGAAGCCCGGCTGGCGGGAAAGCCCGCCGGGGGATTCCGCCGACAAAATGACACGGGAAACGTGTCCGGGAAAAAGTTCCAACGGGAAGGAAAAACGCTCCCGGAGCCGCCGCGAAAAAGTTTCTGTACCGGGATTTTTTCGTCCGAGCCCCGAAATAAAAATTCCGAGCCCCGAAAAAAGAATTCCGGGGCTTGGAATTTCGCGTTCCGGCCCCGAAATTTCTCGTCAGACCGCTCCAAAAAGTGAATGACACTGACAAAAACTTGCACAGAAGCCCCGTTTTGTGCAAAAAAATTGCGCGAAAATCTGCTATTTGAGCCGGATTGCACAAAAGTCGCGTCACGAAAATCAGGCAAAACGGAACAATTTGTCTGTTTTCACAGGCATTTCATGACATCCTGATTTGGGGGGTCGTAACGACCCTTTTGTTTGCCATGCGGAATGATACGTGGGTGGGAAACCCCTCCGGCCCTGCGGGCCACCTCCCCTGCAAGGCGGAGGAGTTTTGCCTCCGGACGGACAAACTCTTTGCTGCGATGGATTCAAATCTGTCGCAGCATATCAGCGGGGAAGCATGAAACCGTTCTTCCCCACTGAATTTCAACTGCGCCTTTATTTCTGCAGGGAAAAAATGAATCCGGCCTGCGGGACGAATGTTTTTTCTTCCCGCGTATCCATAGGGGGATGGGCTGGTTCAGTTTCCTATTTCCACGACGGCGCGGAGTTGTGCGGCGGCGATGGCGTGTCCCGAGGTGCGGATGTGGTGCAGGGCCGGTTGCAGGGTGAGCCTGTCGCAGACGGGGAAGCTTCCGGTGAGTTCCACGTCGGTTTCCCTTCCATCGGCATAAAGCGCTCGGTTCACCACGAGGCCCGCACGGATGCCTTTGCTTTGCAGGCAAGTCAGGATGACGCCCGCTCCCCAGTAGTAACGGCAGTCGCTCCGGTCGGCGGGCGAGGTGCCGCCTTGGAGCAATGCGCCCAAGTGGTTTTCACCGATGTGCAGGAATGGCTGTTCCACTAGTCCCCATAGGGCATAATTGAATGTTTTTCCATCCAACCCGTCTGCCGGGGAGGTGCCGCAGGCATAGCCGATGGTGTAGAAGCCGTGGTGTTCCTCCTCCGGCCCGACGTGGTAGTTGAGGCTGGCGATGTTGAACATCCCGTCGCTGGCGGGACAGAAGCGGAATTGGCGGTCGAGGCGGTCGGAAGCCATGCCGTTATAGACGCTTTCGCGCAGAGTCAGGTTCTCCGTGATGCGGAATTCGGCATGCAGGCAGAGGGCGGCCAGCGGGTAGGTGGCCAATGGGAAATTGGACGAGAGGATGGGGAAGTTGCCGTGCGAGGCGTTGGTGAACAGGCCGGTGAATGGCGTGGTGAAGTGGTCCGCGTCCATGTTGCGCAGTCCGGCGAAGGCCGTCAGCCACGGGGTGAAGTCTTGCCCGATGCCCGCCTGGATGAGGCGGAAAGCCTTGTCGGGGCCGGCGTCGAGGTTGCTAAACACTTGGAGGTCGTCGGCCACGGGCAGGTTGAGGTTGTAGGTGGAAATCGCTGCCGTTTCCAGCCTTGCGCCTTTCCACAGGCGGGTTTCCACTGAGGCTTCGAGCAGGTTGCACCATCCGGCTTTCCCGCCGGAGATGTTCCAAAGCCCTTCTGTCGTGCCTGCCACGTTCCATTTTACGCGCGGTTCAGACGCACGGGTCGGACTGCACAGGATGAGTCCCGTGCAAAGTGCAAGGCACACTGCGGTGCCTCGCACGGGAAAATGTAGTGCCATCATGTTGTAGTGTTTCGTTATTATATATGCTGTCTTCCGGTTTGGCACCCGGAAGGGGAAGCATCAGAAGAGCAGGGCGATGCGATAGACCGCAAACGCCATCACGTAGGCCAGCGCGGTGGTGTATGCCGCCGTGAAGACGGCCCATTTCCAATGCCCGCTTTCGCCTTTGACCGCCGCGATGGTGGCCAGGCACGGGAAGTAGAGCAAGGCGAACACCATGTAGCCCAGTGCGGCCTCGGGCGTGGTTTGCCGGCTCAGGACTTGGGCTAGCCGGGTCTGTGCGGCATCCTCGGCCGTTTCGGCCTCGGCGTCTTCCGCTTCGCAGCCGTAGAGCACCCCGAGGGTGCTTACCATCAGTTCTTTCGCGCCGACCCCGGCGATGATGCCCACGCCCATGCGCCAGTCGTATCCTAGCGGGCGGATGGCCGGTTCAATGGCGTGGCCGATTTGTCCCATGTAGGATTGTTCCTGCTGTTCAGCTTCGGTGAGTCCGCCATTCGTGGTGGGAAAATAGCCCAAGGCCCAAATGACGATGCTGGCCACGAGGATGATTCCTCCCATCTTGCGCAGGTATTGCCGTCCTTTTTCCCACGTGTGGCGGCACACGTCGCGCGAGGCAGGCAGGCGGTAGGGAGGCAGCTCCATCACGAAATGGCTTTCATATTGCCGCATGAAGATTTTGCTGAACACCCATGCCACCAGCAAGGCCATAATGGTGCCCAGCGCGTAGAGGCCGAGCATGACGGAAGCCGCATGTTGCGGGAAGAAAGCCCCGGCGAAAACCACATACACGGGAATGCGCGCACTGCACGACACCATCGGCGTGACGAGCATGGTAATCATCCGGCTTTTGGGGTTTTCTATGGTGCGGGTGGCCATCACGGCGGGCACGTTGCACCCGTAGCCCATCAGCATGGGGATGAAGGACTTGCCGTGCAGGCCTAATTTGTCGAAAAGCGGGTCGGCCAGCATGGCCGCGCGGGCCAGGTAGCCGGAATCTTCCAAAATGGAGATGAAGAAATACAGGATGAGGATGTTGGGCAGGAAGACGATGACACTGCCCACGCCGCCCAATATGCCGTCGCAGACAAGGGCCTGCAGGATGCCGTCAGGCAAGTGGGTCTTGCCCGCTTCGATGAGCCATGCCACTCCCGCGTCAATCCAATCCATCGGGTATTGCCCGATGGTGAACGTGGCCCAGAAGATGAACCACAGGATGAACACGAACAGCGGATAGGCCGTCCAGCGGCTGGCCAGTGCGCGGTCGAGTATCGCCGTGACTTGGTTTCCGCGCCCTTGTCGCTTGGTGTAAATTCCTTGCAGGATTTGGGCGATGCGGGCGTAGCGTGCTTCGTCGTCGTGTTCGCGTCCCGGACAGGGGCAGGCCTCTTCCGCATCGGCAGTTTGTTGCCCGGTGCCGGTGTGCGGGCAATGCTCCGGATGGTTGCAGCAAGCCGCTTCGTGGTTGTGCCCTTCCACTCCGGACTGATGCAACGCGATGTGCTGGTCTGCCATTTCGATGGCTTTGCGCAGCAGGGGGGCGATGCCGGTGCGGCGGCGTGCCACGGTGGGAAAGAGCGGCATGCCGAGCCGTTCCGACAACTCGTCGATGTCAAGTTTGCTATGGCTTTCCTCAAATTCGTCGAACATGTTCAAGGCACCCACGAGCGGCACGTTGCGTTCTTTCAGTTGCAGGGTAAGCAACAGGTTGCGTTCCAGGTTGGTCGTGTCGAGCACATTGATGACGGCATCAATCCGTCCGCTTTCCAGTTCGTGTGCCACGTAGGCTTCTTCGGGGCTGAAGGCGCGGAGGGAATAAGTGCCCGGCAAATCCACCAGGCGGATTTGCCGTCCTTCGAATGTCATGCGTCCCACGATGCAGCTTACCGTCACGCCGCTGTAATTCCCCGTGCGTTCGTGTCCGCCCGAAGCGGCGTTGAAGAGCGAGGTTTTCCCGCAGTTCGGGTTACCCACCAAGGCTATGGTGATTTCGCCTTCTTCTTTAGGCGTGTCGGTCGTGATCTGTTTCCTTTTCGGGCCGCAACTCGGGCAATCGCATTCCGTGCGGGCAGTTGGTGTTTCCGTGTGTTTGCACCTGTGGCATTCGGATGCGTGGCTGTCGGGTGGCGTGTTTTTGTCCTGTGCCTCCGTGGTGGCTTGTCGTGTCGCGGTTTGATGGACTGTTTCGTCTGCGCCGGTTACCCGGATTTTCCGTGCTTCGCTTTTCCGCAGGGCGATTTGACTGCCCATCAGCTCAAACACGATGGGATTCCCTATGGGGGAACACCCCAGCCGCCGGACTGTTTTTCCGCAGACAAATCCCATTTCGCTCAGTCTTGCCCTGAACGGGCCGCTGCCTTCTATGTGTGAAATCACCACGGTTTCGCCCGTGCCGATTTCTGCCAAGTTCCTCATTGATGTGAATGATAAGCTGTTTCAAGGTGCAAAATTACGCGCATTCCGCCGAGGGGGCAATACCTAATTATGATGATTTTTTCAGGCGTTGGCGTAGTTGTGCATACCGCCAAGTAGGTAGTTGACTCCGAAAGAGGTCTTTGTTCCGTTCTTTGACGTTCTGGCTTTTGGGGCTTTTTGCGAATCAAGGCAAATCATACCGCAAAAAATTGCGTATATCCTTGTCTTTTCCTATCTTTACGATGATTTATGGGATTTGCTAAAACTTACGGTATGGCTTCAACTTCTGATGATAGAACATTGTTATCCCGAATGGGAATGCAACCAACAGATGAAAATAGTCGTTGGTTTGTTGAAAAATTAGGAGATTTCTTGTTGGATATGGCCAAGTTGGTGTTTGGCGGTGTGATTCTTGTCGGAATCATGGAAAGCGAGGTGAATCTTTATTGGTTGTTTGGTTTGGGAAGTTTTGCCACAGTGTGGATGACTTTCACCGGTTTTTTGTTTCTAAAATTGTCGCATCCTAAAAAATAGACAGTATGGCATTTATAGTATTTTTGTTGTTCGTCATTTTTGTGACTACAATTCTTTTCTTTTGGGCTTTGTATGAATTGAGGCAGCAAAAGAAGGCGCGGAAAGAACAAAATTCGTGAGAAGGTTTATTTGGCCGCATGTCTGAAATGTCTGGACGTGCGGCTTTCTTATTTCCGGAGAAACGGTTCAGGCGTTGGCGTAGCTGTGCATACCGCCAAGTAGGTAGTTGACTCCGAAATAGGTCATGAGTACGACGGCGAAAGCCAGTACCATATAAATATGGAACGTGCGCGGACGTTGCAGCCAAGGCAGGCTGCGGGTGTGGAAGGCGATGCCATAGACGATGAACGCCACGAGAGCCCATACCTCTTTAGGGTCCCACGACCAATAGCTGCCCCACGACACGTTGGCCCACACCGCACCGAGGATGATGCCGATGCCAAGCAGGGACGTGGCGGGATAGAGCAGGAGGCGGCTCAGCAAGGTGAGTTGCATGACGCGTTCGCGGGCCAACGGACGGCAGGCGTTTCCGCTACGCCCGGATAAGACGAGTGCCAACAAACCATTCAGGAAGATGAAGGCGAAGAGGGCGTATGAAATCATGATGAGCGACACATGCCAACTGAGCCAAGGCGAGGCGAGAACGGGCATCAGTGGCGTAATTTGCGGGTTCATTTCCCCCAGGTGAGCCACTAGTAGTATGAAACCGGAAAGCAGGAATCCGAAAGGCAGGACAAACGGGAAACGGCGGCGGAGCAGGCAGGCCGTGAGGAGCACCACCCAGGCTGCGAACAGCATCGTTTCATAACCGTTGCTTAGCGGGATGGTGCCGGCAATATACCCCCTGAGGACATATCCGGCGGTGTGGAAGAGTGTGGCAATCCACAGGGCTGCCGTCCACAGGCGGCGGGTGGCCGGATTTTCTTTGCTCCGTAGCAGCATCCGCCTGACGAGGAGACCGAACGCCACGATGCCCAGCGTGAGGTTGGCCATGAACAGGATTTTGCAGAACGGGATACGGTTGTACCACAGTTCGGCCCGGACTTTCGCGGAAGAAAGGCCGGGCAGGCCGGGCGGCAAGGGGCGGACGAGTGTGCCTTGGGTGAGCATCAAGGCCAGTCCCACTTTCTCATCGGTTTCTTGTATGGCCTTGGCCATTTTTCCCCGTGTGCCCATTTCTTGCTGCCACAGGGCTTGCAGTTTGTAGTCCGTCCCGTCGAAGAGTTCCGAGAGCATGGCGTATTCGTTTTTGATGCCGAGCCGTTCGCGCAGTTTGCTGCTTTTGATGCGGATGAAAGGCACACGGTTCCACGCTTCGGGATGGAGTTGCCAGCTTGCCACCACCTGTTCGGGTGTCAGGCCGCGGAACGACGGCGCGCCATAGACTTTCTGCACGAAGTCCCGCGCCGGGGTGTTCAGCGGGGCGATGCGCCCGTTGTAAACGACTTGGACGGAAGCCAGGCTGTCGGCTTGCGTCCGCTTGACAACGGGCAGGGGCGATGCATCGACGCGGAAAGAGGCAAGGCATAGCCATGCGAACAGTCCGCCCCGGCGGAGCAGGGGGTGGCGCAGCAGGCGGCGGAATCCCCCTTGCGGGTCGAACAGTGCCAGCAGGAAACCGATGCAGAGCAGGGTGAACCCGGCATAGGAGACTGTCGTGCCATACGGGTCATGGTTCACCGTGAGCCAACTGCCTTCGTGGTCTTCGTCGAAAGAGGTCTGGTAGAAACGGTAGCCTTTGGTCGAGAAGATGCGGTTCATGGAAATGCGCGGGCTGCAGAGCAGCTGGCCGTCGGTGGTGTGGCAGGAAATCTCGCTCACGTAGTCGGCGGGTGCATCCGTCCCGGCATAGTATTCCACGCGGAAGCGTTCCAGCGTCATGGTGAACGGCAGTTGCGCCATCCGCTGCTGGCCGTCCACGTAGCTTGTGGCCGGGATGCCTTGGCGCAGGTGCAGGATGCCCTTGTGGCCCGTGAAGGCAGTGAGGAGCGCCCCGGCGAAAACCACCACGAATCCGGCATGCAGGAGGAGGGATGGCCACCGTTTCCACATCTTCCGGCGGATGGCCGTAACCACCAATCCAATGAAGATGGCCGTCCATGCCAAGGCGAACCACCACGTGCCGTAAACATACGTGTGGACGAAAGCCGTGCCTCGGGCATTCTCCACGAACGTGGCGATGCCCAAGGCTGCGGCGGCCATGAAAAGCAATATGAACGGGACGGATTTCATCGTTCCAGGTCAGAAGTCGCGGAATGAAGGGTTGTGGCGTTCCTTCACGGCGGTGCATTCCATCTCGATGAGCCACGTGGGACGGCACACGGGTGCCAGCGTGAAGACGTGCGGCGTGTCGGGAAACTTCCGGTCGAACATGGCTTTCACCATGGGATAGTCGCTGATGTCGCGCAAATAGACGATGATTTGCGCCACGTCGTCAAACGTCGTGCCGCCTTCTTCGAGCAGTTTGCCTACATTTTCCCACATCCGTTCCGTCTGTTTCACGATGTCCCCCACATGGACCACTTCGCCCTTGTTGTTGATGCTGGCCGTGCCGCTGATGAAGACGTGCGCCCGGTCGCCGTATTCCATCACCGTGCCGCGTTCGAACGTCACGCCGTATTCATACGTAGGGTTCAGGTGGGTCGGGGCGTAGAGGTAACGTTGCTGTGCCGGTTCGAACCCGGTGAGGGCGTAAGTGTCCATCTGCACCAATGCCCGCGTGTCGGCCGGCGATCCGCCGATGCCCGTGCTGCTGATGAAATGCGTCTGTTCGGTCAGTCCCTGTTCCTTGAAGTTCTCCTTGCGGGCTTTCACCATGCCGGCATACTGTGTGTCCACGTCGCGCACGAAGAACCACGTGCGGATGCAGTTGCCGGCCAATGTGGCGTGGAAACTTTGCAAGGCTTCTTCATAGTTGATGAGCAGCGATTCCGTCTGCCAGGCCGAATCGCCCTTGTGTTCGTGCATCCCCATTTTCCACAAGTGCCTGTAACCGTTGTGTTCTGCCACGACCATGCCGCCCGCGTTGGCCACTTGTGTGCCTTTCTGCAGGTAAATCCACACGGCCACTTTGCTGCCGTCGAGCGGCGGCTGTTGGATGGCGGAGACGGCACATTCCGTTTCTTGCCGCATGAGTGGCTGCTGGTTGGTGGAATCGCTCAGGAAATATCGTTTCAGGATGGGGCATGAGCCGCTGACTTGCGGCAGCCCGGACAATCGTTGCTCACCTTCGTAAATCCGGTGGAGTTGCCCTTCGAAGAGTTCGCCGCGCGGCTCCACATGGAGGATGGCGTGGAACTCTTCCACTTTTCCTTCGGGCGTGAAAGCCGAGATTTCGGCCTTTACGCCAAGGTCTTCCCAATATAGTTTGTGATAGTGCATAGCTGTTCTTTTTTTATTATTCTTTTGCTCCGGCATTAATCCACTCATCAATCAGGCGCAAGGTGATGGACGAGGTAATCATGCCTTCGTGGCTGAACCCAAGTCCCAGCTCGTTGCCGGGACGGATGACTTTGTGCAGGACGCTTTCTTCCGCGTTGCCGGGAATGACGCGTGTGCCTTCCGCCGAAGTGGCGGGCTGGTTGACGAGGCTTCCGTGGCTTTGCCCCTCCGTCAGGTAAAGTCCGGCGGCAGCCGTTGTGCTGAGGCCGTGGCATTGTGCGCAGGTGTTGTTGAACACGTCATGTTGTATGGCTGCATACATGCTTGCGTCCACTTCGCCTGCATCCAGGTAAATCGTGTCGCCCACGGCGGAAGAGACATCCGCGCTGGCGAAAGTCAGCACCCGCCGGCGCAAGGTGTTGGTCACGCAAAACTCCACAGTGCGCACGTCGTTGCCGATGTTGTACAGCAACAAGGTCACGTTGCCTTCCGCGTCGGGATGCACGGTGGTCTGGCTGCGCGAATAGTCGCTTTCGCCGAAGGTGGCCAACGCCACGTCATAATAGTCCGGCCACGTGTCCGCGCCGGTGACGTGGGCGGTGAGCTTGGCCGTGTATCCGGTGTGCTCAGGCGCATGCTCCTGTTCGTAGATAAGCCCGTCGTCGCAGGCCTGGCATCCTACCATGGCCGCGAGCAAGGCAAATTTAATATTGTTTTTTGTAATCATAAGCATTGCGGGCTGGTTTAACTTCTGTTAGAAGGAATATTGCAGCTGGATGGTGCCCGAATGCTTGGCCACGCCGAGGTCGTCGTTGTCACGGTCGAGTTGTGTGTCGTGCCCGGTGCGCCCGATGAACTGGTACATGGCCTGCAGTTTCAGGTTGCAGTTCTTGAAGAAGTAGTTGCAGCCGATGGCGGGCATGTTCAGGAAGCCGTTTGTGTCCATGCCGTTGCGGTTGAAGAAGTCGTAACGTGCGGCCACCTGCACACGCGGGGCCACGAAGTAGCCGCCTTGCACGTATCCGCCCAAGTAATCATAGGTTTCGTCTATCTTCTGCCGGTCGGTGAAACCGACGTGCATGTAGTAGGCTTCCGCGCCGATGTAGAGTTTGTTGCGCAGCATGGCAAACTCAAGTCCGACGCGCGTGTCGTTCGTGCTCTCGCTTTCGCTCTCCACGTTCAGGTTGGCACTCGCCCCCAGCATCCATTTGTTTTCGTGCAGGCGGTCGGGGTTGCCCTGCGTGGCGGGCATGATGCCTTTGGGCATGAAGGTGAAGCGTCCGGCATAGAGCAGCGAAGGGATGTGCCAGTCGTCGCTGAGGGTTTTCGTCGAGGTGTTGACCGACGCGCCGGTACCGTTGAAAAGGCCGATTTCGTAACCGAACTTGTCGGCTGCGAAGCCATGGATTTCCACGCCGAGGTCGAAGCCTGTCCCGATGTTGGGTGTCACGGCATTCAGCGAATAGGGCATGATGACGGCTGCCGTGAGCGACGTGGGGAGCGTGGGCATCAGCGTTTCGCCCAGCGTGGTCAGGTAGCCGTGCGAGAACGGGGTCTTGAATTTGCCGATGCGCACGGCAAAGGCTTGTTTCAAGGCCACGTCGATCCAAGCCTGCTGCAGGATGGCCCCGCCGCTGGCCGCCGCGTTGATGGAGAGGTTGAAGGACACTTTCCCCCATGCTTTCCCGGTGAACCCGAGCACGGCGTAGGGCACGGAGAAGCCTGAGTTGGCCAAGTTGTCTTGGTTGTAGGCTTTGTCCAACCCTTCGTCATCATACCAGTTGACGTTGGCCGCCGTCTGCACGAGCAGGTAGGGTTTGAACACGAAGTCGCCACGTTTCGACTGGATGGAGAATCCTTCGCGGCCGGCAAGGGAAACCACGCCGTTCTCGCTGCCCTCTTCATATTGTGCCATGGCGGTGAGGGGAAGAGCCGCCAGCATGGCCATTGCGAATATCTTTTTCATTGTCTTTTCCTATATCTATAATAATTAAGGTGAATGTTTGTGGAATGTTTGGCTGGCGCGTCAGAGCGATTCCAGGAAACGGACGAGCGCGTCGCGGTCTTCCTTCGGCATGCGCTTGAACAGATTTTTCGAGGCTTCGCCTTCCCCGCCGTGCCACAAGATGGCTTCAATGAAGTTGCGGGCGCGCCCGTCGTGCAGGAAGTAGGTGTGCCCGTTCACTTTCTGTTGCAAGCCGATGCCCCAAAGCGGGGTGGTGCGCCATTCATTCCCGCGGGCCAGCCCGCTCACGTAATTGTCGTTCAGTCCCACGCCCATGATTTCGCTGCCCATGTCATGGAGCAGGAAGTCGGAATAAGGGTGGATGGTCTGGCTGCCCAGCCAGGTGAGCTGGGTGCCCATTAACAAGGTGGAGCCGCGCGGCTGCGTGTGGAGGGTCGTGACGTGGCACAGGTGGCATTTGGCTTGGTAGAACATCTGTTCGCCGCGTTGCACCGTGGGGTCGTTCACATTGCGCCGTGCCGGCACTCCCAGTCCCTGCATGTACAAGTCCACGTCTTCCATGTCTTCCGCGCTGATGTCCAGCTGGTCGTAGCTCAGCCCCATCATGCTGCCTTCCTGCATCTGGAGCTGGCCTTCGCAGATTTCTTCCGGATAGCGGCTGTTGGTCACGCCCATGTCGCTGCTAAAGCCCAGTTCCACGGTCAGGTCGGCATGTTGCGCTTTGTTGCCACTCAGTCCCAATTGCAGTTTGCCTTTTTCCGTGATGTAATTCGCGCGTCCGCTGATGCCGTATTCCGGATAGTTGCTCTTGGCCGCGAGCTGTTCGATTTCATGACGGTCGATGGCCATCATCGGTCCCATGCCCACATGGCGCAGCGGGATGCGCACGGTGCAGAACAGGTCTTCGGGGGCTATGCTGTCGGCATACCATTCCGTGATGGTGTATTCCGGATAACACAGTTCGTAGGGTTCGCCGTCGGGGAACGCGCCTTGTTCGTAGTGCCATTTCACGTTGAGTTTGCCTTCCGGCTGCACACCGTAGATGGCCTGGTCGTGGAGCACACGTCCGTAGCCTTGGAAGAACGCCCCGTTTTTGCGGCTGACATAGACCAGCATGGACGAGAAACCGTAGGAACCGCTTCCTCCTTCGCCATGAATGCCGCCCGCGTTCCACAGTTCCGGCTTGGTGCGCCCCGCGTTGCGGTGGCAGCTGCCGCAGGAATAGCCTGCATACACGGGGCCAAGCCCTTCGCCCGTGGTGCGGGCATCGTCATAAAGCCCGTCGCCGTCGCGGAAACGCATGGCCATGGCCGGTTCGCTGTCTATCCAGTCGGCCTGCGTGTCGTAGGCCACGGGGCTGTCAAGGAAGATGGTGGAGATGCCGGCCGAGAGGGCATAGCCTTCGGGCACGTCGATGTCCAGGACATCCAACCCCTCGTCCTCGCAAGCCGTGAGGCAGGCGGCCAAGGATAGCAGGCACAAGTGTTTTGCTATGTGGTTCATTGTGTTATGTCCTTTTTTTATGATTGTCTGTTTGAAACCGCTAAAGTGAAGGTAACCCGTTTTGAGAGGCCGCCTTCACTTTCGTGCGCCTTGTCCGGGCGCGCCAGCATGTGGGTTTATTCCGTCGGCACGGTGCGCGGTTCTCCGTTTTTGAACAACAGGAACTCCAGGGTGTGGAATCCGCGCACGTTTTGTGCGGCTTCGATTTCATCGTCGCTTTCGCCGTCTGTCCAGTTCAGGTCGTCGAAGTTGCCGGAGTTCAGGATGTTCACGATGGCCACCTGGTCAAGCGGCCAGCTGTCCATGTTGGGGTCGAGTCCCAGCGCGTCCACCGGGCCGAACAGGAAAGCTTCGCTTTTTTCCCACGGTTCGCGTGCCACTTTCCATGCCTCGCAGGCATCCGAGAAGGTGTCGTTGGTCGGGTTGTTGTAAAATGCCTGTACGGCTTGGGTGAGTGCCGCGCTGCCTTCGCTCAGGCTCTTGTAGGTGGGAAGCACCACGTTGTCCACATAATCGTTCACCACCGGGTCAAGCTGCGCGTCTTGCAGGCTGCCGTTGTTCAGGGCTGTTTGCAGGCATCTGCGTAGGTCGATGTCAAGGATGTCACCTAGGGCGAGGCACGAGGATTGTGCCACGGGCACTTGTGGGTCTCCGATGTTGTTGCGGAAAGGCTGCGGGATGGCCAGGATGTCGGCTTCGGCCTTGTCGATGGCCGCAATGACGCGGGTGTTCAGGGCAGGGTCGATGCTTTCTACTACCTTGCTTAGCGAGTTGGCGCTGATGGTGGAGTTGTCCATGCTGTTGTAGTAAGAATTTCGGATGGACTTGATGTTGTTGGAATAGTCCTCTCGCGAGCGGAAGCTGTACCACGACTCCACGGCGTAGAGGGCTTCCGTGGTTTGCCCGGCCATGTATTTGTTATAGGGGTCGCCAATCTTGGTGTTGCCCACCTCGTCGGTGATTTCCACGCACTTGTCGATGATGGTCTTCACGCAATCCCATGCCGTGGCATAGTCAGAGGAATTGTGGCTCTTGAATGTTTCCTTGTAGGCCGGGCCTGTCGTTCCGTTCAACACGTATTGGCTGTTCCAGCTGGTATAAAGCGTCTGTGCGTCGGTCTGCAGCAGTTTGGCCACCTGAAGGGCATAGTTTCGCCAGCTTTGCGCGTTTTCTGCCGTGTAATCCAGGTCGGCCGCGTCAGTTTCGCCTTGGCCCGTGGTCGGCCCGTTGGTTGTGGTGTCATCGTCGTCGCTGCACGAAGTCAAGGCCGTGCCGCCAAAAGCCAGTCCTGCGAGCAGGAGGGCTGAAAAGAAAAACTGTTTTTTCATGTTGTTTGAGTTTTATATGTTTGTTGTTTTTTGTTTTGTTGATGCGAATGGCAGATTATTTTCCCCAAAACCAGCCCACGTAGGCCACTCCGATGGCAAACTCGTTTTCGCTGTTGAACTTTCCGCCGCCGATTTTGCGTGTCGTGTAGTCGGCTTTGAAGATCAGGCCGGGCAGGGCTTTCCAGTTGAGGCCGGCTGTCCACATGCTGGTCTGTTCGCGCAAGTCCGGGCCTTGGCGCACGATGACTTCTTCTTGCGGATTGTAGTATTCATACCGTGCGAAAGGGTAGAGCACGGGGCATTTCGCGCAGCCAGTGATGCCTTGCAGGTTCAGTCCCAATTCGGCACCGTAGCTCACCGCGCGTTTGGCCACAGGCCCCAGGCGGCTGTAAGGGCTGGCATTGCCGGAGTTTTTGATGCCAGAAGTTACCTTGTCCGACTTGCCCAGGTTGCCGAAGATGCAGTTGCCGCGGAAGGTGAGGTAGCGGTTGGTGTATTGCGCGTCCACCGTATAAATCCGCAGGGGGATGTCTCCATAGTCCTTGTAGGTATTCAGTTTGTCGGAGTTGGCACCGATGTTGTTGCAGAAATACCATGATGCGCCCACGCGCAGTCCCGGCACTCCCCGGTAGTCCACGCGGGCCACATAGCCCGGCGAGGTGAAGTTGTCTGTTTCGAAGAAGCCTTGCTTGCCGCTTCCCGCCCACGTCGTGCGGTCGAAGCCGTCGGCGTTCAGTCCGGCCACTACCATGGCCTGATAGTCGAACGTGGCCCATCCGCGTCCTATCGTGCCGAAAAGTTCAAGCCCCGTTTCGTGCCAGGTGGAGGGGATGATTTTCGTTTCGCCTTCCGGGCGGCTCGTGCCGAAGAAGTTGATGGGTTCGTGGTGGGCGTTCGTCAGTCCGACAGGTACGATAAGGTGTCCCACGCGCACATTGATTTCCGGCAGGATGAGGCGTGTGATGTGGAATTGTTCCAGGGCCACTTCGCCGCCTTTCTCCACTTCCATTTCATATTCCCCGTTTTCGCTGTTCTCCAGCTCGAAGGCCGCGCCAGTGCCGCCGCTTTCAAACTCAATTTCCGCGCCCAGAATCCATTTGGGCGTGAACTTGTAGTCGAACGCCAGCACGAAGCGGGGGATGGAGATGGTGTTGCGGTGGGTCTTGGGATTGCCTTCGGCATTGCCGTAATAACGGTTCGTGCCGTAGTCCTTGAAGTTGGCCACCATCTCGCCGTATCCGCCCACGCGGAACTTTTGATAAGAGCTGCCGTCGTCCCGGCTTTCCCGGGCCGAAACACTACTAAAGGCTGTCAGGGCGGCCAAGGCGACGGTCAGCAGTTTCTTTTTGTTCTTCATCTTTTATATCTTTATAATCTTTTTGCGCTTGTTTGTTTTGACGGTGCAAAGTTACCGTGGTTGTTAAAAAACCGCAATACACAAAAATGGGCAAATCCGCAGTCGGGGTGATTAGGCCGTTATACCCAAACTCGGGCTTCTTTACCCACTTTTTCTTGACAATACCCAATTGTGGGGATTGCGCGGGTCGGATATTTTTCCGTTCTTTGCATCGGATTAATGAATTAGGGTATCATGTCTGAGAAATACAAAGAGACTGACCGCATGGGCGACCTTATCTGTGATGACTACAGGATTCTTCAGGTGATTAGTCGCTTCGGGCTTAGCTTGGGATTTGGCGACCACACGGTGGCCGAGACCTGCCAGGCGGCGGGTGTGGATGCGCCCACATTTTTGACAGTGGTGAACTTCATCCGCGCCAACGGTCGGATGACGAATCTGTCTGATGCCGTGGACGTGCTTTCGTTGCCCGCCTTGATGACTTATTTGCGCCGTTCGCACGACTATTTCGTGAAGTTCCGCCTGCCGGCCATCCGGCGCAAGCTCATTGAATCCATCGACTGTTCGGCGCGCAACCAAATCGCTTTCCTTATCCTGAAGTTCTATGATGAGTTCGCCGCCGAGGTGGGCCGCCACATGGATTATGAGGACAAGCATATCCACACTTACGTGGGCGACCTCATGGCGGGGGTGAAAACCAATCCGGACGTGAACATCCATAAACTGTCGCATCAGCACCACGACAACCACGCGCAAATCGAGAAAAGTCTTTCCGAACTGAAGAGCATCATCATCAAATATTACCCGACAGACAGCAACGCGCGGCTGCTCAACGATGTGTTGATCGACCTGTTCATGACCGAAGAAGACCTTTTCAGCCATTGCCATCTGGAGGACACGTTGTTTCTCGAAGCCGTGGTGAGGCTGGAGGAGAAACGGATTGTGGAAAGGGAAGAAGTCGGCAACCAGCCGGAAGAAACAGACATGGAGCCTAACAACGCTACCGACGCGCTCAGCGACCGAGAGAAGGAGGTCATCGTGTGTGTGGTGAAAGGCATGTCGAACAAGGAAATCGCCGAGCAACTCTACATTTCGGTGAACACAGTGATGACCCACCGCCGCAACATCAGCCGCAAGCTCCAGATTCATTCGCCCGCCGGGTTGACGATTTACGCCATCGTGAACGGGCTGATTAATTTGGAGGATGTGAAACTATAGCTATCTTTGCGTATAAAAAAGGAAACACTACTTATGGAAATCAAACATGTGGGAGTCTTTTGTGCGGCGTCCGACCGGTTGGATGCCGCTTATTACGCCATGGCGCGGGAGTTTGGCCGGTGGTTGGGCGGGCGTGGCCTGACGCTAGTGTATGGCGGGGCGGATTCCGGACTGATGGAATGTGTGGCCGAGGGCGTGAAGGCTGTCGGCGGACGGGTGGTCGGCGTGGTGCCGCGCATCCTGGAGAGCAAACGCCGCGTGAGCCGGTTGGTGGACGAGGTAGTGCCCTGCAACGACTTGAACGACCGCAAGGCTATCATGGTGGAGCGCAGCGACGTGCTAGTTGCTTTGCCCGGTGGCATCGGCACGTTGGACGAGGTGTTCACTGTCATGGCCGCCCACAGCATCGGCTATCACCGCAAGCGGATGGTGCTCTTCGCCCTCGATGGTTTTTGGGACGGGCTGGTCGGCGTGTTGGAGGAGATGAATCGCCGTCATTTCATTAACGTTCCCCTGGACCGTTATCTGTCCATCGCCCGTTCGTGGGACGAGCTGGAGGCGGCTTTGGGATGATTTTTAGGGCAGCTTGCATTGTTGGGGATTTAATCCCTTATGAAGAATGAATTGAGGAAATGTTGCGAGGGATTTAACGTTGCGTGGAATTTGCAACCACCTGTGATTTCAAATCTGTCGCAGTGTAGGATGCTGTTCCTGGAGTTTCCGCAATTCCTCCAACGAAACCGCAGCTTTTCTGCAATTGTCTCCATAGTCTTTTTATTAGATACATTCCCTAATGTGCAAATACTCGTATTTGAAGACGTGCAAGTTCTCGTGTTTGTGCACGTGCATTTACTTGTATTTAGCGCAAATGTACGAGATGTATCTAAAGAATCAATTGCAAATGACCACTTTTTTACTTCGCATTATGCCATTCAACGGGTTAGCTCAGTTCCTCTGTTTCCGTGACGGCGGCTTGCAAATCTTTCTGTATTTTTTTCTACCGGAGCTCTTCCGCCATCTCCCGCCCGAACTCCTCGTCAATGGAGTTGTGGATGCTGGCGCATACGTTGGCCGAGAAGCGGCGGCCGCAGTCTATCAGTGTTTCCCACTGTCGGGGGGATAATGTGGGGAGGTCGGCGCGGCGGATGCCGTGGCGTATGAGACCGTAGATGAGGCCGGCGTTGAAGTTGTCGCCTGCGCCGATGGTGCTGACGGTCTGCACCTGTGGCACGTCGAACCGCAGCGTTTCCTGAGGGGTGCACAACATGATGCCGTCGCCGCCTTGGGTGCAGATGAACAGCGGGCAGTAGGGGGCGATGTGCCGGTGGTAAATCTCTTCCGGGTCGCGCAGGCCGTACATCACTTCGAAGTCATCTGCCGAGCCGCGCACGATGTCCGCCAGCCCGAAGTTCTCAAGGATGGTGGGGAAGAGGCTGTCCAGTTCGGCGGCGTGCGCCCGGCGGAAGTTCACGTCGTAATAGAGGATGGCCTGCCGCTCGTGGGCATGTTCCAGGAAGGACTTGATTTGCGGGCGGATGTGTGGGTTCAGCACGTAATAGGAGCCGAACTGCACCACATCGTCGGCTTCCACGGCCGGGGGCGCGAAGCCGGGAAGGGTGCGTGGAGGCTGTTTGTAGAACATATAGTGCGCATCGTGGCGTTCGTCGAGGAAAGCCAGCGACACGGCAGATTGGATGTCGTCGCGCATCCGCAAGTAGTCGGCATTCACGTGGTTGGAGCGCAGGAAGGCCGCGATGCGCCGCCCCACTTCGTCGCGTCCCGTTTCGCCCATGAACACGGCGGGGATGCCCGCCCGCCCCAAGGAAATGATGCTGTTGAACGAAGAGCCGCCGGGGACGGCCGCCGTAGGCTGTTCCCCGTGGAAAATGATGTCCATGATGGTTTCTCCCATCGCGATGGCTTTGCGCATGTCGGTTCGAGGTTTAGGTTTCTTTCTGCAAACTTACGATAAAAAAACGGGATGCGGTGCATGGATGGCCGTTTTTGTGGGAGGGTAAGTTGTTTTCCGTGCCGGCACGTGCTATTCTGCATGAAAAACGGGCAGGTGCCGGAGGAAATATCCGGAGGCCTGCCCGTTGAAGAAAACTGTAAGGGTTATGCCGTTATTTCGTGCGCTTGATGGTGTGGAGCACTTTGCCGTCCTTGTCCATCATGTGCAAGTCAAGTTCTTTCTTATCGACCGTGATGAGCGAGAATCCAGACAGTCCGCTGCAGAACACGGTGCCGTCCACAGCTTTCACGTCCGGGCGGCTGAGCGACCCGGAGGAGTTCACCACGTAGTCGATGCTGCTGTCCGGCTTGCGGATGTGCTGGAAGTTGTGGATGTGGCCGCAGAGGTACATGTCCACGTTCTTGTGGCGACGCAGGATGCTGTCCACGTTTTTCTGCATGTCCGTGCGTTCCGACTCGCTCTTGTCCGTGTCGGCGTAGATGGGATGGTGTCCCACGACGAGCACCCAGTCTTCCCGTGCCGCCGTCAGCACAGAATCAATCCATGCCAGCTGTTTCTGCCAATCCTGCTTGCAGGCATCGGGGTATTTTTCAGTGTCCTTGCGGTACTTCTCCAAGAGCGGGGACGTGTCGATCATGACGAGGCGAAGGGTGGTGCCGTCTTCTTCCATGACCTTGGTGTAGTAGCGGGCGGGCACGTTCCAGCGCGCGCTCACCTGCGTGTAGTCCACGACGGCCTGCGTGTTGCCCCGGTATTCGTGGTTGCCACAGATGGCATACCAGGGCAGCATCAGGTCGGGGTGACTGTAAATCAGCTCGTAGTTGGTCATCCAAAGCGGGTCGCTCGTACTGCGGACCCCTTCGAAGTGGTGCACGTCGCCTGCGGCCACGACGAATTCGATGTCGATGGCTTCGGCCATCCGTCCCATGGTTTCGGCGATGGGCTTTTGGTCGTAGTAGCCGTTGCGTCCCAAGTCGTTACAAAGGTAGAAGTTCAGCGGCTTCTCAAGGGTTTTCCAAGTTGTGGCATCTTGCGCGGGCGCGGCGATGGCGCACAGGGCGAGCATCAAGCTCAGAAATAAATTCTTCATCATTGTTACGTTTGTTGGTTTTAAAAATCCCGCTTCCCTCAAGGCTGTCGTGCGGCCCGCCGGGAAGCGGGGAAATGGATATTGGTTTGTGTCAATGCGGGTTAGTTGGCAGCATAGCGTCCAAACCAAGCACCTACGGCAGGCGAAGTGTAGGTCTGTCCGCCTACGCTCAAACCTGCGGTGGCGAAGTGCGGTTGTGCGAATGCTTCGTTGCCGTTATATGCACCTTGCAAGTTCACAGTCGGCGTGAAGTCCCAGTTTTCATCGTAAACCACGTTCTTCATGCTGGCACCTTCAAGGTCGTAGTTGCGGAACTGCGGGTCGTAGTACTCTGTGCCATTTGCAATCAGGCTATTGGCGTCAACGGCCGGAATGAGGGTCACACCATCTTCAGCAGTGCTGGCTTCGTAGTGGTAGTCCTCATGGTCGTAGGTATAGCCTTGCCATGCATATTCGATGCCTTGGCCTGCAATGATTTCGCCATCGTCTTCCCATTCGGTGATAATCAAGTCGCTCTTCGTCCTGGCAGACACATAGCAGTTGTAGTCAATGACAGAATGCGTGTCAAATCCGCCATCCGTATTGTTCGGGTCATCCCAGCTGGGCACTTGTGCGCGGTATTTGCAGTTCACCATCATATTGTTGAACACGTTGGCCAACACGTTTTCTTCGACATAGATGCATCCGCCTTTTTCACCGTCGCGCCGCCAGCCGGCGTTGAGGATAGTGTTGTTGTAGGCGGTTACTTCGGCCTGGTAGCGGGTTTCGCTTTGCCCGCCGCTAGAGAGCTTCAAGCCGTTCGTGTTGGGCGAATACATGATGTTGTGGGCCACGTCCACGATGCAACCGGACTTCACGTTCACGGCTTCTTCACCGTCATAACCGTTACCGGCAAAGATGTTGTTAGCGATAATCGCGCGTCCGCCCATCATATAAATACCATCAGACTGTCCGTAGCGGATAATGCTGTTGGTAACGACATAACGCCCATTCGGGTTGTTAGTCGTGATTTGGGGATAGATGTCGTCACCGGCTTCATAGTAGCCTGCATCTGCAGCAGGAGAGCCTTGTACAACTTCGCCGCCCGTGTATTCGATGATAGTGTGGTCAATGAGCATTTCCTCGCAGGATTCATAAGCCACGATACCGCCCCATTCGTGGTCGGCGTTGTGAATGTTGGCTGTGGTGCGTTCCTCTTCAGGGATGGTCATCAGGATGGGGTTTTCAGCCGTGCCCTTGCAGTAGAGGTTGCCTTTCACGATGAATTCCACGGGGACGCGGTTGGTGCCCACGCCTTCGGTGGTGAACACGATGGTCACGCCTTCCTCGATGGTCAGGCTTTTGCCTTCGGGCACGGTGATGTGGTTGGTCACGTTGATCACACTTCCGGCTTTCCAAGTCCCGGATACTTCTCCGTTAGATGCCGGAGGAGGTGTTTGTACGGGAGCTTCTTCGTCGTCGTCGCACGCGGTGGTGGACATTCCCAGGGTTGCCAGCATGGCAATCGCATACAAATAGTGTTTGAAATTCATAAAATTAAGAATTTAGATAGTTGTGTAAGTTTGATGTTCTGTTTAAAGTTTGTAGCGCAGGCCAATCATAAACGTGCGTCCGCTCCACGACTCACGTTCCACCACATGGCCGTCTTCGCGCCGCGAAGTGACGTTCACTGTGTGGGCGCCTTTGTGGATGTAGCGGAGCAGCGGGGTGTCGATGAGGTTGGAAGCCTTGGCGAAGAGTGTCAGGCCGAACTTGAAGCCTTTCTCCAACGAAGCGTCAAGCTGGAAATAGCCTTTTTCCCAAATGTCATCGTCCTCCCAGGTAGAGATGTCAGCCAGGCGTTTTCCGGTGTAGGAGCCCAAGATTTGTCCTTCCCACGCATGTTTTTTGCTTTTGAAGAGGAGAGAGAGGTTGGCCACGTGGGCGGCCTGTCCGAAGAGCGGGCGCGTCTGTTCCACCATGACCACGTCGTTGCCGTCCATCTTTTGTTTTTGGGTCGTGATGGACGAGTGTGTGTAGGTGTAGTTGGCCTTGATGCCGAACCAGTTGAAATATTTCATGATGTCCACCTCCACGCCGAAGTTGGTGGCCGTGCCGAAGTTCATTGGTTTGTAGGTCAGGTCTTGTCCTTCGGTCATCAGTCCGTATTCGATGGGGTTTTGGATGTTCTTGTAGAACACGCCCACCATGAACTGTTCGCTGGTGCGGGGGAAGAACTCATAGCGCAAGTCCAGGTTGTCGGCCACGGTGTGTTTCAGGTCGGGGTTGCCTTCTTCGCTGTAGTCGTCTCCTACGAGGCTGTAGGGCACGATTTCGAAGAAACTCGGGCGGTTCACGGCGCGGTAGTAGGAGAAGCGCAGGTTGGCATTCTCGTGCACGTTGTATTTCAGGTGTGCGCTCGGGAGCCAGTCCCAATATTTTTGCGAGCCTTCCGGGTCGGAGTTGTCTTCGGGGAACTTCAGCGTGTAGCCTTGGTCGGTGTGTTCCGCCCGCAATCCCACGTTGATTTCCCACAGCGGGCGTGTGTATTTCAGCATAAAGTAGGCCGCGCCGATACGCTCCGTGGCATCGTAGTTGAGCGGGTCGGCGATGTTGCCGTAGCGGCGGCGGGGAGTGAACTCGATGTCGTCGAAGTTCTCCCAGTCGTAGCCGGTTTCTGAATTGAACGTGTAGCTGTTGTAGAAGCTTTCGCGTTGCTTGTCGCGGTAGAGTCCGCCGACCTTGAAGTCCATGGCCTGCCCGCCGTCCATCTTCAGTTTATAGGACAGGTTGGCATGGGCCGAGAGGTCGCGGTCTGAATTGTGTTCCCAGCGGCGTTCGGCACTGTTTTGGGAATATACGCGTCGGCCGTTGAACTCCATCTTCACCTGGTCGGGCGTTTCATTGTAGGCTTTCGAACCGTTGGCAGCCCAGTCCAGCACCAATGCCCCGTTTTCCAAGAATTTGTGCTCGCCCTTGAGGGTGGAGTTGAAGATGTACTGGTGATTCCATTTCAGGCGCACTTCGCGTTCCTTGTCATCGGCACCATCGCGCACTTCGCCTTCGCGCAAGTCCATGTAGCCGTTGTACCATGTCAGTTTGTTCGTCTCGTTAATGTGGTAGTCCAGTTTCAGGTGGGCGCCCGTGCGGGTCTGGCGTACGGAATAGTTGCGGTGCAAGGTGCCGTGTTGGGATTCACCCGGTTTGTATTCGATGTCGCTCTCGCGCCCACGGTTGGTGTTTTGGAAGCTGGCAGCAAGCATGACGCCGAGATGGTCATTGAAGAAGCGGTCGCCGTAGGAAAGGCCTGCGGTAAGGTCGGGCAACGGCGTTTTCTCTGTGACACGCAGTGGTGCACGGTCAAAGTATTCGGCTTGCATGCGGCTGCCTGTTTGTGTGGTCCCAAGGCGTTCGTCGGGCGATTTCTTGTTGATTTTGTCCCAAGCGAAAGATTGGAAGTCGCGGTCGAAGTACATGCTGTTGTAGCCGGTGGAGATGTTGGCCGTGAACTGGCGTTCCATGGGAGCGTCCTTCATGACGAGGTTCACGGCACCACCGATGCCGTCACCCTCCATGTCGGCAGTAAGGCTCTTGGTCACTTCCAAGCGGTCGAGCATTTCACTTGGGAAGATGTCGAGCGGCACGAAGCGGTTCTTGTTGTCGGGGCTGGAAATCTTCACGCCATTTACCAACGTATAATTATAGCGTTTATCCATGCCGCGCAGGATGGCATATTGCCCTTCACCACTGGAGTTGCGTTCCACAGTGACACCGCTCATGCGCTGGATGACGTTGGCCACAGTGATGTCCGGCGACAATTCGATGGCTTTCGCGCTCATTACGTTGACCACGCTCATGGCGTTCTTCTCGATGAGGCGCGCCCCGGCTTCGGTGCGCCCCGGATTGTGTGCCGTGACGGTCACGCCTTTCAGCTCGATTTCTTTCGCCACGAGGGGAATCTCAATGTTTTCGTTATCCGAACGCACTTGGATTTCAAAAGGCTGGTAGCCCATGTAAGTGCAAATGATGGTGAATGCGTTTTGTCCCACGGAGAGGTTGAAACTTCCGTCCAACCCGCTGACGACAGCTTTCGAGGGGTCTCCTTTCACTTGAATCCGTGCGCCTATGATTTCCTCGCCAGTCTGTGCGTCGCGGATTTTTCCTTTGATGACCTTACCTTCGGCTTGCAGAGTCAGCAAACCGCAGATAAGCAATGGCCAACATCTTTTCATAAACCTTTATACCTTGTTCTGAATTTTGCTGCAAAGGTACGGTGGACGTGTTACGCTGGCATTACGCAGGAATGAAAAAGCAATGAATTTTGTTAAAATACCGTTTGAAAGGCCGGAAACAAACTCAAAAGAGACCTGACATATCACCTTATTGGAAAATTTAAACAGGCTCTTAATGTTATGGCACGGAAGAATGAACCTCAAGCGTGGAAACGGAAAAGAAAGGAGGAAGCCGGATGGTCAGGCCAGCTTCCCCCTATACCTATTATATATAGGATGTCAAGTCGTCATTTGACTTGCACCTTGCGTACTTCCTTCCCGCATTTCACCAGATAAATGCCTGGCGCCAACCCTTTTGTACGGTTGACGGCCATGCCGGAAAGGTTATACACGTTGTAGGGCGCGTCGGCATACACTTGGATGCAGCCTTTCCCGCCGATGACGCGCAATGTGCCTTGAGTAGATAAGGTTGTTTCCATTCCGGTTGTTTTATCAGAGACGTAGAACAGGCGGAAGTCGTCGGCGGAGAACCATGTGCCGGTCCATTCTTTGCCTGTCACGAAGCTGTCGTTGGTGAAGCCGATGTCCAGGCGGTTGTCCGTCACCACGATGTCCGTGATTTCGATGGTCTGCCAACCAAATCCCTTGCCGCCATTGGCGTTCTTCTCTGCCGAACCCGCAGCTGCGTTTTCCCAAATGGGGCCGGCATCGTTGCCTTCCACACCATATTTGGTGATTTCCTTTTTCAAATCCTGCGTGGCCGTGCGGGCGGTGATGAAAGCGCCCTCGCCGCTCGTGCGGGCGGCGCATTGCAAGGTATAAGTCCCATTGGGAATGCCCGTCACGGTCTGGCGACCGGTGTAGTAGAGCGTGATCAGGATGCCACGGTCGGTGCGGGTGTTGCAATAGGAATCGAAGTAGTGGTTGCCCGTGTTGCCGCTATAATGCTGTCTGGTCTTCACCTTGCCGTCGCCATTGGTCACGTTCAGTTCCCATCCCAGCGGGTCGCCGTTCGCACCGAAGGTTTCCAGGTCGGGCGAAAGGATGGCGAAGGTATAATCAGAGTTGTCGCCCGGCAGCTGCGTCTTGCGCACGAGAAGCATTGCTTCGTCCAGCTCGCGGGTGAGGTCGGCGAATGCCGTCTCATCGGCCACCTGCGGGAGCAACGTGATTTGCCGGTCGATGATTTGCTGCAATGCAGCCCGTTCTTCCTGCGCATAATCTTCATTTATGGCATACGTTGCCGCTTCGTCCAGTAACTTGAAATAGTCCAAGGAAGCCTGGAGCAGCGCGGTGCATTGACACACGGTTTCTGCCGTGGCTTCCGTGCCGTTGATTTGTCCGTCTTGTGTTGTCAGGAAGTCTTGTAGTCCTTTTTGGGCTTTTTCCGATGCCAAGGATGCTTGCAGGGTTGTTGCCTTTGTGAGCTCTTGGTCGTATGCCGTCATGGCCGCGTTGGAGGCTGCCACGTCCGACAGGGCCGTTTCCAGCGCGGAAAGGGCGGTTTTCAACTGTTGCAGGCTTGCCGCGCCATCGTCGGCCACCGCCTGTGCTTCGTCCGTGGCAGCCATCAGACGCGTCTTGTCGGCCATCAGTTGCGCACCTGCCAGTGCCGCGCCAGCATCCGAAATTCTCTCGGACAAAATCTGGCGTACCTGGGAGGTTTCTTCCGCGCTCGCTTCCTCGCCGAAATAGGACAGCTTGAAGTTCGTGACGCAGAACCAGCCCTTGGTGCCGCCGCCCGAAGTTGAGGCGTATCCGATGCGCAACGTGCCGTCCTCGCCCACATATATTTTTTCAGTGGTCTGTTCTTCCCAACCATTCGCACTCCAATCGCCAATGACCTTCACAGGCGAGACGGCAGTCACTCCGCCGCTGGTGGCGTAGGCATGCTGGTCGTTGATTTCACCATTGCCACACAACGATTGGCAACTCATCTGATACCAGCCCGGCAACAAGCCTTCGAGGTCTTGATACAAATCCATCGAAGTGAAGTTGTCCGACCAATTGTTGTAGCAAGCCGTGCCGAAATTGGTCCATGCCTTGCAGTCACCGCTCACCATGACGTTGGCCTGCGTCCAGCCGTTATCCCAGTCCTTGAGGTCGGCGTTTTGGATGAAGGCGGTGAAGTCGGCGGGATTCTCGTTTGTGGCGCCCGCAGATTGGAGATACGTGCGGATGGCTTCGTCCAACGCGGTTGCGGCCTGCGTCAGTTGCTCGTTGCCGGCTTCGGCGTTTTGCAGTACATTATAGGCTTCTTCCATGGCTTTTGTGTACGTCTCCTTTCCGGAAAATTCAGTGGCAGACAGTTTCTGTGCGCGGTCGTAGCTGGCCTGCAACAATGCGCGTCCGTCGGCCACGCCTCCGGCCTGTGCCGTGTGGATGGCGGTTTTCAACCCGGCGATGGCTGCGGCAATTTGCGTCTCATCCTCGCTGCCGGCCAAAGACTGCCCGGTTTCCACGGCATCGGCCAGCTGTTGTTTGGTCTGTTCGTCCAGCGCAGAAGTGTCCACGGCCTTGGCTTCGTCCACCAGGAAAGCCAGTTGTGCGCCTGCTTCGCCAAACACATAACTGCTGAAAGAGTTGGCGGGCAATGTCGTGCTCAGATACTTGCCGTCAATTGACATGGTGATTTTGCGCGGCGCATCGCCACGGTTGCCGGCTACCACGATGATGGCACCTTCCGGTGTGCGGGCGGCCAACACCTCGGCATCGGTGTCCGTGGCGGTCGAAGAACCTTTCAGGATGGCCGAACCCGGGGCTATGAAGTGGCTGTAGTGCTTGAAGGCATAGTATTCGGGAGTATAGGTGGCCGTGCGTGTAGCCGAGTTGACGTGTACCAAGGAGTTCTGCTTCCAGTCCCACGTGCTGGCACCATCGTCTTTCAGCACGGCATTCCAATAGGTGTATTTTTCGCATCCGCCGCCCACATATTGGTTAATGAGATAGAACGTCCATTCGCCCGCATTCCAGTCGAACGTGCCGCTGCCGCATTCGCTTTCGGTCTGTTGGAGCGTCATGTTGGGATAGCGGTAAGCCAGTTCGGCCAGCATGGGGCGGCCTTCCCATTGCAGGCCGATGCCCTTGAAGTGTTCCTGCACACCCGGGTGTTGCAGGATGGTTTCGAACACGTCCATGCTTCCTGTGTTCATCGTGCCCACGATAAGTTCCACCTCGGGTTTGTGTTCGGCAAAGTAAGGGCCGAGGTAGTCGCCCAGGAACGTGGCTGTGGCCTGTGCCGTCCACGAGCAGGCGGGATAAATCTTCTGGCTGTAAGCCTCGTTTTGGTACATCAGCGTCGTGATGGGAATGTTTTCTTCCTTGTATGCATCGATGAATTTGTCGAAGTAGAGGCAGTAGGCATTCAGGTAATCGGGTTCCATGATGAACTGGTCGCTGAAATAGACGGGATAGGTTTCCGTGCTGCCCGGCCCGATGGTGTTGGCGTAGTTCTTGTTTTTCTTCATCCACGCGGGCGGACTCCATGGCGAAGCCCAGAACGTCATGTCGGGATTGTACTGTTGCGCGAACTTGATGTAGGGGATAAGGGCTTGTTTGTCGCGCTCGATGGTGAAGTGTTCCATCTCGAAGTCCGGCTCGTTGTTCGGTGTCTCGTCGCAACTGTACCAGTCGCGGCCATAGTCACTGGCACCGACAGGAATGCGCCCGATGGTGAAGCGTAGGTCGCCGTCGGGGGCGAACATGCGCCTCATCACTTGTTGCTGCACGTCTTCGGGCAACAGCATGAGGGCGTCATAGCCCACTTCGTTGAAGCAAGTGCCCCAGCCTTTAAAAGTTTGTTTCACTTCATCGGAATTCAGAACGATTTCAGGAGTCCCGATGACTTGGTCCTGCAACTCGGCTTCTTCGAGTTGCCACATGTTCCCCTCGGTGGAGCGGAACAACAATCCTTCCGTCGTCTGTGCCTGGAGCAGGGACGCGGAGAACAACAAACCGCAGCAGGCGGTTCGGAATAATGGAAATTTCATTAATTGTGGTATTAGGTTAATAAATTGATGATGGAAAGAAGGGGCGGGCTGCCCGTATGGTTTCCGGACACCCCGACCCTGTTTGGGTTATGTTATTGGCTTAGCAATACATGTTCACGATGGCTTCGTAGAGTTCCTGCTTGCCGCTGGTCTGTGCGGGTTCGCCTTGCGTCTTGGCGTAAGCCACAACGTCTTCCAAAGACAGCTTGCCTTCTTCGAATTCCTTGCCCTTGCCGCTGTCGAACGTAGCGTAGCGGTCGGCCACCATCTGCTTGATGGGAGACTTCTCCAACAGTTCGGCTGCATTCTCCAATGCACGTGCCATGGCATCCATGCCGGCGATGTGGGCGATGAAGATGTCTTCCAGGTCGGTGGAGTTGCGGCGCGTCTTGGCGTCGAAGTTCGTACCGCCGTTGCCGAATCCGCCGTTGCGGATGATTTGCATCATGGCCTGGATGAGTTCATAGTTGTCGATGGGGAACTGGTCGGTGTCCCAGCCGTTCTGGTAGTCACCACGGTTGGCGTCGATGGAACCCAACATGCCGGCATCTACGGCGCAAGCCAGTTCGTGTTCGAACGTGTGGCCGGCCAAAGTGGCGTGGTTCACTTCGATGTTTACCTTGAAGTCCTTGTCCAAACCATGTGCGCGGAGGAAGCCGATAACGGTCTCGGTGTCCACGTCGTACTGGTGCTTCGTCGGTTCCATGGGTTTCGGTTCGATGAGGAACGTGCCAGTGAAGCCTTTGCTGCGGGCATAGTCGCGGGCAGCCTTCAGCATCTGTGCGAGGTGTTCTTTTTCGCGCTTCATGTCGGTGTTGAGCAGGCTCATGTAGCCTTCGCGTCCGCCCCAGAACACGTAGTTCGTACCGCCCAGTTCGATGGTAGCGTCGATGGCGTTCTTGATTTGCACGGCTGCGCGGGCTACAACGTTGAAGTCCGGGTTGGTAGCCGCACCGTTCATGTAACGCTTGTGGCCGAACACGTTGGCCGTGCCCCACAGGTTCTTGATGCCAGTTTCCTGCATCTTCTCCTTGAGGTAAGCCACGATGGCCTTCATGTTGGCTTCGTATTCTTCGATGGAGTTGCCTTCGGAAACGAGGTCCACGTCGTGGAAGCAGAAGTATTCGATGCCCAGCTTCTGCATGATTTCGAAACCGGCGTCAGCTTTTTGCTTGGCGATGGTTACAGCGTCAGTGCCTTCGTTCCAAGGGAAAGTCTTGGTGCCGCCGCCGAACTGGTCTGTGCCGTCTGCGCAGAGGGTGTGCCACCATGCCATGGCGAACTTCAACCAATCCTTCATCTTCTTGCCCATGATGACCTTTTCGGCATCATAATAGTGGTAAGCCAACGGGTTCTTGCTTTCTTTTCCTTCGAACTTGATTTTCCCAATGTTAGGGAAATACTCTTTTTGTGCCATAATATTTGTTTTTTTAAAAGGTTGATAAATAAATTATGTTAGGCATTTGTTTGAATGCTTTCGGATTAATGGATTTGGGCGATGCCTTCAAGGGCTTTTGCCCAACGGCGGTAGGCTTCTTCATATTGGTCGCGCTTCTGCAGGTCGGGTTCGATGACCTTCAGTTTTTCGAGCGTGGAGAATGCCTCGCGGTTGTCCTTGTAGATGCCCGCGCCGATGCCCGCACCTTTGGCTGCACCTACGGAACCGTCTGTTTCATACAGTTCGATGACGGCACCCGTCACGCCGGCCAGCGTGTCGCGGAAGATGGGACTGAGGAACATGTTTGCCCGCCCGGCATGTATCTTGTTCACTTCCATGCCCATGCCTTTCATGATGTCGATGCCATATTTGAAAGAGAACACGATGCCTTCCTGTGCGGCCCGCACGAGATGGTTGCGGTTGTGGATGTTGAAACTGATGCCTTCGATGGCGCAACCCGTTTCTTTGTTTTGCATCACACGCTCCGCGCCGTTTCCGAAAGGAATGATGCTGAGGCCTTCGCTGCCGATGGGCACACTGTCGGCCATACGGTTCATCTCTTCATACGAGCAACCTTCGGGCACCACGTTGCGGCGGATCCACGAGTTGAGGATGCCCGTGCCATTGATGCAGAGCAACACGCCGAGACGCGTCTGTTCGGTGGCGGGGAAAGCGGGAAGCGAGGCCTGGCCGGCCGTATGGTTGACGTGCGCAAAGGTATTCACGCGCGAGAGCGGGTCGTAGTTCACCGTGCCGTTCACGCCATAGACCACGCCCGACGTGCCAGCCGTAGAAGCGATTTCGCCCGGCTCGAACACGTTCAGCGACAGTGCGTTGTTCGGCTGGTCACCACCACGATAAGTCACTGGGATACCTGCCTTGATGCCAAGTTCCTCGGCCACGGCTGCCGTCACCCGGCCTTGTTCGCAGAACGTGGGACGGATTTCCGGAATCAAGTCCATGCTGAAACCGAAGTAATCCATCAGTTCACGGCACACGCAGTTGTTTTTGAAATCCCAAAACATGCCTTCCGACAGTCCGGAAACGGTCGTGCAGGCCGTGCCCGTAAGCCGCATGGCGATGTAGTCGCCCGGGAGCATGATTTTGTCGATTTTTTCATATACTTCCGGTTCGTTTTCCTTCACCCACGCCAGTTTGCTGGCCGTGAAGTTGCCGGGAGAGTTCAGCAGGTGACCCAGGCAGAAGTCCGCACCGAGTGCTTCCATTGCCTTGTTGCCATAAGGCACGGCACGCGAGTCGCACCAAATGATGGCAGGGCGGAGCACTTTGCCTTCGCTGTCCACGCACACCAAGCCGTGCATTTGGTAACTGATACCGATGGCGGCCAGCCCTTCCCTGAGGGTTTCCTGGCTGCAACCGGCATGTTCCGCTGCTGTGGCGATGGCTTCCGCCGTGGCGTTTTTCAGGTATTCCCACCATGCATTCGGGTCTTGTTCCGCCCATCCGGCCTTCACACTGAGGATGGGAGCTTCCTGTTTTGGGAAGAAGGCGTTGCTCAACGTTTTCCCGCTTTGCGCGTCAACCACGCAAGCCTTAACGGAAGAGCTGCCAATGTCATATCCTATCAGATACATACGCTTAAATGTGTTTTTAATAATACTGTGATGTTGACTGCAAAATTAGAAGAAGTTTGGAGAAAAAAAAGATTTTGGGTGGTAAAAAGTGCACGTTTTTGGGGGAAATGTGCCTTTTTCTGATTTATATCAGAATTATGTCTGTCGTTCATGCCGGGTTTTAAGATATTTTCATTATCTTCGTCACCGGATGACAAAGAAGGAAACGCATGAGCATGGACAAACGTTTGGTGGCTGATTTGATGCCGTCGTTTGCCGGTCTGACCGATGTCGAACTGGAAGCTTTGGCGGGGATTTTGGAGTTACGCTCGGTGCGGAAGAAGCAAATGGTGGTGTGCGAAGGGCAAGTGTGCCATGACATGGTTTATGTACGCAAAGGTTTGTTGCGCCAATTCTATTTCAAAAACGGACGGGAAATCACGGAACATTTCACTTGTGAGGGCAACATCGCCTATTGTATTGAGAGCATTTTCAAGAACGAACCTTCACGTTTGATGATGGAGGCATTGGAGAACAGCGACTTGTGCTTCATTCCCTACGCCGGCTTGGTGGAACTCTCGCATGCTTATCAGGGCATTGCGGATTGGCTGCGGCATTATCTGGAGAACAACCTTATCCTGCATCAGGTTAAAGCGGATTCGTGGCGGTTCGAGTCGGCGAGGGAACGTTACGAGCGTTTCCTGCACGAGTTTCCCACTGTGGCCAACCGCGCGTCGGTGAATGACATGGCTTCTTACCTGCTCATGACACCGGAGTCGTTGAGCCGGGTGCGCAAGGTGGTGTCGAACGCGGCGGGGAAGAAGTCGTGACAGTTCTTGCGGCTTCGGATTTTTCCGTTTCCCTTGTTTTTCTGACATCCTCGCAAAAAATTATCTTTAGGTTGCAGATATGTCTCTGCAGCCTAAAGATAAAGAATGTGTCGTTTTTCCCGTTTCTATTTCACGCCGGTTTCTTGCAGCAGGCGGTCGGCCTGTCCCCAACGGTCGATGATGTAGAGCACGTAGCGGATATCGACACCGATGCAACGGGTCAGGTCTTGTGTGAAGCTGATGTCACTGCTCATGGCATCCCAGTTGCCGTCGAAAGCCAGGCCGATGAGTTCGCCTTTGCCGTTGAACATCGGACTTCCGGAGTTGCCGCCGGTGATGTCGTTGTTGGTGAGGAAGCAGAGTTGCATTTCACCGCTTGTCGTGTCCTTATAGACACCGAAGTCGCCTTTTTCGAACAGTGATTTGATTTCCGGTTCCATCTTATAGTCGCTGATTTTGTCGCTTTGCGCCACTTTGGCCAACAGGCTGGGCATGGTGGTGAAATAGTCTTGGTGTCCCGAAGTGCCGGTGTAGTCGTTCACGAAACCATAGCTGAGGCGCATGGTGGAGTTGGCATCGGAATAATGAGGCTGTTCTGTTTCCATGTCAAGGATGGCTTTGCAAAGCAGGCGTTCGCCCTGGCTGATGGCGGCATTGAATTTCCGGATATCTTGCGACACCTTTTGTCCGAGCTCCATTACGCTTTTCAGGCATGACAAGGCCATGTCTTTGTCTTTTTGTTCTTGGGTCGGCGACAGGTTGACGCAATTCGTGTCGGCCAGCAAGGTTTGTTTGAACATGGCATCCACGTAGGCGCGGGTGTCGTTGGCGTATTGCTTTTCAATGGTTTGGTAGAAGTCGGGCAGGAACTCCTTTCCCACTTGCTTGGCGTAGTTGTCAATCAGTGCGGCCATGGTTTCCTTGTCAACCTCTTGGTTCCAGTCTTTGTATTGCTGGCGCAGACGGCTTTTCCAAGCTTCCTTGGCCGATTTCTCGTCCATGGCCTGCAGGTTGGTGTAGTAGAGGGCGATGCGCAACAGGTCGGGGCCGCCGATGAACGACTCGTTCAGGTAGCTGATGGCATGGTTGCCGGCCTTGCGTCCGGTGTATGCTTGTTCAAGGTCGGCGAGCAGGTCGCCGAAACGGGCTTGTCGTTTCTTGTCCTTTTGAATCCATGCGTTGATTTGTTGTTCCTGCTGTTGTTTGCTTTCCACCACTTTCAGTTCCTTCAGGGCTTTGTTCATGCCGATGCTGTTTTTCCAGTAATTGGAGCTGTTGGCATATTTCGAGGCATATTGCAGCCGGATGGCCGGGTCGCTGTCCATCCATTTTTTCCAAATCCCTTGCTTCACGCCGCGCACTTCGATGCGCGCCATGTTGACGTTCTCCATCCGTTCCGTGATGCCGTATGAGGAGAGGTAGCGGTTGGTGCTCCCGGGATAGCCGATGGTCATGCAGTAGTCGCCTTTTTCGTATCCGTCCAGCGAGATGCGGGCGTAGCGTCCGGCCTGCATCGGTCGATTGGAGGGGCTGTATTCCGCCGGTTGGTTGTCGGCGTCGGTATAGATGCGGAACACGCTGAAGTCGCACGTCTGTCGCGGCCACATCCAGTTGTCGGTCTCTCCGCCGAACTTGCCGAGGCTTTGGGGCGGGGCGAACACGAGACGGATGTCGTCATATTGCTTATATACGTTGGCAAAGAAGGCATTCCCCGTGTAGTAGGGGCTGACTTCGCAGATGAGTTCCGGATATTTCTTGGCATATTCGTTTTCGATGGCCAGGCATACGGAGTCGATGACGTAGTAGCGCACTTTCTCTTCGGCGTTGTCGCCCAGCGTGTCCAATTGTGCGGTGTGTGTCTTGTAGTATTTTCGCAACGCCTTGTCCACCCGTTTGGTCACGTCGTCCGTGCGCTGCAGGATGCGCACGTAAAGTCCTTTTGCCGGCAATTCTTCGGCTTGTGTACGCGCCACGAAACCGTTCTTCAGTATGTCGTTTTCCGGGGTGGCCAACGCCTGTATGTTGCCGAATCCGCAGTGATGGTTGGTGAACACCAGTCCGTCGGGCGAGACGATGACTCCGGTGCAAAAACCTCCGAAGCTGACCACGGCATCTTTCAGCGAAGTGCCTTTCGTGTCATACAGTTCTTTTTTGCTCATTTCCAAGCCAAGGTCTTTCATGGCTTTCATGCTTTTGGACGATATGTGGCTGAGCATCCACATTCCTTCGTCGGCCTTTATTCCGCTGAAGCAGCAGGCAAAGGCCAGCAACATTAAAAACTTTTTCTTCATGTTTGTCGGATATGTTGGTTATTTCTTGTTGTTTCCTGTTTGGGTTTCCACGATGAGTTCCAGGTCTTGTGCTTTGAGTCTGGCCTTGAGCCAGTTCTTGATTTTCTCGTATGTGGCGGTATCCGGTCTTTTTTTGGCCGTCAGGCAAACCAATGTGATGGAGTCGGGGCGCAAGCTGTCGCCTACGGCATGGGATACGGTGTGGGCGATGCTCACACGCGATATTTCGGGGAACAGTGCGCCCATTTCCCTACTGACGGCTTGTGCCGTATGTGCGGTTTGTTTATATACGTCCAGTTCCTGTTCCAGCTGGTCGGCCCTCTGTCTTTCGTTGGCCAATAGTCGCGCGTTCTTGTCCGCTTGTTTGGTGGCCGAACTGTTCAGCATGTTTTTCAGTTCGTTGGCACTGAGGTTGTTTGTGCCTTGCACGATGGACAATTTCACGTCTTTCAGTCCGAAATTAGCCAGTTGGTCGTTCATCCTTTTCAATTCGTCCTCGGGAATTTCGTCCCCGATGGTCACCAAGCGTATTTCTTTGTGGTGGTAGTCCAATTCCTTGGAAATGACCTGTGTCTGGTCGGAGGTCACGACATCGGCGATGAAGTTGTTGGCTTTCGTGGTGAAGATGTTTTCGCGCACCAACAGGTAAGTCAGGATGGTGGCGGGGAGCATGGTCAGCACGGCGATGGTGATGATGATGTGTTTCACACGTTTTTCCCGTTGCTTGTCCACGAACACTTTCTTTTTGAATTTGAAAATGTTCACGCCGAGGAAGGTGGCCAGGCTGATGAAGATGGAATTGATCAGGTAGAGGTAGAACGCGCCGATGGCATACATCCAATTGCCGGTGGCGATGCCGAAGCCGGTGGTGCAGAGGGGCGGCATGATGGCCGTGGCGATGGCCACGCCGGGGATGACGTTGCCCCCGCGCTGTCCCGTGCTGCAGAGTGCCACGATGCCGGCCAGCCCGCCGAAGAGTGCGATGAGCACGTCGTAAATCGTGGGCGAGGTGCGGGCCAGCAGTTCGGACTGGGCTTCGTCGATGGGTGTGATGGCGAAATAAACCGTGGCGGTGAGCACACTGAAGATGGTGGCCACGGCGAAGCTCCGGAACGCCCGTTTGAGCAGTTCGAAGTCGTTGATGCCCACGCCTAGTCCCATGCCCATGATGGGTCCCATGAGTGGGGATATCAGCATGGCACCGATGATGACGGCGGCGGAATTGGTATTCAATCCCAGCGAAGCCACGAAGATGGCGAATATCAGGATCCACAGGCTCGCCCCGCGGAACTCCACGCCGGCCTTGATGGAGGCCACTGTTTCTTCTTCGGGGGCTTTATCGTTTTGCAAACTCAGCAACCTGCGCACGAAGGCGCGGATGGGGGTGTTTTCGTTCGGTGTTTCCATATTTGTGATGTCTTTAAGGTTTGCGGAAATATTTCCCGACGACTGGCAGGCTCTGGAGTGGCAGGTCATGCTTCAGGATATGTCCGATGAACAGCAGGATCAGCACGGTGTTGACGCCAATGCGCACCCATGCCGGCCACGTGTCGGGCAAGAAGGTCATGATGGCATAGAAGAATGCGGCGATGAGCACATAGACACCGATGCTTTTCAGCGGATAATCGATGGGGTTTTGTTTTTGTCCCACGAAGTAGGAGAGGAGCATGGCAGTGGCATAACCGGCGAAGCCTCCCCAGGCGCAGGCCATGTAGCTGTATTGCGGCACGAATATGATGTTGACCGCGAAGAGCACGAGGCAGCCTGCGGCTGAGAACCACGCGCCATAGATGGTCTTGTCTATGAGTTTGTACCAAAACGACAGGTTGAAATAGATGCCCATCATGATTTCGGCTGCCATGACGATAGGCACCACGCGCAAGCCGGGCCAGTAGTCGGGGGCGATGATGTGTTTCAGGATGTCCATGTAGCCCACCACGCAGAGGAAGGCCAGCAGGGTGAAGATGATGAAGAACTTCATGGCCGTGGCGTAGGTCTCGCCGCTGTTCCTGTCCTTGGCCTTGCCGAACACGAATGGCTCGTAGGCATAGCGGAAAGCCTGCGTGATCATGGCCAAGATCATGGCGATTTTGACGCAGGCACCATAGACGGCCAGTTCCGACTGTGCTTCCGGCCCCTTGTACACCAACGGGAAGATAATCTTGTCCGCCGTCTGGTTCAGGATGCCTGCGATGCCGAGGAGCAGGATGGGCCAGCTGTAGCCCAGCATGCGTTTCATCAGTTCTGTGTCGAAGCGGTATTTGAAACCTGTCAGTTCGGGAATGAAAAAGAAAGTGACCAGCCCCGTGCACACCAGGTTCAGGATAAACGCATAGCCCGGCCCGACGGTCGGGTCATAGACGAGGCCTACCACGTCGGGATGGCGGGCATAGAGCGGGGGCAGCACCACGAAATAGAGGATGTTGAGCGCGATGTTGAGCACGATGAACAGCATCTTCAGCGCGAAGAACTTGATGGGGCGGTGCTGGTAGCGCAGCCAAGCGAACGGGATGGCCTGAAAGGCGTCGAGAGCCACGCAGGCCGCCATCACGCCCACATACTCCGGATGGGCGGCATAACCCATGGCCGAGGCGATGGGGGAGAGGAACGCCAGCACGACGGCCACGAACAGCAGGGCCACACCGCCCACCATGCCGAGTGTGGTGCTATAGACCGTCTGCGGGTTTTCCCTTTCCTTGTTGGCGAAGCGGAACAGCGTGGTTTCCATGCCGAAGGTGAGCAGCACCATGACCAAGGCTACGTAGGCATAAATGTTGGTCACGATGCCGTAGCCTCCGCTTTCCACCGTCATCTTGGCGGTGTAGAGCGGCACGAGCAGGTAGTTCAGGAATCGTCCGATGATGCTGCTAAGTCCATAAATGGCGGTGTCTTTCGCCACCGATTTCAGTCCGGCCATATTGTTGTGTGTTTGATAATGGGTTTCATGCGCTAAAGAAAAGATAGGCCACGGCGATGGCGGCCAGTATGCCGCCTAGGTCGGCCAGCAGGCCGCAAGTCACGGCGTGGCGCGTCTGTTTCACGCCCACGCTGCCGAAATAGACGGCCAATATATAAAAGGTGGTGTCCGTCGCGCCTTGGAAGATGCAGCTGAGCCGTCCCACGAACGAGTCGGCCCCGTAGGTGGCCATCGCGTCCACCATCATGCCCCGCGCCCCGCTGCCGCTCAGGGGCTTCATCAGGGCCGTGGGCAGGGCACCCACGAAGTCGCTGTTTCCGCCGCAGGCCTCCACCGTCCAGGCGATGCCGTCGATTAGCAAGTCCATCGCCCCCGACGCGCGGAACACACCGATGGCCACCAGGATGGCCACTAGGTAGGGAATGATGCGCACGGCTGTCGTGAAGCCGTCTTTTGCTCCTTCGATGAAGGCTTCATAGACGTTCACGCGCTTGCGCACCCCGGCGGCGATGAAGGCGATGATGATGGAGAAGAGCAGCACGTTGGCTATCGTCGTGCTCCAGGCGTTCATTTCGTCCTTGTCCAGCTGGCTGAAGCCCCACACGATGGCAGCGACGGCCACGCAGGCTCCGCCGAGCGTCACCAGGATGACACGGTTGAGCAGGTTGATGCGTTGGTAGAGGCTGGTGACGATGATGCCCACGAGCGTGGACACGAACGTGGCCAGCAGAATGGGGATGAACACGTCCGTGGGTTGAGCCGCGCCAAGTTGGGCGCGATAGACCAGGATGCTCACCGGGATGATGGTCAGCCCCGACGTGTTCAGCACGAGGAACATGATCATCGGGTTGGTGGCTGTGTCTTTTTTTGGGTTCAGCTCCTGTAGCCCCTCCATGGCTTTCAGCCCGAGCGGGGTGGCGGCGTTGTCCAGTCCCAGCATGTTGGCCGAGATGTTCATGAAGATGTTGCCAATGACGGGATGGTTTTTCGGGATGTCGGGAAACAGTTTGCAGAACAGCGGGCTGAGTCCCCGCGCCAGCAGGTTGACCAGGCCGCCCCGTTCGCCGATTTTCATGATGCCCATCCACAACGACAGCACGCCCGTCAGGCCTAGGGAAATTTCGAAGGCGTTCTTGGCCGATTCGAAAGTGGAGTCCATGATGGCCGGAAAAACACTGGCATCGCCTGCGAACAACAGTTTGCCCGCCGCGATGAGGAACGCGATGCCGAAGAAAGCCACCCAAATATAGTTTAAGACCATAAATGTTTCGTGTGAATACGATTAAGCAGCAAAGTTACATAAAAAATGAAACGCATGTCCGTTTTGTGCAGAAAAGATAGTATCTTTGCCCCGATGGAAGAAGGATTTGACATACATCGTCCGCAACCGTCAGCCACCGAGCGCGAGTTTGAGAACGCCTTGCGGCCGCTGCGGTTTGAGGATTTCAGCGGGCAGAAAAAAGTGGTGGACAATTTACGCGTGTTCGTCGAAGCGGCCAAATACCGCGGCGAACCGCTTGATCACACCCTGTTGCATGGCCCGCCGGGACTGGGAAAGACTACCCTGAGCAATATCATCGCCAACGAATTGGGGGTGGGTTTCAAGATCACCTCTGGCCCTGTGCTCGACAAGCCCGGCGACCTGGCGGGTATCCTGACGTCGCTGGAACCGAATGACGTGTTGTTCATCGACGAGATTCATCGCCTCAGCCCCGTGGTGGAGGAGTATCTCTATTCCGCCATGGAGGACTACCGCATCGACATCATGATTGATAAAGGCCCGTCGGCGCGGAGCATCCAGATTGACTTGAACCCTTTCACGCTCGTGGGTGCAACCACGCGCAGCGGGCTGCTCACCGCGCCGCTCCGCGCGCGTTTCGGCATCAACCTGCACTTGGAATACTACGATGCCGAAGTGCTTTCGCACATCGTGGAACGTTCGGCGCGTATCCTTGCCGTGCCCATCGAGTGCGAGGCGGCCTTGGAGATTGCCGGCCGCAGCCGTGGTACGCCGCGCATTGCCAACGCTCTCCTGCGCCGGGTGCGCGACTTTGCCCAGGTGCGCGGTTCGGGACGGGTGGACATGTCTATCGCCCGCTATGCCTTGGAGGCGTTGAACATTGACCGCTACGGGCTGGACGAAATCGACAACAAAATCCTGCTCACCATCATCGACAAGTTCAAGGGTGGCCCGGTGGGCATCACGACCATCGCCACGGCCATCGGAGAGGATGCCGGTACGGTGGAAGAGGTCTATGAACCGTTCCTCATCAAGGAAGGGTTCATCAAGCGCACTCCGCGAGGCCGTGAGGTGACGGATCTGGCGTATAAACATTTGGGGCGTAACCGTTATGCCGGCAATTGGCAGGGCGGTTTGTTCGGCGATTAGAAAAGGAGTAAAAACAATGATTACCTATCAGACGGAAGGCGTGAAGATGCCGAATTTCAAGAAGCGCGAGAACACGGCATGGGTGAAGGCTGTGGCGGCAGGGTATGGGAAGAAGGTGGGCGAGATTGCCTACATTTTCGTGGACGACGAGAAAATCCTCGAAGTGAACCGCCAATACCTGCAGCACGACTATTATACGGACATCATCACGTTTGATTACACCGAAGGGGATACTATTTCCGGCGACCTCTTCATCAGCTTGGATACCGTGCGGACGAATGCCGAACAGGTGGGGGCTTCCTACGACCGCGAGCTGCACCGCGTCATCATCCACGGCATTCTCCACCTATGTGGCATCAACGACAAAGGCCCGGGCGAGCGCGAGGTCATGGAGGCTGCCGAGGACAAGGCGTTGGCCATGCACCCGTCACTGGGGGAATGACAGGTCTTATTGACGGAATGATAAGTGGCGGACATGTGCCGCCACTCGGTATTTTTGCGTATTTGCGCATTTTGGGGGGGACAGTTAACCTTGGGGCGTAGGGGCGATGTCGAGTGCAACGTAACCCGAAACAGTTTATCTTTGCAATGTGGAAACCGAACGAAAAATCATACATATTGACATGGACGCTTTTTATGCCTCGGTGGAGCAGCGCGACCATCCGGAGCTGCGGGGCAAACCCGTGGCTGTGGGGCGGGGGGAGGAACGGAGCGTGGTGGCGGCGGCCAGCTACGAGGCGCGCCGCTACGGGGTGCGTTCGGCCATGCCGTCGCAACGGGCCAAGCGGTTGTGTCCCGACCTGATTTTTGTGCCGGGACGGATGGACGTGTACAAGGAGGTGTCGCGGCAAATCCATGAGATTTTCCATCTCTACACCGATGTCATTGAGCCGATTTCGTTGGATGAGGCTTTCTTGGATGTGACGGAGAACAAGCCGGGCATCCCGCTGGCCGTGGATATCGCCCGCGACATTAAGCGGCGCATACGGGAGGAACTGCATTTGGTGGCTTCGGCAGGGGTGTCCTACAACAAGTTCTTGGCCAAAGTGGCTTCGGACTACCGTAAGCCGGACGGACTGTGTACCATTCATCCGTCTCATGCGCTGGACTTTATCGCCCGACTCAGCATAGAGCAGTTTTGGGGCGTGGGACCTGTCACGGCGAAGCGTATGCACGAGATGGGCATCCACAACGGGCGGCAACTCCAACAGTACAGCCTGGAAACGCTCGTCCGGCAGTTCGGTAAAGCCGGGAAATTGTACTATGATTTTGCGCGAGGCGTGGATTTGCGCCCGGTGGAGGCGGTCAGGGTGCGCAAGTCGGTAGGGTGTGAGCGGACGTTGGAGAAGGATGTGTCGCTGCGTTCGTCGGCCATCATTGAACTTTATCACGTGGCCAAGGAATTGGAGGGGAGGTTGAAGCGTACCGGTTTCTTGGGTAACACGCTGACGCTGAAAATCAAGTTCCACGACTTCGTGCAAATTACCCGAAGCGTGACGCAGGCGGAAGATTTCACTTCTTTCGAGCAGCTTTACCCGCAGGCCAAGGCCTTGTTGAAGGAGGTGGATTACGCAAACCATCCCATCCGGCTGATTGGCCTTGCGGTGTCGCATCCGCGGGGAGAGCGTGAAGCGGACTCCCGGGAAGGAAGCGGATGGCGGCAACTGGAATTGGAATTCGACGGTTTCATGCCTTGACCGTCCGAATCTGCCGGTTATACAGAGGGTTTATGTCTTGTGCCACAGACATGCCGTATCTTTAGGTTATGGATAAATTTTTTCTGCTTGGGGTCAGAATGTCCATTTCAGCCCTAGTGTGGGAATGCAGTAGAAACCTTTGCGTGTGGCGAAGTTTGCACTGAGCTCCCATTCCGTGCCGACGCTTAGGTTGAAGTCTTTGTTGACGTGTTTGAACTTGTTGAGGTTGACCCAGAACTGCGGTTCGCTGTTGAAGATGAAGTCGTGTGTATTGCCGTTCGCGTCTTGGTGTTTTTCGCGCCAGAAGTCGGCAAACCCGCAGACGGTGTAACGGCCTTTGTCGAAATGGATGGTCCACGTGGCCGTCAGCTGGAAATTGTGCGGACTGGCGTTCTTTTGGATGTATTTATAGAGCAGCTGTGCGCCGAACACGCGGGAAAATTCGTCGTTGTGCCAGTTGTATGCTGCGCCGCCGAGAAATGCGTTGTTGATGTAGTTCAGTCCGCCGTTGTATTCCACATGGGCTGCGACGGGGGCTTTCCAGAATTGCAGTTCACGGCTGATTTCCCAATAGGCGCAGTCCACTCCTTTGTCGGTATAGTCCATGTCCACGAAAAAATAAGTGTTACCCCATTTGTCGGCTTTGAACATCTCGACCGTCGTGGTCACCCATGGCCTTGCGTCGAGGGCATCGTACAGGGCGCGCCCCATGTCGTAATGCAGTTGGATATCGACTTGTGCCGCCGCGTGGGTGGCAAATGCGCCGCAAAGAAGTGCGGATAGAATCATTTTTTTCATTCTGTTGTGCCTTGTGTTTGAAAAATCCCACAAAATTAGGGAAAAGTTCCGGAGGGCGGAAATGTTTGGCAGAAAATGTTGCGCTTGCTGGTTGACTCTGCGTGTTGAGTTCAGCGAAGAAGCAAAGTCTATACGCAAAGCGTTTGAAGAATTTGCCAAAGGTACTATCAGTGCCGACTATGCAAGGAGAAGGTATTGCCCTCAAATTGCAGAAAGCACGTTTATGGGTATGCTTAGGAATCCTTTTTATATGGGCAAGATAAAAGTGCCTGAGTATAACGGAAAGCCTTCTTATTTAGTAGATGGTGTGCATGAACCACTGATAAGCGAAGAAACTTTTCAAACGATGCAGGAATTGCTTGACGGAAAGAAAAAGGGAAAGCCTAAATTGTGCAAGCCAACTAATCCCGATTTATTTCTGAGAAAGTTCCTTGTATGTCCTATCTGTGGCCATGCCTTAACAGGTGCTACAAGCAGAGGCAACGGTGGGAAATACACCTATTATAATTGCTGCCACAATGCCAAACATATCCGCAAACGTGCAGAAGAAGTCAATGAGGGCTTTGCGAAATATGTAGGGGCATTGAAGCCCAAAGAAGAGGTGCTGAATTTGTATGAAGAAGTGCTGAAAGATTTGCACGGAGATAGTAAGCGTGAAATTCAGGCAGAGATAGACAAGTTGAAAAAGGAGGTCGCTGCAAAGCAATCTCAGATTGAAGAGGTGGAAGACCTGTTAATTATGGATAAAAATCACTCTGATAGATATAATCGCATCTTGGAACGGTACGAAAAAGAGGTGTCAGAGCTTCAAGCACGCATTTCTGCACTCGAACTAACCAAACGGGGGAATATCGAACCAAAGTTAGACTATGCTATCTTGTTGATAAACAACATAGATAAGTATATCCGTGATGCGCCTTTGGAGACTAAAATCAAACTCATAGGTTCGATCTTTGAGGATAAAATCGAATTTGACGGAGAAAAATATCGAACCAACTCTTACAACAAAGTGCTTGACCTTATCTTTCAGCAAACCAA
>CALUFQ010000026.1 GCA_944319925.1 uncultured Paraprevotella sp.
TGTTGCCGCTCCACGAGGTAGCCGTCCGGGGTGAGTAGCTCCACGTAGAGGATGCGGCTCAGGTCGGTCAGGGTGTGTTGGTCTCCGGCCCGCACGACATATCCCTTGTACCAAATCGTGTCGCCGAGGAAATAGCAGGTGTTGTCCATGTGCAGATAGACTTTCTCCTGCGGCAAGCCGATACCGAAGTCCCTCACCTTGTGGTAGAGGGAATCGGTGTCGGCTTGTGGCTGGGCCATATTTGGTATGGTGAGTATGGTGAAAACAAAAATGAACAGGAATGTTTTCATTGGTTGTGCTGTTGTCAAAATGGTATTTTGAAAGTCATAATATGAAATGATTTGGTGATTGAAAAAACTCTTTTAGGACTTATTGATAGTATGACACGGGGAGATACTCTAAGAATTGGTTAATATGCTCTAAATCCAGGATGTATCCATCTGGAGGTTTCAAAAACATAGGTAACACTACTATAGTGCATGATTTCGCATGTGAATGTCACATAAAGTTCGGAACCGCGAATGGAAAAACTAGTATTTGATGCTCCTACATGAAAACCGTTTCGTTCCATTTCTGAAGATAGAGAAAGTTGTCCTCCGACACTTACAGACGGACATTGATACCTGTTTCCATCATAGACTTGTGTCCAATGAACAGACCATGTTAAAGTTCCGTACGAAATATTGTTGGAAATGTTTAGTGTTTCTGTGATTGTTTCTAATCGTTTGAATGGCATTCTGCGAGTTTGGTAAATAATTTCATTCTCAGTAGAATCTATAATTTCCATGGGAGCGGATACGCAAGCTTTTATTAAAGCGATATTTTTGAATATTGTTTCCATTTCCTCCATGGAAGCTAATTCCGTTTCTGATTCAGTGATGAATTTTACATTGGGGATGCCATATTGTTTTGCCATGGAGCGTAAGGTGGCGATTTCACTTGCGGAATATCGGTAAAAAGGTTGTTCGTTGCCTTCTATTTCATCTTGACTGCAACTCCATACGGCAATGCCGCTGAAGATAATGATTGTGAGTGCGATGAAACTTTTCATTTTCTTTTTTAAGGATGTGTTGAATTTCATAATGAATTAAGTTTAATGTGAATAATCTGATTTTGCTGCAAAATTACAGCTTCTGGATGTTTCCATCAAATTTTTGGGTTGACAAATGGACTTTGAAACATGCTATGAATGAGTGACTTATGCTTTCGGTTAAAGACGAACAGTTGAATTAACGTTTGCAGACGGTCGTTTCCTTTCAAAATGAGTTATTCCACGCCACATCAGGGCGTTTTCCAACGCCGCGTCAAAGTGGTTTCTCATGATGGTGCGTTTAAGACTGTACGATTGAGTGTGAGGACAATGGTTGCCGCAGCCAAAAGGAAAAGAAGTGATTTCATCCACCGTCCATTCAAGCTCCAAATCAGTTCGAACCATCCGTAGGACATGAGCGGCAGGCCGTAAATCCGGAAGGGAGTGTTGTCGTCATGCAATCCTGCGACGGGAAAGACCGGCTTCAAACGATAGATACCAATGGCTGCGCCATAAAGTATCAGAGGCAACAAAGCCCTGAAGATTGGCTTGATGTGGTTTGCTACGCTGTCTTGGGTCACTATTGTCATATTAGTTTTATGATTTTATATTCAATCTTGCGGGAAAACCCAAAAATCTCTGGAACAGGATGCATACAGACAAAAGAGGAGCAACCCTATGGCGATGACATAATAACCCACTCTCGCCCACTGCGACCTTGGCCTGAACATCGGTGCGCCGATAGAAAAGAGAATGATGGCCAGGTTGTTCCTTTCTGTCAACAAGTAAAGTCCCCAGCACAATGTACCAATTGCCCAAGTCCAAGAAAGGGCTTCTATGATTTTATCTTTCATTAGAATTGTACGACAGTATTTCCTTTCTTATCATATATTATGGTATTGGTTTTTGGCGGGTCTCCCGGCATATCTCCTGGCATGGTTATGGTTTTCACTGTAATTCCCCCTTTTCTTGCGGCTGTATGAATTTTACTCGAAACATCAGATACAATCAGCCTGCTGCTGTACACGCTGCAGTATATAGTACTCCAACGGCCGGTGGAAAAGTAACCGATATCCCCATGCTGATAACACCAGCTACGGCAAGTTGCATAGATGTTGTGTGTGAATGTTGTTCGTAATAATCTAAGGCACCGTCAGAATTTGTATAGGTTGTGGTTTGCGTCTGTCCCCAATAATCGTATTCTGTCACACTTTCATAATTTTCTCCCTTCTCAATGGTTTCATAAATAGAACGTTTGCGAGGAAATGAGTTCATACTAAAGTCTGTTGGATACAATTCTCCGTTCACGACAAACAAAGTACCGTTTTCTATCAATCGGTTATTCTCAGCAATACCTCTTACAAAAATTCTAAAAAGCCGATCTGAGATTTTCAATTCTTTCCCTGATGTAGCCGTTAAAACAAGTAACCCGTTTTTGACTTCTACATAAGGCTTTATACGTTTGTTGGCCTTTGTTAGAATTTCAATGTCTTCAGAGGGAATATCTGTCAAGTCAAGGAATTTCTCCTCTGTTATATTTGCAGCTTGCGAATGAGGAGATAGAACGTCCGTATTATTACACCCTGTCGCTAACAAAAGTGCTAAAAGCAAACTAATTAAATTACATGTTTTTTTCATAATTCATTCTTTTTAGATTTCACTACAAAATTAATGCTTCCGATTGTTTCCGCCAAATTCTCAAGTTGACAAATGGATTTTGAAACATATTATGGTTGAACAACTTATGCTTTCGGTCATAGACGAACAGTTGAATTGATGTTTGCAGACGGTCGTTTCCTTACAAAATGAGTTGTCCCCCGCCACAATCAAGGCATTTTCCAGGGCCGCATCTTCCGTGTAGGCGCATCCCGTGAACAGGCATAAGGCGGTGCATCCCCATAAAAAGTGGTTTCTCATGATGGTACGTTTAACGACTGTACAAATAAGGATGCGTCACCGACCAGCCCTAATGGCGCAGGACGGTGACGCTCCGTTTATTCCAAAGTGATTTGTTTCTGCAACTTCACACTCTTGCTCGACCTTTCAATTTTGGTCAATTGGAAAACGCCCAGCAAGAAACTTCCGACAGGATCGTACACGATGCGGCCTTCTTTCTCTGCTACGCAAGGCACAGTGACCGTCTTCCCTTGACAGGCATATTGCATGTCTATCACGACCATCCCTTTCTGCACCGCCGAGTCAAGGTGCGCCCGTGCGGTGAGAACGAAAGGATAGCTGATGCCTTGCGTGTCGCACATTTCCCGGAGTTGGCCCAAGGTCACGAACCCCTCCTCCTTCATCGCGGACGTGTAGGTGCGGTCTGCGGTCAATTCCTTTTTCACGCTTTCCAGTTTCTCCGCCGTGTCGATTTCCCCTTTGTAGGTGTAGCCCATGAAGAGCACCTTGTCCTTCGCTCCTGACTTTTGCATTTCCAAGGAGAGCCGTTGTGCATAGGCCACACTCTCTATCCAATCTTTGGGGTTTGCGTTCCATAACGCTTCCAGATTGCCGGATGTCTTTTCTTGCAGATGCTGCGCCTTGATTGATTGGGCGCACACAAGAAGCGGAAAGATCAACAAAAACATCTTCTTTCGCATAACTGTAACTTTTGATTGCGTATTAATTCTAATCATTTACTATCCTGTGGGTTTCCGTTCCGGTTTCTCCATCAGCTCCACCGGAGATGGTGAAGCCGACTTTATTAAATGTCAATTCCACCGTGGCCAGGGCTGAATAGGCATATCCCCATGCAAACGTATGAAATTTGGTTGAATCAATAATCCCACCTGTGGTTTGGATGTCCGCAGTTCCACTCCAACCTATTAAAGTATGATATTGGGCATACATATCAACCGCTCTTAAAACGCCATCTCGGTAGAAGCTTGATTCGCAAAAGAATTCATACGACATTACGGATAGTCCCCAAAAAGTTGTTCCTGATCCCGAATAATAGAAAACAGGAGCATACGGGTCGCTTTCAGTTCTCTTCTTTATTCTGGGTATATTAGTTTCAATTTCAGTTGAGGCCGTGGGGTTGTCTTCCAATAGATAGTAGCCAATGGTTTCATATAATATACTACCATCTTTGTGAGCTACGGCTGTTGAAGTGTAGCTATTGCCATTATAATTCCATGTGCATTCTATCACTTCCATTCCTATTTGAAGGCTGTCATCAAGGACTTTACTTACGGAGTCCAGTTTCATAGGAATGCCCGCTTCAGCACACCGTTGTCTTATCTCCCCGATTGTGACAATCTCGTATTTTTTATTTGCCAAGTCACTGTAGAGCACAATATAGGCATTATCACCGCATAATTTATCTTTTACTTCTACTAGGTCCTGTTCAGATAATATGGAACCTTTATATTCGTAGCTTTCAAGATAGATTGATGCTGATTTTGCATTGCGGGTTTTTATGGCTTTTGCACCATGGAATTTCAATGCATACTCCATTTGCTCGGGCCAAGTTGTTGGACGGTAATCGGAAGCCTCATGATTTGGCGTGTTTGATGCGTCTGTGAAAGAGTATTCTGGCATCAACTCATTCGTACAGGAACTTAATCCCCAAAAACCGATTGCCATGAAGGCAAATAAGCGAATCTCTTTTTTCATAATGATTCTTTTTAGTTATAAATGATATTAAACCTTCACCGCAAAATTACAGTTCCTAGATGTTCCTACCAAATTTTCGGGTTGACAAATGTATTTTTGAATACATTGTGAATAAATAACTTATGCTTTCTACTATAGGCAAATCGTTGAATTGATGTTTGCAGGCGGATGTTTCCGTTCAAAATGAGTATCCCGGCCAGAAGAATGCACTTTCTTTGCTGCGATGGATTTTGTAATCCTGCGCAACTGAGGGGCGAATTCCCGAATCCTTGGGGGTCGTAAGGGCTTACATGTGGCAGGCACTGTTTCGTGCAAAAATGTGGAAAGCTTTTTTCGGGTTGAAAATCCTGATACTCAATTGAGGGTGTAGCAAAATAAACTCCTCCACCTTGCAGGGGAGGTGGCGCGAAGCGGCGGAGGGGTCTTATGTCCACAAAGACATACTTTATGTGTGTGTCCGTGGGTGTGAAACCCCTCAGGCCCGTTGGGCCAGCTCCCCTACAAGGCGGAGCAGTTCCTTCTCGCAGGTTTTGATACACCCTTGACAAAGCAGTTCCGCTTTGCCGGGGACAGTTCATTGTGGTGAAGGGATGTCTTTCCCGCTTAGTTTCAGTTCGATGCGGACCCGCCTTTTGGAGACGCTGCTTTTGGTGCGCGCCATGAGGGTGGCGATGTCCGTGGGACGGACTTCCAGCCGGAAGAAGCAGCAATACACGGTGTCTTCCTCCGTCAGTCCCGGCGTGATGTCCATCAGTCCAGTGGCGAAGCGGTTGAAGCACCTGTCCATCTCGGCCAGGAATGCTTTTTGGCGGTCTGTGGCGACGAGCAAGCCGTCGAAGTCTTCCTTTTGCGGTTTGTGCGGGTTGCCGGGTGCGGGCAAACGGCGGCCGACGGGCATATCGTAGAGGTGGCTGCGGCGGATGTCCGCTTCGGTCTCCGTCCATTCGCGTTGTTTCTGTTCGAGCTGTTTGCGCAGGTTTTCCATTTCCTCCATTTGTCGGGAAAGGTCTTCCAACCGCTGGCTTTTGTTGTGCAGGAGTTCCGCCATCTCTTTCAGTTTGCGTTCCCGTTGCGCCAATTCCTCCATTTGCCGCGTTTTCTCTTGGATTTGATGTCGCAGGGATGCCGAGTCCTCTTTTTCCCGTTCCAGGATTTGGATGGCTTGTTCCTTTTGGTATAGGATTGTCCGGATGCGGTCTAATTCGTGTCGGCGGCGGTATTCGGCGGCAGTGTAAATGCCACCGCCGAGTAGGAGGGCGAATGCAACCAGAATAGCAGACAACCATCGTTGTTGTAAATCTTTAGTGGCATTGAATTCTTCTTCCCGCAAGTTCTGCTCCCGAGTCATGCGATTGGTGTAGGAAATCAACTCTTGTGTCCACATACTGTCCTGTTGTTGCAAGGCTAAATATGCGTATTGACAGCCCATATTTTTCCCTTCCTGAATGGCCAGCCACTTCAACGCTTCCGCTTGCCATACGTTTGTAGTGTCTGCAGCTAATCGTTGTAAGTCAAAAGACAAGGAATCCGGCAAGATACCCTTTTGCAACATCTTGCCCGAGACTGCCAGCAACCGTTTTTGTTCCAAGCCTGTGGTCAAATCGCTTCGGAATCCTTTTACCATAGCTATTGAATCCGCTTTTTGCAAGTGGAATAAAGCCTGAGCATATACTCCGTTTTGGTAGGCGATGTCGGAAAGTCCTGTTAAGGCGATGAATTGGGCGGTGTCAAGCGAATGTCTTTGGGCGAAATCCCGGATTTTTTCAAAGTTTTCTTTTGCATCCTGAAGTCTATGGTTCATGAAATAAATTTTCCCTTCACCATACATGGCTTTCCACCAATAGGGGATGCTGTCAGCCTCACGTGCTGACCCGGAGGAGATATTGTAATACAAGAGGGCTTGCGTCATATCTCCGCGTTCCATGCACTCTTCTGCGTATGTGTAAGCTTCTGCCGTCCACGAAGCTTTATTTGCCGTGCAACCCAATAAGGAAAAGGCAATCAAAAGAATAGCTCCTATTTTCTTATATTCTATCATTTGTTCAAAGTTTCAATATAATTGGCAGTTTCTTTGATATTGTTTTGGAAAACCAACGTGTCGTTCTTAAACACGCAAACCAGTTCAAATTTGGGATAGGTTTGTGTCCGCTCCCAAAATTCGGTCGGGTTATCAACCTTTAGCAATGGAAGGGTGAAATGTTCCGTCTCATATACACTGAAAGGATTGTTTTCCGCAGTGTACTCGTCGGGCACTATCCCCAAAAGCATGAATGAAAGCAAGGGGTTGTATTGATGGCGCAAGGCCAGCTTTTCGAAATCTTGGACGTAGAATTTGGAGTTGTTGTTTGTTTCCACATTCCACATCAGGCAGACTTGATAACGGGTGGGAAAGTCGGATAAGGTTTTCTGACGACCTTCCGAATCGGACAGCTTCATGTTGATTACCTGTTGTGTTGCTCCCTTGGGGCTTCCATATAAGAGGTATGTTTCCACGATACGAGGCAGACAGATAGCGCACCAAGTAGAAGCGGAAAGGATGAAGAGACCGGAAATGACCCGTTGCCTCATATTCCGGCATAGGCAAAACAAATATCCTAACAGGCTTCCGACTACCAGCAAACACAAATAGGCTATCAAATGATACCTCTCATGCCAAAAGTTTTTCCAAAAGTAGGACTCCCAACCGTTAAGGGCAAGGATAAGGAGGATTGTCGCGCCTGTTGAGATGAACACTCTATAAGTGCGTTTTCCATGCAGGCATAGAAGATTCCAAAAATAGACAGTTGCCGCAACGGTCGTTATGTAGATGAAGTTGAAAAGGCTTTCCCTTTCCTCTTCCATTTCAGCACCAATGAATATGGTGTATATCACGTGGGGCATGACAAGCAAGAATACACCAAGCAGGAAATCTTCTCTTATTCGCCTTGACGCCAACGCGAATAAGAGAATGAGACCTTCCATAAGGATAAGATTCGGATAAAAACCATGTATCCGATTCCATCCTTGCGAGGTGAAGATTACATTGGAGAATACAAATATCACCCAAAGGCTTGTCGCCCACAAGAAGTACTTCAGTCTAAAGTCGTGTTTCTTTCTTTCCATCATACCATATTCTTGTGCAAGTGCCTCCCCATGTGCCTTTGCAATCTCCCTTTGTGCAATCTGAATCTCTTTGTAAGTTGCAGTCGCAATCCGGTGTTTTTATGCTTTCTGATTTCGTAAGGTTTCTCTTTTTCTGAACAATCGTATAAGTACCGTCACGATTGGTCATGCGGTTGCCTGTATTGGCAATGCCATAAATTTGTTCTTCCGTCCAGTTCAAGTCTATCATTGCGTCATTTTTCCATTGGTAGGCAAAACGGGCGAAGGCATCGTTTTGAATGGAATCGTTTAGTGATTCTTCCGTGTATAAATCCGGATGTTCGTCCAAGTATTGGTACAACTTCATGAGATGTCGCATTTCCGCTTCGTTCCATTCGAGCGTGGTCATCACCTCTTTCAGCTTGTCTTTCCAGAAGAGCAGCTTTTGGTCGGGGGTAAGGGCGTTGAAGGCCGGGTTCTTGTAGTCCTCGTCCAGCTGCAGCCAGGCCTCGCGGTCCATGGAGCGTATGGCTTTCAGGTTCTGGTGCGCCCATTCGTTCAAGCGTTTGTCGCAGCTATACACTTCTTCGTTTTCTTGCTGGCAGGCGCACACCAGCACGGCGGCCAGTACGGCCAGGATAATGGTTCTTTTCATTTGATCAATTGTTTTTTAAGATGGAATATTGATGTTTCATTTTCGCGATGATGACCCGCACCTGTGGCGAGTCCACCTTGACGGGCTTGCGCAGGATGGCTTCCGCCACGCGGCGCATGGCCGGGGTGTCGGCCCGCGCCTCATGGAGTTGGTAAAGTTCGTGGAGCGGCACGAAACGGTTGGGGCACATTTGGGCGGCCTGTTTCAGGTGGCGTTCCGCCTCGACAGGCCGTCCCAGCTTCCGGCAGTTGTCGGCTTGGAGCAACTGGGTGAAGTAGTCTGCCATCCGTGCCTCGCATTCCCGCCCCACGCGCAGGCTTTGGGCATACCGACCGGCCACGTTCAGCTCGGCGGCATAGTTGTAGAGGAAGAGCGGCTCGTCTTTCAGTTCGCCGTAGAGCTCGTAATAGTCCGGCAACACTTCTTCCGTTCGCCCGCAGAGCGAGAGGTTGGCCGTCTCGCACCAGCGCATCTCGGCCTGCATCCGCCGCAGGACGGCAGGCGAGGCCGCGACGGCGCAGCCCGCAAGCGGAACGGCCACCCACCGCCATGCCGTCGGGGACGGAGGCCACGCGTTGCGGAGCAGCACGGCGGCGCAGAGGCCGCAGAACAGCCACGTGTGGGCGTAGCGGAAAGGATAGGAAAACAGCGAGAATACGGCCACTGCGAGCAGGCAGAGCATGGCCGGGCGCGAACTTCCGACGGGATGCCTGCGCCATGCCCGGAAAAGCAGGACGGCGAGGGCGGCAAGCACGAGGCCGCCCGCGAGGCCGAAGTCCGTCAGCAGCCCGAGGTACTCGTTGAAAGGGGCTTTCACGTCGTCCGCCAGCCGGGCATAGGGGCTGTCGGGATGTGCCCGGAAATAGTCGGCCTGCGCGTCCATGTAATGGGCTTGGAAGCCGCCGGGGCCGTGCCCTGCCAAGGGGCGTTCCTTGATGAGTTCCCACGTGCACTGCCAGATGAGCAGCCGCCCGTCGGCGGAGTCCTTTTTATAATGGTAGAGGAAGACGGACGCGGCAGCAATGACGGCCAGCAAGGCCAAAGCCAACGGCCTGCGGATGCTTGCCCGTCTCGTCGGGAGACAGGCGAGGCATACGGCGCACACGGCCAGCATGCCCGACCGCGACCCTGAGGCCACGACTGCGGCGGTCACGAGGACAACTGCCGTCCAAGTCGCCTTTCTCAACACGCCTTGGCTGTTTTCCGCCAGGTAGAATCCAAACGGCACACTGAAAGCCAGGGTCGAGGCCAGTCCGGCGGGATTGTCGAAACTGCCGCAGGCGGGAAACACTCCGCAGGAATCGCACACGCCCCCCCATTGCAGCAGGGCATAGGCGGCTTGCGAGGCGGCACAGAGCAGGATGGCGGCGGACACGGTGGTGAAACGCGCCCCCGTCCGCCGTATTTCCGGAAGGAAGAAGGCCGCCACAGCGCAAACGACACAGAAAACCGCCGTCCCGAACATGGCGAAGAACCATTTCGGGACAATCTCGCTGTCTATGAACTGGGAGGAGACCCACCAAAACGAGCCTCCGAACCAAACGGCGAAATAGGAGAAAATCCATTTGCTCATGCGACGATTCCTTTGTCCGGTTGCAAAGTTAAGTCCTTTTTGGCTTTCAACGGGATTTGCGGGTTGACAAATTCAGCTGTTTTGGCGAGGCTAAATGGATATGCAACAGGGAGAAACGAATTTTAGAAGACCGGGGATGGTTGAATTAACATTCCGGAAAATGCCGGAATGCTTTTATGCAGGCGGCTTGCATAAGAGTTCACGCGTTCTTCGAATATTCGTTTGTGGTCAAGCGTGTTGCTTCCTATCGTTTGTCCGTCCGGAGGAAAAGCGGAACTGTTCCTAATCTTGGGGGGTTAACAACTGATGAATATTCATTTGTAATCAAGTGCCCTGCTTCCCGTCACTTGCCCATGCGGAGAAAAACTCCTCCGCCTTGCAGGGGAGGTGGCTCGAAGAGCCGGAGGGGTTTCCCACCCACGTGTCATTCCGCAAAGGGAACAAAACGGCCATTATGGCCGCCGCAAGGGGAACAAAACGGCCATTATGGCCGCCGCAAGGGAAACAAAAGGGTCGTTACGACCCTCCGCATGGCGAACAAAACGCCATTATAGCCGCCGCGAGGGAAACAAAAGGGCACTATGGCCGCCGCACGGCGAACAGAAGGGGCGTTACGCCCCGTGGGTGTGAGACCCCCTCCGCCCCTTCGGGGCTCGTCCCCCTGCAAGGCGGGACAGTTCATTCCTGGCGGCTTTGACTGCCGACATTCAGAAGTTTGTAAAAGCAGGAACTCTGTATTACTCAATTCGTTTTTCTAGATGGTGTTAAATCCCCAAGAATGCGGGCTGTCCCCTTTTGGAGCAGTAGGAATATAGTGGGGAACGGTTTCATGCTTCCCTGCTGTTATGCTGCGACGGATTTCCGAATCCGGCGCAATCCGAGTTGCGGATTTCTGAATCCTTGGGGGCGCAAAGGCTTTCTTATGACGCGAGTGAATACAAATAGGATTTATTTTTGCGGATTATAAATCCTGATACTCTATTGCGGGGGATTCCAAATCCCCCGCAGCAGAAAAACCTGATACTCAATTTCGTGGGATTGCAACTCCCACGCATTTGAGATAAACCAAAACAAATTCTGAAAGTGCAGCCTGCCATACGGGTTATTCCCGTGTATGCAGGCTTGACCTTCATGTGCTACTTGCCGCGTTTCGACTTTTTCAGCGGCTTCACCCCCTCGTGGGTGGGCACGACAGGCTTGATGGTGCCGTCGGCGTTGAACTCCATGCGGTCGATGCACACTTCGCGGTGTACGCCCGGCTGGTGTTTGATGTAGTTTTTATTGATGCGGTGATAGACGATGTACCACTCGTCCTTGCCAGGCACTTGCAACACCGAGTTGTGCGCCGGGCCGTAAATCTCCTGGTCGGGACGCTGGATGAGCACGACGGGGTCTTTGGCCACCTCAATGGGGCCGAGGGGCGAGCGCGAGGTGCCGTAGGCCACGTGGTAATTGGGCGAGCCGGTGTCGTCCACGCTCCACAGGAAGTAATAAAGCCTTTTTCGGTAGAACACGTAGGGGGCTTCGCGGTAGGCATAGTCCTGCAACGTGCCGCCCGGCGGGGTCATGAGCGTTTCCGTCTCGGGCTTGATGCCCGTCATGTCCTCCTGCAGTTCGGCTCCGGCCATGTAGCCGTTGCCCCAGTAGAGGTAGCATTTCCCGCTCACAGGGTCTTCAAACACGTCCACGTCGATTTGCTGGCCGTGGGGCTGGCCTTCGGGCCGGCGGTCGATGATGGGCCGGCCGAGGTCGGTGAACGGCCCGCAGGGATGGTCGGCCGTGGCCACGCCGATGGCTTTCCCCTTGTCGGGCGTGTTACCGCTGTAATAAAAGAAGTATTTCCATTTTCCGTCCATCTTCTTTTCGATGATGCAGGGTGCCCAGGCATTGCCGTCCGACCAGCGCACCTGGTCAGTCCCCAAGTCGAGCATGATGCCTTCGTGCCGCCAGTCGGTCAGGTCGTCCGAGCTGAACACGGTGAAGTAATAGCCGCCCCATCCGGGTGTGCCGTCCGTGGTGGAGTAGATGTAATACTTGCCGGTCTGTTCGGCATACAGGATTTCGGGGTCGGCATGGTATTCCGGAAGCACCGGGTTGCCGGTGGCGGGGCGTTGTGCCGCCATGTCAGCCGGGAGGCCTGCCAGGCAGGCTGCGGCGAGCAGAAAAAATGCTTTCTTCATTGGTTTTTTATGATTAGGGTTAATTGCCTGCGTTCTAGCATCCCATGGTTTCGCGGTAGAAATCCAGCATGTTGAAGATCTCTTCCTTGCCGGCCGTTTGGTCGATGAGGATGTCGCCCACGTCGCACAGGAGGGTGAAGTTGACGTGTCCCGCCGTGTTCTTCTTGTCGTGGGTCATGAACTGGTAGAGTGTCTCGTATGCCTTGCAGTCGAAGGCGAACGTGCCATAATTCTCTTTGATGAAATTGACCGTCTGCCGCATTTTGTCTTTGGGGAAACCTTCGCGCACACAGCTCAGATAAAGCTCGCACACCAGTCCCCAGGCCACGGCATAACCGTGGAGCACGGTGCGCCCTTCCTGCAGGGCGAGGCTTTCGATGGCATGCCCCGCCGTGTGTCCCAAGTTGAGGGCTTTGCGAATGCCTTGCTCGCGCGGGTCCTGCGCCACAATGTTTTCCTTGACGGCCACGCTTTGTCCCACCATGTCCTGCAGGCGATGGTAGTCGATGGTTTCCAAGTCGAACCCCACTAGTTCTGCCCAATGTTTTTCGGTGCTGATGAGACCGTGCTTCAGCATTTCGGCATATCCGGAGCAGATGTTTTCCCGGTCCAACGTGCGCAGGAATTCCGTGTTGATGAGCACGGCCGCAGCCGGGCAGAACGCGCCGATTTCGTTTTTCAGGCCGTTGAAGTTGATGCCGGTCTTTCCGCCCACGGCGGCATCCACCATGGAGAGCAGGGTCGTGGGGATGTTGATGTAGCGTATGCCCCGCTTGAACGTGGCGGCGGCGAAGCCCCCGAGGTCGGTCACCATGCCCCCGCCCAGGTTCACCAACAGGGAATGGCGGGTGGCACCTTGCCTCCCCAGTTCTGTCCACACGGCGGAAAGGGTTTCCAGGTTCTTGTGTTCGTCCGTGGGGCCGATGACGATGTGCGTGGCGTCGGCCATGCAGGGGAACTCGGCCACGAGTGGCCAGCATTTTTCCTGCGTGGTGCGGTCGGTCAGGACGAAAAGCTTGTCGTGCGGGCAGTTGCCGGTGGCCTTTGCCAGGCTTTCTTCCAAATGTCGCGAGATGATGATTTCTTGCTCTTGCATGATTCCTTCTTGCTGATGGTTCTGTTTTGCAAAGTTAGCTTTTTTTGAGAGATATTGGTGCGTTTTTGTGTCAGGGATTCCTTAATTTTGTATCCGGTTAGGTGGATTGTACCTTTATTTTTGTTAAATGTGGAGGCGTGGATTAAACCGGAAGCGCGACGCTCCGTCTTATCCACGTGTGGCTTTTTATAGACGAATGTAAGAATTAGGATAGAACCATGAGGAAAAAGAGATGCCTGTTGACTTTCATGCTGTGCCTGCTGGGCACATGCTTGTGGGCACAGAAGGTGACGGTCAGCGGAACCGTGATTGAGGAAGATACCGACGAGCCCGTGTTTTCGGCTTCGGTCGTGTTGTTGAAACCCGACAGTTCGTTGGTGACGGGAGTCAGTTCGGACATGAACGGCAAGTTTGCCATCCGTAACGTGAAGCCGGGGAAATACATCTTCCGCATTACTTTTGTGGGCTTTAAACCCTATTATAAGGACTTGCAGCTGAAAGCTTCCCAAAAGGACGTGCCCATGGGCACCATCAAGCTGGCCACCAACGCCGTGCTGATGAAGACCGCCGAGGTGACGGCCAGGCAGGCGCAGGTGGAGATGAAGGCCGACACATTCGTTTATAACGCGGGGGCTTACCGTGTGCCCGAAGGGTCGGCGTTGGAAGAGCTGGTCAAAAAACTTCCGGGCGCGGAAGTGTCGGACGACGGAACCATCACCATCAACGGCAAGGAAGTGAAGAAAATCATGATTGACGGCAAGGAGTTTTTCGACAACGACACGAAGGTGGCCATGAAGAACCTGCCCACCAACATGATTGAGAAAATCAAGTCCTACGAGCGGCAGAGCGACTACACCCGCATGACGGGCATCGACGACGGCGAGGAAGAGACCGTCATCGACTTGTCCGTGAAGCCGGAGATGAAGAAAGGATGGCTGGCCAACGTGGACTTGGGCTACGGCACGGAAAAACGCTATACCGGACGCTTCATGGGCAACCGCTTCACGGACAAGCTCCGCTTGACGATGTATGGGAACGCCAACAACGTGAACGACCGCGGGTTTTCCGGTGGGTTCCGCGGCGGTTGGGGCGGCAACGGAGGCCTCGTGGCCAACAAGGAAGCCGGCATGGACTTCACTTGGGAAAACGGGAAGCGGGAGAACGAGGCCGGGCGCTTGCGCTTGGGCGGCAACGTGCGCTACCGCTACCGGAACACCGACCAGCTGACCACGTCCAACTACGAGACGTTTCTCACGTCGGCAGGCGGCAGCTCGTTCGGCAACAGCAGCAGCCAGTCGCGGTCGGGCAACATGAGCGTGAACTCCAACTTCCGCCTCGAATGGTCGCCCGACACGATGACCCGCATCATGTTCCGCCCGAACTTCTCCTATTCGGAGAACTACAGCAACTCATGGAGCAACAACGTGACGTTCAACGAAGACCCGTATGCCTGGGGCATGGCCGACCCGCTGGCGCAATACCAGGCTTATGTGAAAGACAGCATCGTGGTGAACAGCAACCTCCGCCGCAACCACAGCGACGGGAAAAGCATGTCCGCGGACGGGATGTTGATGGCCAACCGCCGGCTGAACAGCAAGGGGCGCAACCTCACCTTGCGCCTGCGGGGAGGATATTCAGACTCGGACAACAAGTCGTTCAGCATTTCCGACGTGAACTATTACTTGCAACGCAAACCCGGCGGAGGGCATGAAAGCAATTACATGCACCAATACAACGTGAACCCCTCGAAAAGCTACAACGCCAGTGCCGACCTGAGCTATAGCGAGCCGTTGTTCGCCGGGGCGCACCTGCAGTTCAGCTACCGCTACCAGTACCGCTATTCCGATTCCGACCGTTCGATGTATTCCCTGGACAGCTTGGTGGCCAAAGGGATACTTTCATTGGATCAATTGAGGGAATACCCGCTGGAATACATCCCGGGCGTGGACTGGCTGGAGCTGTCGCGCAATTTCCAAAACAGCCAGTATGCCACTTACGAGGAACACAACCAGGATGCCACGGTGATGTTCCGTTACCGGAAAGACAAGATACGCTTCAACGCGGGTGTGTCCGTGCAGCCGCAAAAGACTTATATGGACTACACCAAGGGAAGCCTGGACACGTCCATCGTGCGCAACGTGCTCAACTGGTCGCCGCGCGTTGACTTCCGCTACAAGTTCTCCGAGACGGGGCAAGTGCGCTTCCGCTACAACGGGCGTTCCTCGCAGCCCTCGATGACGAACCTGCTCGACGTGACCGACGACTCCGACCCGCTGAACATCTCGCGGGGTAACCCGGGGCTGAAGCCTTCATGGACCAACAGCATGAGCATTTTCTACAATAACTACCTCCCCGACCTGCAGCGCGGGTGGATGGTGAACGCCCGTTGGAACATGACGAACAACAGCATCAGCACCGCCATGCTCTATGACGAGGATTCCGGGCGGCGCACCACCATGCCGATGAACATCAACGGGAACTGGAACGCCCAAGGCGAAGTGCTGTTCAATACGGCCATGGGCGAGAAGAAATACTTCAACGTGTTTACCTTCACAAGTTACAGGTACACGAACGATGTGGGCTACATCAGTTCGGACGGCAATCTTGGCGGTTCGCGGGTGACACCGGAACAAATCGCCGCCTTGTGCCAGAAAAGCACCACGAAGACCTCTAACATCAGCGAGCGGCTGAACTTTAACTTCCGCAACGACCTGCTGGAGGTGGGCGTGAACGGCAGCATCAGCTACCAGCACGCGCGCAACGACCTGCAGGAGAACGCCAACCTGGACACGTATAACTTTTCCTACGGTGGAAACGTGCAGGTGAACATGCCTTGGAACATGAGCCTGGCCACCAACATCGGCCAAAGCAGCCGCCGAGGATACGACGACGCGACGATGAACACCGACGAGCTGATCTGGAACGCACAGCTTTCGCAGAGTTTCCTGAAAGGCAACGCCGCCACGGTGTCCGTGCAATGGTACGACATCCTGCGCGAGCGGAGCAACATCAGCCGTGCGCTTTCGGCCACCCAACGTACCGATACGTGGACCAACGCCATCAACAGTTATGTGATGGTGCACTTCATCTACAAGCTCAATCTCATGGGCGGACGCAACGGCTTCGGGATGGGCGGCCCCGGCGGCCCTGGCGGACGTGGCCCGCATGGTGGCGGTTTCGGCGGCCCGCGTTTCTGAATCCGCTTTTGGGATAAAAAAGATTGGAACGGCTTCGCTCTTTGCAGAGCGGAGCCGTTTTTCCGATATGACGTGCATGTCCGGAGGAAAAACTGTGTTTTTAGGCTAAGGAGACAGAATGTCTTTGCTAACATGGAAGTTTTTGTTTTCTTTTTTTCCTTTTGCGGACGGATTTTCAATAGTTTTTCGTAAGTTTGCTATACGCAAAGGAATAGGAACCGTGTTTGATGTGGTAATTTATAGTGTGCTCGGCACTTTCTATCTCATTGTGGTGTTGAGCCAGATGCTGGTTGTGATACTCGAAAACCGCCAGCCTGTGAAGACTGTGGCTTGGCTGATGGTGCTTTTCTTCCTGCCCGTCGTGGGGTTGGCACTTTATTTCTTCTTCGGGCGCAACCGCAAGCGGGAACATTTCGTGAGCAAGGCTTGTGCCAGCCAATTGGCCCGTCGTGCGGCCGTGCGGTTCTACCAGGGTGGTTTTCCCGACCTCTCCGGCGATTTCCGTCCCCTCGTCAAACTGTTCCGCCGGCAGAGCGGCGCCTTTCCCTATTCAGACAACAAGCTCCGCATCTTCACATCCGGGACGGACATGCTGGACAACCTGTTGCGCGACATTGCAAGGGCGCAACACCACATCCACGTGGAATTTTACATCATTGAAGACGACCGCATAGGGCGCATGGTGCGCGAAGCTTTGGCGGCCAAGGCGCGCGAAGGGGTGAGTGTGCGGCTGATTTACGACGACGTGGGATGCTGGAACGTGAAAAACCGCTTTTTCCGGGAGATGGAAAAAGAAGGGATTCAAGTGGGGGTGTTCCTGCCCGTGCGTTTCCCGAAACTTACCAGCAAAGTGGATTTCCGTAACCACCGGAAAATCGTGGTCATTGATGCCATTGCGGGCTACGTGGGCGGGATGAACCTGGCTGAACGCTATTTTTATCCCGGGGCGAAGGGGCCTGCATGGCGCGACACCCACATGCGCATGATGGGCAATGCCGTGGCAGGGTTGCAACGTGCATTTCTATCAGACTGGTACGTTGCCACCGGCCAGACGATTACCGACCAAGTTTATTATCCGAAGGAGGATGAGTGTCGTAAAATCCTGAATGCCGACAGTGAGCCTTTTGTCAGCCGCACGGCGTTGATACAGATTGTCACGTCCATCCCCACTGCCCCTTGGCCGGACATCATGCAGGGAATGGTGCTGGCCGTGTTGCGGGCGAAGCAATACTGCTACCTGCAAAGTCCTTATTTCATGCCCACGGAGCGCATGCTGTTTGCCCTGCAGACGGCGGCTCTCGCCGGGGTGGACATCCGCCTGATGATTCCCGAGCGCACGGACAAGCGTTTTCTCACGTGGGCCTCGCGCTCGTTCCTGCAGGATGTCGTCCGTGCCGGGGTGAGGGTCTATCTTTACCAGGCGGGATTCCTGCACTCGAAGACGCTCGTGTGCGACGACATGCTAGCTTCGTGCGGTTCCACGAACATAGACTTCCGCAGCTTTGAGCGCAATTTCGAGGTGAATGCGTTTATTTACGACCGTGAGGCGGCCTTGGCCATGAAAAGGATTTTTCTCGACGACCAAAGACATTGCCGCCTGCTGAATCTTGAAGCGTGGGAGAAACGTTCCATCGGCCGCCGGGTGGCGGAGTCTTCCATCCGCCTGTTGTCGCCTTTGCTTTGAGGGCGTGGCAGGCTTTAGGGTAAGAACGTGCTTGAAATTCCGAAAATGCAGGCTATCCCTGAATTGTTACCCCAGGCTCAGGCTGAGCCTTGAAAAAGGAGAAGTTCACGCTGCCGTAGGCACGGTGCTCGGCGCATTGCGGATGATGGGAGAAGTCGTTGGCCTTGCCATGTTCCAGCACGAACAGGCCGCCCGGCTTCAGCAGCCCGCGGTCGAGCACCAAAGCGGGAAGCTCTTCCAGGCGGGGAAGAGCGTATGGAGGGTCGGCAAAAATGAAGTCGAACTGTTCGCGGCACGTTGCGAGATAGCGGAATACATCCGCCCGGAGGGGGATGCAGGACTTTTCGCCCAATGCCGCAAGGTTTTTGGCAATGAAACTGAAGTGCATCGGGTCGCGTTCCACCGCCACCACTTTCCCGCAACCGCGCGAAAGCAGTTCCAGCGTGATGCTGCCCGTGCCGGCGAAGAGGTCTAAAGCCTCGGGCGCTTCGTCGAAGTCAAGGTAGCCGTTCAGCACGTTGAACAGGTTTTCCTTGGCGAAGTCCGTGGTGGGGCGGGCCTTGAAGTTACGGGGCACCTCGAAATGCCGCCCTTTGTATTTTCCGGTAATTATTCTCATGATGGCGTGTGGTTTAGATGATATTGACCCACAAAGACAACAAGTCGAATGGCATTTGCGGATTTTTGGCCAATGTGGAGCGGCGATAAACGTCGGTCGCGCATAGCTCTTCCACGTGGGCCAAGTATCTTGACAGGATTTGCGCCACATGGGGCTTGATGACGTGCCCGCCGAGCAATACGCATTCATCGGCTTGTGCGTCCATTCCCAGGTTTTTCCATACGGAAAGAAGGAAATAGACGGCATTTTCCAACACGTCGGCTTGAAATGAATTGGCATACGCCAACCGTTGTTCCCGGTAGGCGAACACGAACATCTCCTTTTCCAGGAAACAAGCGTAAAGCCTTCTCACGCTTTGTTTCTCAAGCATCCACATCTTTTCCAATATCATCGTGTGGCTGTGGTAGAACCGTATGCCGGGGAAGCGTTGGCAAAGGATTTTTTCGGCTTCGTTGTCGATGGTGAATATCTGGGCGACCTCCAAATGGGGGAGGATGTTGTAGTACACCTTCCCCTTCCGTTCCCCGGAGCTGTAGGTGAGACGGTAGAGGGCGTGTGCTTCTTCTTTATGGAAACAGTCGAGGGGCACCTGCATGGCCGGACTTTGCGTCAGGGCGCAGGTCATGAGCCGGTCGCCTTCCCATCGTGCTATGGCAGACTGGTCAAGTGCCTCGCGCAGGGTTTCTATCGGGTCTTTTCCCGGCACAAAAGGATAGGTCTCACACGCCACGCGCCCGTTGGCGGGGCGGTAGCCGAAAAAAGAAAGTCCATCCGCGTGCAGGCGGATGGACAAACTATATGGTTGGTTCGGATTATTCCCAGTTGCCTGCATTGTTGTTCGGGGTCGTGAGGTCACCAATCTTTAAGCCGGGGAAACGCACTTGTTTTTCGGCTGCGTCTATCAGGTTGTAGATCTCGCGCGAGTTCAGGCCTTGCAGGTAAACGGCATACGGCGCACGGCATTCCATGACGTTCTGCGTCACGCCGGAACGGCCTACGTGGATGGTTTTTTCCAATTCAAACGTAGCCCCGTTGCCGTAAGGGATGTATTGGAGTGAGTCCGGGTCGCCGTTCGGGCCTACCACGGCTTCGGCCATGGGAGACCATGTGGTGTCGCGGCGGAATCCTTCCAAACCGTTGGCGGCGATGGCTGCGGCATCTCCGCTGGCCACGATGGCTGCGGCTTTTGCATCGGTCAAGCCTTTTTCCAGCTGATCGTCGCTCAATTCGCCCACTTTGTTCACGTGCGGAATCCTGGCCGTCTTGATGAAGTTAATCAGTACACTGAAGGAATCGCAGAACTCGCCCTCGTGCTGTTGGCGGTAGAGGTCTTCCGCATTCCTGATCTGAAGGAGACGTGCCTTCACCGCATTTTCGCGAATTTCTCTCTCCTCGTTGAAGTGGATGGGAGCCATGATGCTTTCGTAGCAGAGGTACAGCAAAACCAGCGCGCATAAGCCCAAAATGACATTAATCGCTTTTTTCATGATACATTTATAATTTTTATTGTTACATTCGCATCGCAAAAGTAAGATAAATAATTTTAATATCCGACATTTCGGGAAACTTTTTCTCTCAGTTTTATGATAAAAAAGGATTTGGTGCGGTTTATCGAAGGGAATTTCCCTTTCTCTGTCACCGGCGGGCAACACGAGGCGGTAGACGTGCTGGCCGGCTTCCTGCTTTCGGGCGACAAGGACAGCGTGTGCCTTTTGCGGGGATATGCGGGCACGGGCAAGACGTCGGTGCTTGCCGCCTTGGTCCGTGCGTTGGACGGGCTGAAGCGGAAAACGGTGTTGTTGGCGCCTACCGGGCGGGCGGCCAAGGTGTTCGCCCTCCATGCGGGGCATCCGGCGTTCACCATCCATAAGCGCATTTACAGGCAGAAAGCCTTTTCGGGCGAGATGGACAATTTCTTGCAGGATGTCAACCTGATGAAGCATGCCTTGTTCATCGTGGACGAGGCATCCATGATTTCGGACGGGGGCGGAAGCGGGTTCGGCACGGGACGATTGCTGGACGACCTTGTGCAGTTCGTTTATTCGGGAGAAGGATGCCGCCTGCTGCTGGTCGGTGACGCGGCGCAGCTGCCGCCGGTGGGCGAGGAGGAGAGCCCGGCTCTTTCGGGGGAGGTGTTGGCCGGATATGGCTTGCATGTGTGGCAGGCGGAACTGGCGGAGGTGGTGCGCCAAGAAGCGGGGAGCGGCATTTTGTGGAACGCCACCCGGCTTCGCCGGTGGATTGTGGCGGGGGAGTGTGGCGTGTGGCCTTCGGTGCGTTTCGCGGGTTTCCCCGATGTGCGGCGTTTGCCAGGGAATGAATTGATAGAGGCTTTGGAGGAAGCCTATGCCCGGTGTGGGGAAGACGAGACCATCGTGGTGACGCGGTCGAACAAACGGGCCAACATATATAATAATGGCATAAGAGGGCGTATTCTCGGGCGGGAAGAAGAACTGACCGGAGGCGACCGCCTGCTGATTGCCAAGAACAACTATTTCTGGAATGCAGGGCAGGAAGACCGCGCTTTCGATTTCTTGGCCAATGGAGACATGGCCGAAGTGCGGCGGGTGCGTCGGCAACGCGGGATGTATGGTTTCCGTTTCGTGGATGTCTTGTTGCGCTTTCCCGATTATGGGGATGCCGAGTTGGAGGCCACGGTGTTGCTTGACACGTTGCAAAGCGAGGCGCCTGCCTTGACGCGGGAACAGTCCGACCGCTTGTTCCGTGCGGTGGAAGAAGACTATGCCGACGTGACGGTGAAGCGCGAACGGATGAAGAAAATCAAGGGCGACCCGTACTTCAACGCTTTGCAGGTGAAGTACGCATACGCCGTGACTTGCCATAAGGCACAAGGCGGGCAGTGGAGGCGCGTGTTTGTGGACCAAGGGTATGTGGCGGCAGACATGCTCACGCCTGATTATTTTCGTTGGCTTTACACGGCCTTCACCCGGGCTACGGAAACGCTTTACCTTGTAAACTGGCCGGAGAACCAGACCGGATGACGCGGGGGAGTGTTTGTGACATGAACGTAATTTGACCGGATTTTGCAGCTTTTTCCATAACAAAATGCGGAAAATTGTCGGGAATATTCATTTAATGTATTACCTTTGTGCGGTAATAACATGAATCGGATTTCAAATTGACCCGTAAATGAGCAGATTTTCAAAGTTCTTGTCAAGCCGTGCAGGCCGCCGCCTGTTTAATGTGGCTTATTCGTGGGGGGCGTGTTTGGTGATATTGGGTGCTACGTTCAAGATAGCGCATTATCCTTACGACGACCTGTTCCTGACGATAGGTATGGTGACCGAGATTGTGATATTCTTTCTCTCCGGATTCGAAGAACCGCCTCGTGAATACAGGTGGGAACAGGTGTTTCCCCAGTTGTCGGCGGGGGAAAAGCCGGCGGGGCATCCTGATGCGGATGCGGCATTCCGCCACATCGCGGAGAATATTGAAAACATTAACAAGGCTTATGCGGAGGAAGTCAGGTTCTTGGAGTCCCGCCTGGCGCGTTTGCGGGAGGCTGATGCCTGCCAAGCGGAGATGAACGAACGTCTGCGGGCGATAGATGAACAGTACCGCCGGATTATGGAGGTGGTCTGCATGACCAAAAATAACCAAACGAAATAGCAAAACACGATGGCTGCTTTTCATTTGCCTCCCCGGCAAAAGATGATTAATCTTATTTATGTCGTGCTCTTGGCCATGATGGCCATTAATGTGTCGAGCGACGTGATGAAGGGTTTTTCGGTGCTGAACATGAATACGGATCGGCAGATTAGCGAATTGGGTGTCAGGCACCGTCTCTTGTGGGAACAATGTAAGGAAGTGGGAGATTCGGCAATCGTGCAGAAGGCGGACAGCATCCGCATGCTGACCGCTTCGTTGTGCCGTTTGTCGGCTTCGCTGCGCGAGAAAATCATCCGTCAGGCCGACGGGGAGGATTATGTTCGCGGCCGCCTGGTGAAAGCCGAGGACATGAAGGCGGTGCCCTATATCATGTTGGCACCGACCCAAAGGGGCGGCGAGGATTTGCGCAAGGAAATGGAGCGTCTTCGCGGTTTCCTGTTTGCAGCCTTGCCCGATACGGCGGGGAGGGGGCTTTTGGCCACTTATCTTTCCACTACCAGCCCGTCGAAGTATTCGTGGGAACGCGAGATGTTTTCCACGCTTCCGGCCGTGGGCGGCGTGTTGTTCTTGAACCAGGTGGAGATGAACGTCTTGTCGGGCTCGAATCTTGTGCTTGCTGCTTTGTTGGGGACGGGGGCGGAAATTTCCGAAGAGACAATGGCGGCGGGCGACACGGTTTGGATATGGCCGCACGGCATGAATATTATCTATGCAGGCATTACGAACGCATTGGACGTGCATGCACAGGATGGCGGACGGATGGACTTGAAGGTGTCCAACGGGCGGGCTTACAAATCAAAAGGGCGGTGGTATGTGTCGCAAGCCAAGGTGGGGAAATGCGTGGTGGAGGCGAAAATGGACGGCGTTTCCTGCGGGCGCAGCGTGTTGCGCGTGTTGGAACTTCCTTCCCCGTCGGCATCGGTCGTTTACAAGTCCAGGGGGACTTCTTTGCGCTACCAAGGCCGCACTCCCATCAAAAAGGCGGATTTCCTGAAAGCCGAGGGCTTGGAAGCCCAGTATTCTGACGGGCATCTTAATTATACTTCCCGCGTGATAGGGTTCGAGATGATTTTCATCGCGTCAAACGGAAAGGTGACCACCTTGGATGCGCGGGGAAACCGTTTCACGGCCGGCCAATTGGACAAGGTGCGCACTTGTGCCCCGGGCGAGAAGTTCTATATTTCATCCATTATGGTGGAGCTCCCGGACGGTCGCAAGAAAGAGATTGAGCCGATGGAGGTTATATTGATTTGAGTAAAAATAGGAATATATGGTGAAAAAAGTGAGCGCAAGAGGATTGATAGCCCTTGCGATGTTATTGCTTTGGGGGTCTGGCGTGGCTACGGCCCAAAGTTGGAAAAAGGAAAGGGAAAACCGGAAGGAGTTCTCTTATCGGTTCTGGAAGGACGTGTATTTTGGTGTTTCGGGCGGATGGGGTTTCCGCCTTTCTCCTACGGATTTCAACAATTCGCCGGAAGGTTTTGGCGGTCAAAGCAGTTATCGTTTTTCCGCTTCGGTCGGGAAGTGGATTCGTCCGTCTTATGCGTTGCAGGTTTCCTATCAGGCAGGGGAGATTTCTCATTTTGACCGTCAGCTGCATGCTTTTTCGATGGACGCATTGTGGGATGTGTGCGCTTCTCGGAAAGGGTATCACAAGGCCGGGCGGCGTTTCCGGTTGGTGCCTTTTGCCGGTTTGGGGGTGATGTTCAGTTCTGCCGCAGCGGGCAATTACAGTCTGCTTTTTTCTTACGGCGCACAGGGGCGTGTTCGCGCAGGCCGTAGTTTCGAGTTCTTTGGCGAGGTGCGGGGGCAGCTGACCAGCGATTGTATCTTTTACCAGGCTTCAGCTCCTTCGGTCAGTCCCCTTTTCGCCTTACAGGCTGGCATCGCTTATACGATACCTGCGAGAAAACGTCCTATCGCTCAGGATGTTGCGCCTGCTCCGTGGCGTGAAGAGGTGAATCGGCTATCGCGTCACATTGCCGAGTTGCAGGACGAGGTGTCGGCTTTGCGTGACAGCTTATCGCGTTTGCGGCCTTTGTCATCGTCGGTGAGGCCGATGGTTGACAGCACGGCAAAAATGAGCCGCTGGGTGACTTCGATCCTGGAAGGGCGCATGAAGGACGGGATGTATATGGAAGTGCGTTTCCCGAAATTCAGTTATTTCTTGGGCGAGGCGGAGAAAAAGAATATGGCACGTGTGGCGGAATGGGTGCGCCATGCACCGGATTTTGACATCTGCGTCAGTGCCTTCGGGGAAGGGACGGGTGATGTGGACTTTGGCCGTGCCTTGAGCCAGCGCCGCACGAATGCGATTTTGGAAGTCTTGGTGAAGGAATGTGGTGTGCCTGCCGATAAAATCCACGTGTTGGATGCCCAAGCGGCGGGGATGCCGGCCGAAGGGGAAGCTTTTATCTTTTTCATTCCTTCCCAGGCGCAGGATGGCGGGGAAGAGGTGGAATGATTTTATGACCGCATAGGGCGAATGCTTTTTTGCTTTGTCACTTGCCCGTGCGGAGAAAAACTCCTCCGCCTTGCAGGGGAGGTGGCTCGAAGAGCCGGAGGGGTTTCCCACCCAAGTATCATTCCGCAAGGGAAACAAAACGGCCATTATGGCCGCTGCAAGAGAAACAAAAGGGTCGTTACGACCCCGCAAGGGAAACAAAACGGCCACATTATGGCCACGTGGGTGTGAGGCCTCCTCCGCCCCCTTTCGGGGCTTGTCCCCTGCAAGGCGGGACAGTTCTTTCCTGCCGGCTTTGACTGCGGACATTCGGGGTCTGTAGAAACAGAAACTCTGCACCACCCAATTGCCTCTATTCATTTTTCCATTAGTGTTAAATCCCCAAAATGCGAACTGTTCCGAGGAAAAGGTTTTTTGTAGAATTTCAAAAAAACATGCCCGGAAACGCATGGACTGGTTTCCGGGCATGACTAATCAAGAATAGGTTCTTCTTACAGCGCGGCCAGCTCAATGAACTTGTCCACGGCAGCTCCCAGTCCGTCGGGGTTTTTCCCGCCGGCTGTGGCGAAGTGAGGCTGTCCACCGCCTCCGCCTTGGATGAGTTTGGCTGCCTCGCGGATAATTTTGCCTACGTTCATGCCGTGCTCCTTCACCATGCTGTCTGAAGCAGCGGCGGTGAGCATGGGTTTGCCTTCGTGGATGCTACCAATGATGACCAATGCGTTTTCCGTTTCATTGCGCAGTTGGAACGCCATGTCCTTTACCACATCGGCGGGCATGGGGATGACACTCCGATAGACGGTGACGCCGTTGACCATCGCAGCATGCTTGATGATTTCCTTTTTCACCTGGGCGGCTTTCTCGCGCACGGTTTCTTCCAGTTGTTTTTTCAGACTGGCGTTCTCGTCCACGGCCTTGTGGATAGCTGCTTTCACGTCCGGCGCGTTGTTGAACATGGCACGCAGTTCGTTGGTCAGGTCCTGCATGGCATAGAGCATGTCTTCCACTTTCTTACCCGTGATGGCCTCGATGCGGCGCACCCCGGCAGCTACGGAACTCTCGCTCAGAATTTTCACCATGCCGATACGGCCGGTGGACTTGGCATGGCAACCGCCGCAGAACTCCACGCTGTCGCCAAACTGCACGACGCGTACGCGGTCGCCGTATTTCTCTCCAAAGAGGGCGATGGCACCCAGTTCCTTGGCTTTCTCGATGGGCATGTCGCGGTGGTCTTGGAGCGGGATGTCCTCGCGGATTTTCTCATTCACCATGCGTTCCACTTCGCGCAGCTGTTCGTCCGTCACCTTTTGGAAGTGGGAAAAGTCGAAGCGCAGGTATTCGGGTGTGACGAGCGAACCTTTCTGTTCCACGTGGCTGCCCAGGACGGTGCGCAAGGCTTGGTCGAGCAGGTGGGTACAGGTGTGGTTGGCCTCGCTGGCCGCCCGCAGGTCGGTGTCCACGCAGGCCATGAAGTCGGCTTCCGGGTGTTGAGGTAGTGTCTTGGCGATGTGTACCGGCAGGTTGTTTTCCCGCTTCGTGTCAATGATGTCAATGGTCTCGTATTCCGAGCAGAGTGCACCGCGGTCGCCCACCTGTCCGCCCATTTCGGCGTAGAACGGGGTCTTGTCGAGCACAATCTGATAGAAAGACTGTTTTTTCTGGGTTACCTTGCGGTAACGCAGGATGCGGCACTCGTATTCCGTGTAGTCCCAGCCCACGAATTCCGTCTCCCCTTCGGCCACGACCACCCAGTCGCCGGTTTCCACGGCGGCGGCGTTGCGGGCGCGTTCTTTCTGTTTCTGCATTTCGGCGTTGAAGGTCTCTTCGTCCACCGTCATGCCGTTTTCACGGCAGATTAGCTCGGTCAGGTCGAGCGGAAAACCATAGGTGTCGAAGAGCGTGAAAGCCTCTTTGCCGTCAATGACGCTTTTTCCGGAAGCTTTTGTGTCGGCCATCACGCGGTCGAGCAGGCGTATGCCCGTCTCCAAGGTGCGGAGGAAAGCGTCTTCCTCTTCTTTCATCACTCTGGAGATAAGCACTTTCTGTGCCTCCAGCTCGGGGTAAGACTTGCCCATCTCCTGGACGAGCACGGGGAGCAGCTTGTACATGAACGCCTCCTTTTGTCCGAGGAAGGTGTAGGCGTAGCGCACGGCGCGGCGCAGGATGCGGCGGATGACGTAGCCTGCCTTGGCGTTGCCCGGCAACTGCCCGTCGGCAATGGAGAAGGCGATGGTGCGCAGGTGGTCGGCCACGACGCGCATGGCCACGTCTTTCTTCGGGTCGTCGCCGTAGCGGCATCCGGACAGTTCACCGATGACCTTGATGATGGGTTGGAACACGTCGGTGTCATAGTTCGAACGTTTGCCTTGCATCACGGCGCAAAGGCGTTCGAAGCCCATGCCCGTGTCAATAACTTTGGCGGGAAGCGGTTCGAGCGACTGGTCTGCCTTGCGGTTGTACTGCATGAACACGAGGTTCCAGATTTCGATGACCAGCGGGTTGTCCTTGTTCACCAGCTCGCGGCCCGGCACTTGGGCTTTCTCCTCTTCGGGGCGCAGGTCGATGTGGATTTCCGAGCAGGGGCCGCAGGGGCCGGTGGCACCCATTTCCCAAAAGTTGTCGTGCTTGTTGCCGTTGATGATGTGGTCCTCGGGCAGGTATTGCGCCCAGTAGCCGGCGGCCTCATTGTCGCGCTCCAGACCTTCTTCGGGCGAGCCTTCGAATACGGTGGCATAGAGGTTCCGCTTGTCAATCTTGAGCACGTCCACCAGGTATTCCCATGCCCATGCGATGGCTTCCTTCTTGAAGTAGTCGCCGAAGCTCCAGTTGCCGAGCATCTCGAACATGGTGTGGTGGTATGTGTCGTGCCCCACCTCTTCCAGGTCGTTGTGCTTGCCGCTCACGCGGAGGCACTTCTGGGAGTCGGTGCATCGCTTGCTGGTGGCCGGTCGGTTGCCGAGTATGATGTCCTTGAATTGGTTCATGCCCGCGTTGGTGAACATCAGCGTCGGGTCATCCTTGATGACCATCGGCGCGGAGGGCACGATGAGGTGTCCTTTAGACTCGAAGAACTTGACGAACGAGTCGCGGATTTCATTTGCAGTCATTCTTTCCTATTTTATGTGTTACTATTTCCAAAAAAGTTTTGCAAAGATAGCCTGTTTTGCCTATTTTTGCAAGTAATAGGCTGGAAACGACTGATAAAAGAATTGAATTATGCCCTTGAACCCGAATAAAGACCTGAAACTGTATTACTCCATCGGCGAGGTGGCGGAGATGTTCGGCGTGTCCGAAACGTTGTTGCGCTATTGGGAAAAGGAGTTTCCCTCCATTTCCCCCAAAAAGGCGGGGCGCAACATCCGCCAGTATTCGCAGGAAGACATTGAGCAGGTGCGCCTGATTTACAACTTGGTCAAAGTGAAGGGCATGAAACTGGCTGCCGCGCGCCGCGCACTGGAAACCGCACACGACGATGTGAACCGCAACGTGGAAGTGGTCACACGGCTGCAGGCCGTGCGCGAGGAGTTGGCGCAATTAAAGAAAGCCTTGGACGGGTTGGTGTGATTCTTATGGATTTGCCTCATTAAGGTAACATGCCATAAAACCGCCTGGCATTCATAATCGCATCAACTTGGAAATACAATCCAAAAGGACAGGATTGAGATTGGTAAACTTCCCGGATAGAAAACTATTAGCTTGGCTTAAATTCCAAAGGGTGGGAAATCAGTTATAGTTCAGCAATGGCTTCGGGGGTAAGACCGGTGATTTGGGCAATCAATTCGGGTGAAATACCCGCCGCTTTCATCCCACGCGCGTTCTTTAGTTGTGCTTTCTCATAGCCTTTTTCCATTCCTTCGGCCAATCCTTTTTCCATTCCTTCGGCCAATCCTTTCTCCATTCCTTCAGCTAATCCTTTCTCCATTCCTTCAGCCAATCCTTCCGCACGTCCTTTCTCCCTGCCTTCCTGTTGTGCAAAGGCCATTTCGGCGAGCCGGTCGCGGTAAGTCTTCAGGCTCTCGTCATATTTTTCCCGTTCTGCTCTCGTCAGGGAAGAGAGCGTCACCACCTCTTCCAGCTTCTCGAACACGGACTTCCGCGCCCGGAACGGCATCCTCTTCAATGTATCCATATTCTTCAACACATAAATCCAACGTTCGAAATCGTTCACGCACTCGTCCTCCTCCTTGGCGAAGGAAGGCAACTCGATGAAGATGTAGCGCATCTTGTCGCTGAACAGCTCGTGCGTGTCGCGGTCGGAGAGCACGATGTCCATGCGCAGCTTGTGCGCCTTCGTGCCGGGCATGGGGAAGTTCAGGAAGAACACGCCATAGACGGCCTTCAGGTCGTACATCCACTTGCTGCCCCTCTCGCCCTGCCGCGCGATGGCCTGAGAAAGATAATACACCGTCCGGCTCCTGAAGTTCAGGTGGCTCTGGTTTTGCATCTCCACGATGAACTGCTCGTCGTTCTCGTCCGTGCAATAGACGTCGTAGATCAGCTTGCGGTCGTCCTCGAAGACCGGCAACTGTTCCTTGTCCAGGAAGGTGATGTCCTTCACCTGCCGCTCGCCCTCCAACAATGCGTTAAGGAAGTCAACAAGAAGGTCCTTGTTGATTTCCTGCCCGAAGATGCGCTTGAAGCCCACGTCGGTGAAGGGGTTGATGAACTTTCCCATAGCTTTCTGCTTTTATACTCCGTCCTGCCTACAAAGATAATGCAAACCGGGCGCAGAACAAAACAAACCCGTTTGTTTTTTATGCCGAGGTGCAGCTTATCTTATCAAAGGAACGGTTTTTGAACAGCCTGACGGGTTTTGATGGAAGTAGTACTTACTTTGCCAAGTCTGTATCTTTGGGGAGGATTTCCTTCCACTCCCAGGCGATGAAAATTTCAAAGCCTGGAACACCCTGTTTCAAGGCCTGAAACTCTAGTCCGCTTTTTCCAAGAAGCAATTTTACCGCAGAGGCATGTCATTCGGAAAGAAAGTCTAGTCGATTCTCGTCACTTCTTCAATGCCTTGTATGCCTTTCAGCTTGTTACAGATGGTCTTGACGTCTTCCACGTCGTGGACTCCCAACTGGATTTCACCGTCGAAGATGCCGTCCTGTGTGGCGACAGTCAGCCTTCGGATGTTGATGTTAAGCTGCTCGGAGAGGATGCCTGTGATTTCATGCAAGACACCGACATTGTCAATGCCGCTGATTTTGATGGTGGCGGGGAAGAACAGCTTCTTGTGCACGTCCCACGTGGCCGCAAGGATGTGGTTGCCGTCACTGGTCTTGAGCTTGGTGGCCACGGGACACTGGCGTTTGTGGATATAGACACGCCCGTCTTCGGCCTGGTAACCCAGCACGTCGTCGCCCGGGATGGGGTGGCAGCAGTCGGCGATGGTGAAGTTCGGCATGGTCTCTTCGTTCAGGACGATGACTTTCTTCCTGTCGATGGCAGGAGCCGGGGCTGATTGTGGCGAGGTTTCGTTTTCTTTCTTGTTTTTCCCGCCTGGCACTTTTTTCTTCAGGAAAGGAATGAAGTGTGTCCAACCGCCGGATGACTTGGTGCCCGGTGTCTTGTCGTGGAGCACATTTAAGTCGGCATCGCCCAACACGATATTCTTGCTGCCGATGGCCCGGAACAGCTCCTCGCGGAACTTGATGTGGTGCAGGTCGCACAGTTTGTCAATGTTGATGCTGTTCGGCTCGATGTCGGCCTTCTCGAAAAATTCGTTGAGAAGGTCTTCTCCTTCTTTCTGCTGCTCGCGTTCTTCGCGGCGCAGGATGGCCTGTATTTTTCCTTTGGCTTTTGCCGTGGTGGCAAAGTTAATCCATTCTTTCTGTACCCGTTGGGTCTTGGAGGTCAGGATTTCCACTTGGTCGCCACTGTGGAGCTTGTGGCTGAGGGGGACCAGCTTGTGGTTGACTTTGGCACCAATGCAGTGACTTCCCAGGAAGGTGTGTATGCTGAAGGCGAAATCGAGCGCGGTGCAGTCCGCCGGCATAGTCTTGAACTCGCCTTTTGGGGTGACCACGAAGATTTCCGACGCGTAAAGGTTAAGCTTGATGGCATCGAGGAAATCCAAGGCGTTCGGTTGCGGGTCATCCAGGATTTCTTTGATGGTGTGCAACCATTTTTCCAATTCGTCCTCGCTGTCGGCCGTGGTCTTGCCGCCTTCCTTGTATTTCCAATGTGCCGCGAAGCCTTGTTCCGCCATTTCGTCCATGCGTGTGGAGCGGATTTGCACTTCGATCCACTGTCCGGTGCGGCTCATCAGGGTGACATGCAACGCTTGGTAACCGTTGGCCTTCGGGTGGTTCAGCCAGTCGCGCAGACGCTCGGGATGCGGCTTGTAAATGCGGCTGGCGCAGACGTAAATGCGGAAGCATTCGTTGATTTCGTCTTCCTGGTTCTGCGGCTCGAAGATGATGCGCACGGCCAAGATGTCATAGACCTCCTCGAACTCAATATGCTTGTTCTGCATCTTGCACCATATAGAATAAGGTGTCTTGATGCGTGCCTTGATGGTGTAGTTGATGCCCATGCGGTCCAGCTCCTCGCGGATGGGGCGTGTGAAATCCTCGAAGAGGCTCTCGCGGTGTTCCCGCGTCTGGGCTAGCTTTTCGATGATTTGCTGGTATTCTTCCGGATGTTCATACCTGAAGCTCAGGTCTTCGAGTTCTTCCTTGATTTTGTTCAATCCGAGCCGGTTGGCCAGCGGGGCGTAAATATAGAGCGTTTCGCCCGCGATCTTGTATTGTTTGTTGGCCGGTTGCGAGCCGAGGGTGCGCATGTTGTGCAGACGGTCGGAAATCTTGATGAGGATGACACGGATGTCATCGCTCATAGTGAGCAGGAGCTTTTTGAACGATTCCGCCTGGGCGGAAGCCTTGTCGCCGAAGATGCCGCCTGAAATCTTGGTCAGCCCGTCCACGATTTGCGCGATTTTCGGGCCGAAGATGTTGGAGATGTCTTCCACCGTATAGTCGGTGTCTTCCACTACGTCGTGCAGCAGCGCGGCACAGATGGAGGTGGAGCCAAGGCCGATTTCGCTACACACGATTTGTGCCACGGCAATGGGGTGCATGATGTAAGGCTCTCCCGAAAGGCGGCGTACGCCCTTATGGGCCTGCCGGGCGAAATTGAAGGCTTTGGTGATGATTTCCACTTTCTTGCGGTGGCGTGAAGCCAGATAGGTGTCCACCAAATGCTGGAACGCGTCGTCCACCATTTTTTCTTCATCATACATCTTTTTTGTTGTATCGTCCATAAGTCACCTCCTCATTATTCTTGTTGCGCCTCTAGTGCGGCGTTTATCTGACTCTGATTCGTTTTCCGGCCCGGATGCTGGTGCCTTTGATGCCATTCAACCGCTTGAGTTTGGACACGGTAGTCCCATGCCTTTTGGCAATGGTGGACAACGTGTCTCCCTGGCGGATGACGACGGTTTTAGCCCGGCTGCGGCTGCTCTTGCGCGAGCTGCGGCTTGCCGGCTTCTGGTTGACGGCCACTTCGCTGCGGTTGGTGAACAGTTCGTCCGATTTGTAGTTATAGACGGAGTCTCCGGCAGCGATGAACGCGCTGATGCCGTGGGTGGGCAGCCTCAGGATGCAGCTTTTCTTAGAGCCGGGAATCAGTCCCGTGCGGTACTGCGGGTTGAGGACTTTGACCTCTTCCGCCTTGACGTTGCAGAGTGCCACGATTTGGTCGAAGTGCACGTCGCGGTTGACGATTATCGTGTCGGTGCTGGGCGGGAGCGTGGCGTTCATCGGGCAGATGTTATGCTCGCAATAGTAGTTCATCACATAATTCGCGGCGATGAAGGCCGGCACATAACCACGCGTTTCGCGCGGGAGATAGGGATATATCTGCCAATAGTCACGGCTTCCTCCGGCCCTGCGGATGGCTTTGTTCACGTTGGCCGGGCCGCAGTTGTAGGCGGCGATGACCAGGGTCCAATCCCCGAAAATCTTGTATAAGTCCTGCAGGTAGTGGGCGGCCGCGTAGGACGACTTGATGGGGTCGCGCCGTTCGTCAATCAGGCTGTTCACGTCGAGGCCGTAGGATTTTCCAGTGGTAATCATGAACTGCCAAAGTCCGGCCGCGCCCACCCGTGAAGTGGCACTGGGGTTGAGGGCGGATTCGATGACCGGCAGGTATTTGAGCTCAAGAGGAAGCTGGTAGCTTTCCAACGCCTCCTCGAATATGGGGACGTAGAAATTGTTTGCCCCCAGCATGTAAGAGACAGAGCGGCGCAGGCGAATGCAATATTGGTCAATGAATTTCCGCACCACTTCGTTATAGGGCATTTCGATGACGTTTGGCAGGCGGTTGAGGCGCGAGATGTATTCTTCCTTGCTGTATTCCGGGTTTTCGTCCGAACTTTCGCATTGTTCGTCAATGTTCAGGAAGTTCCTCGCGTTCCACTCGTTCAGCAGGCTGTCGATTTCATACGTCATGCCTTCGGGCAGGTCGATGATTTCGTCTTTCCCCGTCCTCTCGTCGTGCACGGTGATGTCGTTTTGGGCATGTAGTCCCATTGCGCCCCATGCCATCAAGCAGCATATTCCGATTTTTTTTATCATCGTCTTAAAAGTTTAAATTACATTGGATGCCTACGGCCGCTTCTCCCCGTCGCTTTCCAAAGTTGAAAATGGCCGGTTCCACCTGCAGGCCCAAGTCTTTGGAGATGTCGAAGGAGGAAAGTTCCGCGTCCACGTATGCGTCCACAATGGATACCAAGTAAACCGCAATCATGCAAAAAATGCTCAGGTCGCGGTATCTTCGGTAAAAGTTCTTTTTGTTTTTGAAGATTTCCTTGTATTGGTCTTCGCGTCCCTCGATGCTGTAGTTCAGGGGGAGCATGTTTTCGTAGCTTTTGGTGTTGGGGTCGTCGTCCATGATGTCCAAATAAGCTTGCGAATAGTCGTTCAGCATCTGGTTGTTCCATGTCAGTGCGTAGAGGCATCCGAGGAATCCGCCATACACGATGGGGATTTTCCATAATTTGCGGTTGTAGATTTGCCCCGCTCCCGGGATGACTAGTGAAAGCCACAAGGCGCGTTGGGGGTCGGGGACGAAGCGTTTCTCTGTCAGTGGCAAAGCCTTGAGGAGCGAATCGCTTTGCTGGCCGATGGCCGTGGTGTCCAGGGCGACAGCCGTTGCCGTGCTGTCGGGCAATGCATGCCGCGTGGTGTCTTGGAGCAATGTGGAGGCGGGCACACTGTCTGTGTCTGCCTTGAGGCGTAAGGTGTCTGCGGCCATGGCTTGCCTAGCCAGGCTGTCCGCATGTTGCAGGCTGTCTTCGATGGCTGATGTGAGGCTCGAAGCAACGGCGTTCTCTCCGCACATCCATAAAATGGCCGGAAGAAGAAGAAAGCGGCAATATGTCAGTAGAAAGTTTTTCAATTCTTAATGCGGTCAAACAGTTCGATAATGCGTTCAAGTTCTCCTTCGTTGGCAAACGGGATACTGATTTTTCCTTTTCCTTTCTCGGAACAGGTAAGCTGAACCTTTGCCTGGAAAAATTTGGAAAGGCTGTCTCGTAGGGCGTTGTACTCTTCCGGAAGGCGTGCGCCCTTGGGGGTGATTTTTTTCCCGCCGCTTCTCACGCTTTCCCCTTCGGTCAGGGCTTTCACCATCTCTTCCACTTTGCGCACGGAAAGTTTTTCCTTGATGATTTGCTGGAAGAGTTTGATTTGCAGGGTCGGGTTGTCCAACGCGAGCAAGGGGCGGGCATGCCCCATGTCGATTTCCTTGTTTTGCAGAGCCATTTGGATGGGTGCCGGCAGGCGGAGCAATCTCAGGTAGTTGGTGATGGTCGTGCGGTTTTTCCCGATGCGTTCGCTCAGTTTCTCTTGGGTAAGCCCGTATTGTTCTAGCAAGTGCTGATAAGCCAATGCGATTTCCACGGCGTTCAGGTCTTCGCGTTGGATATTCTCTATCAGGGCCATTTCCATCATGTTTTCGTCATCCGCCGTGCGGATGTAAGCGGGGATGGTGCGCAGTCCCGCTTGTTTCGAGGCCCGCCAACGCCGTTCGCCTGCAATGATTTGGAACGTCCCGTCATCCATCTTTCGCAGTGTGATGGGTTGCACGATGCCGATTTCGGCGATGGAGTCGGACAGTTCTTTCAGGCTTTCCGTGTCGAAGTCCCTGCGTGGTTGGTTGGGATTGGGCACGATGTTGTCCAATTCAATTTCGTTGATGGTAGAGGAGCCTTCGGTCTGCACTTCATTGGTGGAAATCAGGGCATCCAGCCCGCGTCCCAATGCGGGGTATTTCTTGTGTACGGCCATGGCTTACTTGTTTTTTTCGATGATTTCCTTGGCCAAGGCCAAATGGTTTTTCGCCCCTGTGGAGTCTGTGTCATAAAGGATGACGGGAAGCCCGTGGCTCGGTGCCTCGCTCAATTTGACATTGCGTTGGATGACGGTCTTGAAAACCAGTTCCTGGAAGTGTTTTTTTACTTCGTCGTAGATTTGGTTGGCCAATCGTAACCGGCTGTCGTACATGGTCAGCAGGAAACCTTCGATTTCCAATGAAGGATTGAGCTTTGATTTGATGATTTTGATGGTGTTCAGCAACTTGCTGATACCTTCCAGCGCAAAATATTCGCATTGCACGGGGATGATGACCGAGTCTGCCGCTGTCAGGGCGTTCACGGTGATGAGGCCCAGCGAGGGGGAACAGTCAATCAGGATATAGTCATATTCGCCTTTCATGGGAGCAAGGATTTCCGTAAGCACCTTTTCCCGGTTGGGCAGGTTGAGCATTTCGATTTCCGCTCCGACCAAGTCAATGTGGGAAGGAATGATGTCTAGCCCTTCGATGTCGGTGGTGTAGATGGCATCGCGCACGTCTGCGTGGTCTATGATGCATTCATAGATTGAGCAGTCGATTTCAGACACGTCCACCCCGAGCCCGGAAGAAGCGTTGGCCTGCGGGTCTGCATCAACGAGCAATACTTTCTTCTCTAATGTCGCCAGCGAGGCGGCCAGGTTCATCGAAGTCGTGGTCTTGCCCACCCCTCCTTTTTGATTTGCTAAAGCAATTATTTTTCCCATATCATAATGTTTGGTTAGCACAAAATTAACGCATTCCAACAGACCTTTGGCTCTCGCGGGCGGGCAGAAACGTTAAATTGTTGAAAACTCGACGATATTGTTAATAACTACGTGGAGCATTGTTCCGCAAAGATAATGTTTTTCAGCGAAAAAGCCTATCTTATAAACCTTTTTTCGTATTTTTGTGGCTGCAAACATGAATGAAAAATGAACGACAGGAAACCATTGATTTTGATTTCGAACGATGACGGTGTGCAGGCCAAAGGGCTGAACGCACTGGTGGATATGTTGTCGCCGCTTGGCGACATTTTGGTGATGGCACCCGACAAGGCGCGGTCAGGCTCGGCTTGCGGGATTACGTCCCATGAGCCGGTGCGCTATCGTGTGGTGGAGGAACGCCCGGGATTGAAGGTTTGCGCCTGTACGGGGACGCCTGTGGATTGTGTGAAACTGGCTTTGGACGCTGAAGCGGGGCGCAAGCCCGACTTTTTGGCGGGCGGAATCAATCATGGAGACAATTCGTCGATTAGTGTGCATTATTCTGGGACGATGGGTGTGGTGATAGAAGGGTGCATGAAAGGTATTCCTTCAGTGGGATTCTCGTTGTGTGATTTCGACGCGGATGCCGATTTCTCTCCTGCCGCGCCGTTTGTGCGCGCCATTGCGGGGCGGGTGTTGCGTGAAGGCTTGCCCGAAGGGGTGTGCTTGAATGTGAATTTTCCCAAAGTCGGGGACTATGCCGGTTTGCGTGTATGCCGGATGGCGCGCGGGGCTTGGACTAACGAGTGGTGTGGTGCTGTCCATCCGCGCGGATATAAATATTTTTGGCTCACGGGGGATTATGTGAACCTTGAACCGGAACGGCCGGACACAGACGCGTATGCGCTTCGCCATGGTTTCGTGGCGGTCACGCCTGTGCAAATAGACATGACGGCTTATCAGGCCATGGCCGGGCTTAAAGACTTGGAGCGTCTATGAAATATTATCTGATAGTGGGCGAGGCCAGTGGCGACTTGCATGCCTCGCACCTTATGCGTGAACTGAAGATGCGCGATGCGGAAGCGGATTTCCGCTATTTGGGCGGTGATTTGATGAAAGCGCAAGGCGGCACGTTGGTGCGCCATTACAAGGACTTGGCTTACATGGGGTTTATCCCAGTGCTTTTGCATCTTCCGCTTATCTTGCGCAACATGAGAGATTGCAAACGCGACATTTTGGAGTGGCAACCGGATGTAGTCATATTGGTGGATTATCCGGGGTTTAACCTGTCGGTGGCAGCGTTCGTGCATGGTCACAGTAAGATTCCTGTGTATTATTACATTTCTCCGAAGATTTGGGCTTGGAAAGAATATCGCATTAAGAACATCAAGCGTGACGTGGATGAGTTGTTTTCGATTTTGCCGTTCGAAGTGGCTTTTTTTGAGGGCAAGCATCATTATCCGGTACATTATGTCGGAAATCCCACGCTTGACGAAGTGGCGGCCTATCGCGCCTCGTCGGATGACACTTTCGAGTGTTTCGTCCGGGACAACGGGCTGACGGGGAAACCTGTGTTGGCTTTGTTGGCCGGAAGCCGGAAACAGGAAATTAAGGATAATCTCCCACTGATGGTGAAGGCTGCTTCCGCATACGCCGGCTGTTATGAACTCGTGTTGGCTGCGGCACCAAATATTCCGGAAAGTTTTTATGCGGATGTTTTGCGGGGCATGCGGGTGAAAGTCGTGTATGGCCAGACTTACCGGGTGTTGAGCCATGCTTGTGCGGCCTTGGTCACTTCTGGGACGGCCACGTTGGAAACGGCTCTGTTCCGTGTGCCGCAAGTGGTGTGCTATTATACGGCGTGCGGGAAATTGGTGTCTTTCCTCCGCCGGCATGTCCTGAAGGTGGAATACATTTCGTTGGTCAACCTTGTGGCGGGGCGTGAGGTGGTCAGGGAACTGGTGGCCGACGGGATGACGTTGGAGAATGTCCGCCGGGAATTGGACGCCATATTGCCTGGGCAGAAGGGAAGGGATGTCATGTTGGAAGGTTATGAGGAAATGGCAGCCAGGTTGGGCGAACCGGGAGCACCGGGAAACGCGGCAGGGCAAATGATAAAATTGTTGTCCCGCCGTGGAAGAGAGAGTTGAAATTTTCTCTTTCATGACTTGCCGTACGCCCGGCATTTATGCCCAAAGTGTAAGGCTGTAGAGGTAAATCGCCGTGGCGGGAATGGCCAGTAGCGAACTGTCGAAGCGGTCTAGCATACCGCCATGGCCGGGCAGGACATGTCCGCTGTCTTTCAGGCCGAGTTGGCGTTTGAGCAGGCTTTCCACCAAGTCGCCCCACGTGCCAAATATAATGACCACCAAGGCCATGCCCAGCCATTCCCAGCGGTTGAGCACCGTGTCGTAGGTGGCGAAAATCTGAGAGGCGGCGATGGCTACGAGGCTGCCGCCGACAGAGCCTTCCCATGACTTGTTGGGCGAGATGCGCGGGAACAGCTTGTGCCGGCCTAATAGTGAGCCGAAGCAATAAGCCCCGGTGTCGTTGGCCCATAAGAACACGAATACCGCCAGTGGAATCAGGCCGTGGTAAGACACGCCGAGGCTGAAAGACGTTTCAGGTTGGAAAGCCAATACGTTGAGCACGGAGAAGGGGAGGGCCACATACATTTGGCTCATCATCGTGAATGCCCAATTGTTGAGCGCGTGTTCGCTCTTCAGGTAAAGTTCGCTGACCAGCAGATAGACCACGGAGAGGAGATAGGGGATAAAAACCCCGGCTGGGGTGAACCCGCTGCAGAATCCGGACACGGCAAGAAACAAGTAAATGCCTGAAACGGTGCAGATGGGAGCATTGACTTGTATGTCATCCCGCCTGTTCATGATGTGGCAGAATTCCCACACGCTCATGCCGGTGATGAGGGTGAAGAGCAGTTGGAAAGAGATGCTTCCCCATAGGATGCCTCCCACCATCACTGCGACAAAAGCGATGCCGGTCAGGGTGCGTGCTATCAGATTCTTCATCTTGTCGCTCATGATGCGATTCTTTTTATGATTTCCCCGTGTCGTCTTTGTGCGTTTCCGGAGCATCTTTCAGGATGTCCGGGTTTTCGTTGGTGCCCGGTTCGTCCGTGGTGTCCGTGTTCGCTGTTGTTTCTTTGCCTTCGTCTTGCCCTTTGTCTTCGTTGTCATTCTCGGACAGGGCCTTTTGCTTTTGGGCTTCTTCGTTGAGAATCAACAATTCCTCCGTGCGGCTGGTCCACGGGCGTTTGCCAAAGATTTTCTCCACGTCTTCGGCGAAGATGACTTCGCGCTCCACTAACACTTTGGCCAGTTGCGCGTGTCCGTCTTGGTGCTCTCGCAACAAGGCTTTTGCCCGTTCATATTGCTCGGCAATCATCTTTTTCACTTCTTCGTCAATGAGCTGTGCCGTTTGGTCGGAGTAGGGTTTCGTGAAGTTGTATTCGTCGTTGCGGTAATAACACAGGTTGGGCAGCCGGTCGCTCATGCCGAAGTAGGCAATCATGCTGTATGCCTGCCGTGTCACCCGTTCCAAGTCGTTCAATGCGCCGGAGGAGATATGCCCTGTGAAAAGCTCTTCCGCGGCACGTCCGCCCAGCGTGGCGCACATCTCGTCGAGCATCTGTTCCTTGGTGGTGATTTGCCGCTCCTCGGGCATGTACCACGCCGCCCCGAGGGCTTGCCCGCGCGGGACGATGGTGACTTTTACCAAGGGGTTGGCGTAGCGCAGGAACCACGAGATGGTGGCATGGCCGGCTTCGTGCAGGGCGATGGTTTGGCGTTCTTCGTTGGTCATGACCTTGGTTTTCTTTTCCAACCCGCCGATAATGCGGTCCACGGCGTTCAGGAAATCGTCTTTGCTGACGGTTTTCTTGTCGTGGCGGGCGGCAATCAGGGCCGCCTCGTTGCACACGTTGGCGATATCAGCTCCCGAGAATCCCGGTGTCTGGCGGGCCAGCATGTCAATGTCCACTGTGTCGTCTGTCTTCACCGGGCGCAGATGCACTTTGAAGACTTCCTTGCGTTCGTTCAAATCCGGCAGGTCCACATGGATTTGCCGGTCGAAACGCCCGGCGCGGAGCAGGGCTTTGTCCAGGATGTCCACACGGTTGGTGGCGGCCAGGATGATGACACCGCTGTTGGTGCCGAAGCCGTCCATCTCGGTGAGCAACTGGTTGAGCGTGTTTTCGCGTTCGTCGTTGCCGCCCATGGCCGGGTTTTTACCGCGCGCGCGTCCCACGGCGTCGATTTCGTCGATAAAGATGATACACGGCGCTTTCTCTTTGGCTTGGCGGAACAAGTCACGCACACGGCTGGCCCCCACACCGACGAACATTTCCACGAAGTCGGAACCTGAAAGGGAGAAGAACGGCACGTTAGCCTCTCCTGCCACGGCTTTGGCCAACAAGGTCTTACCCGTTCCCGGAGGGCCTACCAGCAAGGCACCCTTGGGGATTTTTCCGCCCAAGTCGGTGTATTTCTTCGGATTCTTCAGGAACTCCACGATTTCTTCTACTTCCATTTTTGCCCCGGCTTGTCCGGCCACATCCTTGAAAGTGACTTTCGTTCCTTCGCCCTTTTCAATCAGCCGCGCCTTGCTCTTGCCCACGCTGAACACGTTGCTTCCTGCCGGGCCTCCGCCTCCCATGCGGCGCATGATGAAAATCCAAACGGCGATGAGGATGAACAGCGGAAAGAAGTTCCAAAATATGTTGCCCACCATGTCGTTGCTTTGTTCGAAGCGCAGGTCACCCTCGAATTTCTTTTCCTGTTGGGCCTTGTCGATGAGTTCCATCAGTTTGTCGTTGGAGGCGTATTCGGCTTCGACATACGGGTTGATGCCAAGTTTGCTCACGTCGCCCTTGAACACGTCTTTTACATGTTCCCTTTTGACGTACATTTTCAACACGCCCTTGTCTTTGGCGGCCACGATGTTTTTGGCATATCCTTCATTCACGTACCTTTCGAACTGCGTGTAGCTGATGCTTTGCGAATTTCCACCTTCGTTTCCCGTGAACAACAGGTAAAGCAGCACCACCACGATAATGCCATAAATCCAGCTGAGGTTGAACTTGGGCGCTTTGTTCTTATTGTTTTTTTCGTCCATCTGGTTGCAAGTTGGTTAGTCTATGTCGGGGAGATACGTCAGTTTGGCATCTTCCCATAAGTGCTCTATGTCATAAAAGTCATGTGCGGCGGGCAGGAAAACGTGTACGATGATGTCGCTGTAGTCCATGGCCACCCATTCGGCATTGCGCAGGCCGTCAATGGCTGCGGGTTTCACTTGTTTTTGCTTGCGGGTGAATTCCACAATGGAATCCGCGATGGCTTCCACCTGCGAAGGGGAGTTGCCTTGGCAGATGATGAAGTATTGGCAGATGGTGTCGCCGATGCTTCTTAAGTCTGCCACAACGATTTGTTTTCCTTTTTTTTCTTGTATGCCTTCAATAATGGCTTTTACCAATTGTTGTGTTTCGTCCATTCGTTAATTTATGCGTAAATGTCGGACAAAGATAGCATATAATATGTTATCATTTCAATTTTTGCGCCTAAAACAAGCCGCTTTTTATCTTTTTTAGGTAATATGGTCAGTTATCGCTGTTTGCAACGGAAGTGCAACTGCCACATGCCGTCAGGAAGGCTGGAATGATTTTGGAAAGTGAAAAAAGCAAATAAAAATTTGCGGGTTCAAAAAAAGTAGCTACCTTTGCAGTCGAAATGCGGAATTGGGCTATGGTGTAATGGTAACACAACAGATTCTGGTCCTGTTTTTCCAGGTTCGAGTCCTGGTAGCCCAACTTGGAAAGTATTTGAATTGGACTATGGTGTAATGGTAACACAACAGATTCTGGTCCTGTTTTTCCAGGTTCGAGTCCTGGTAGTCCAACAGAAAAAGGAGGCGGCTTGACGCGGAAGCAGGGCGGTGTCTCCTTTATTTTGTTATATTTCATGCGTTTTGCGGGGCTACAGGATGAGACAGTGGAAATTTAGTGGAGAACGGTTCCATGCTTCCCCGCCGGTACGTTGTGCAGATTACAAATCCGTCGCAATTGAGGTGCGGATTTCCGAATCCGCAAGCCCGTAAGGGCTTAGTTGCGTGAAGCCTAGGTCTATGCAATCAAACGGTATGTTTTTTGGGGATTAAAAATCCTGATATTTAGTTGCGTGGGATTGCAAATCCCACGCGGCAAAAAATCAAAATGTCATGAAATGCTTGTGAGAATAGACAATTTGTTCCGTTTTAGGCAATTTTCATGACGAGACTTTTGCGCAATCCGGCCCAAATAGCAGATTTTTGCGCGATTTTTCTGCACAAAATGGGGCTTCTGTGCAAGGCTTTGTCAAAGTCATTCATTTTTTGGAGCAGTCTGACGGGAAATTTCAGGGCTGGAACGCGAAATTCCGAGCCCCGGAATTCTTTTTTCGGGGCTCGGAATTTCTTTTTCGGGGCTCGGATGAA
>CALUFQ010000027.1 GCA_944319925.1 uncultured Paraprevotella sp.
TCACTATGAATCCAATAGTAACAGTCGCTATCATTATATAGATATTTAATGACTGTAGTTTATCGAATGCTTACGATTTACCGCACCCTTCCCTTAAAGGAAATGGGGAGGCTGATTGCCTCCAAACTGCGCCGGTGTCCACAAGGACGCAAGCCCCTGTTCCCCATCGAGGGGGAGGTGGCCCTGATGTTCCTGCGTCCCTACACCGGGCTGTCGGACGACGGCCTTGTGGAAATGCTCAACGGGAACCTGCACATGCAGATGTTCTGCGGTGTGCTCATCGACTCCTCCCAGCCCCTGAAGGACGGCAAGATTGTCAGCGCCATCCGCAACCGTCTGGCCTCCGTATTGGACATAAAGGAAATGCAACGTGTGCTCTTCGACAGTTGGAAAGGCAGCCTCTCCCGCCTTGACCGCAGCCTGACCGACGCCACCTGTTACGAAAGCCTGCTCCGCTATCCGACGGATGTCAAGTTGCTGTGGGAATGCTGCGACTGGCTGCATTCCCTCATGGCGGCCACTTGCAAGTCGTTGAAGGAGAAGCAGCCGCGCAACAAGTTCAATGACGTGGCCAAAGCCCGTCTGGCGTATGCCAAACAGCGCAAGCCCAAGAAGCAGGCCACCCAAAAAATGCTTCGAAGGCTGCTTTCGCTCCTGTGCAAGCTGGTAAGCCAGTGGAACTCGCTGCGCAACCGCTTCTCGCCGGACATCCACCTGACCGCCGGACAGGAAAAGCGCCTCACAGCCATCCGGACGGTATACAGGCAACAGTCCGACCTCTTCAACAAGAAAGAGGTCAAGCACCGTGTCGTGAGCATCGACCGCTCTTACATCCGCCCCATCGTCCGCGGGAAGGAAAACAAGCGGGTCGAGTTCGGCGCCAAGGTCAACAACATACAAATAGACGGCATCTCCTTCATCGAGCACCATTCCTTTGAGGCGTTCAACGAGGGCATACGCCTGAAACAGGCCGTCGAATACCAGGAGGAGCTTACCGGCGTGGAAGTCAGGGAGGCCGGGGCGGACACCATTTACGCCAACAATGACAACCGCAGCTACTGCACGAAGAGGAACATCACGACTTCCTTCGTGCGCAAGGGGCCGCAGCCCAAGGAGGACGGGACGAGGGCAGCGAGGCGCATCATCGGAAAACTTCGCGCCACACTCATGGAAGGAAGCTTCGGCAACCAGAAACAGCATTACGGTGTCTCGCGCATAGCCGCACGGAACAAGGACAGCGAAACGCTGCAACTGTTCTTCGCCATACACATGGCAAACGCGGCCATCCTGGCGGAGCGTAGGAGAAGGAAAGAAGAGAAGCTACGGGAAAAACGGAACACCGCATAAAAATGCCGGACTTGCAGGATGGCATCGGTCGCACAAACATGCAACCGACGAGCCGTCGTGAACGCATGCGGACAAAACGCATGGATATAGCCACTATAGTCAACTTCTTTTTAAGCTCGGAACAAGACAGGAGAACTTGACACCATGGAAGGAGGGGGTACGGGCTATTTGCTGAATATCCCTATGTAGAATCGGGCAACCGGACCAACTTCGCATGATTCTTTCGGTAAGCGGAAATGCCGGAACGTTTGCCGTATGTATGTGCGGTGACACCTTTCGCTTGTCGCTGGTGCAGTTACAGAATGTATAGCAGTTGCACCAGCGACTTTTCGTCCCTCCAGCTCCAGAAGCGGTTCTCGGTTACGCCCCGTAGCATTTTTCGTTGGGCCTTATTGTAACGACACAGCACGGGGCGTTCTTTGGCAGGCACGATGTCGCCGTCGAGCAGGAAGTAGTATTCCCGTTTCAGGGGGAACAGTTTGGCTTTTTCCCGGGCTTCGCTGTTGTCCAGCTCCACCATGCCGAGTACGCCGTTCACGTCCAGTTGGAAGAACGGAAGTCCCTCGCCGCTTTGGTCGCGTCCGCCGAACCCGTCTTTCCGTCCTTTCATCTTGTAGGTGTCTATCGTCTTGACGCAGACGAGCATGTCGCCGCTGTCTTCGGCCACGATGAGGGCCATGGCGTCTTTTATGGGGATGTAGAGGCTGTCGCCGAACTGCACCCGGTGGATGTTGAAGGGGTCGGCTTCAATGGCTTTTCCGTCCTGCATGAAGTAGAATTTGCTGCCGTCCAGGTAGATGTTGCCTTTCACGTGTTTCCGGCTGCCGAACATCATGGTCACGGTTGCGTCGCGGAAGGCGGGGTATTCGTAAGGGATGGGGGTGCGCTCGTCGATGGGAGCCTGCTGGGCGTGGAGCGTAAGGGGGAAAAGCAATGCTGCGGTTAATGTAAGGACAAATGTTTTCATGAGGTGTGTGCTAAAGTTTATGTCATCTGCCGGGCGGAATGCCGGAAATGGTTTTTGTTCGTTTGCAAATATACGTTTTTTCTTGCAACTTCAGGAAGTTTCTGTTTGTTTTCCCGCCGGGATTTGTGTATTTTTGTCTTTTGAAAAAAGCGTTGACGAATGAAAGAGTTTGTGATTTCCGAGGCTCAGGCCGAAACGGCGGTCTTGGTCGGCTTGATTACCCAAAACCAAGACGAGCGGAAAACAAAAGAATACTTGGATGAATTGGAGTTCCTGGCCCACACGGCGGGTGCCGTTACGGTGAAGCGGTTCACGCAGAAGGTGAACGGCCCTCATTCCGTGACCTACGTGGGGAAAGGGAAACTGGAAGAGATAAGGGCCTACATCGAAGCGGAAGAGGAAGCCGAACGGGAAATAGGAATGGTCATCTTCGACGACGAACTGTCGGCCAAGCAGTTGCGCAATATAGAGAAAGAGCTGAAAGTGAAGATCCTCGACCGCACGTCGCTGATTCTGGACATCTTCGCCATGAGGGCACAGACGGCAAATGCCAAGACGCAAGTGGAACTGGCGCAATACCGCTACATGTTGCCGCGCCTGCAGCGGCTTTGGACGCACTTGGAACGCCAGGGCGGCGGCTCCGGGTCGGGGGGTGGAAAAGGCTCGGTGGGGCTGCGCGGCCCGGGCGAGACACAGCTGGAGATGGACCGACGCATCATCCTCAACCGCATGTCGCTCCTGAAGCAGCGGCTGGCCGACATCGACCGGCAGAAGACCACGCAGCGGAGCAACCGCGGGCGGATGATCCGCGTGGCCTTGGTGGGCTACACCAATGTGGGCAAGAGCACACTGATGAACTTGCTGTCCAAGAGCGAGGTGTTCGCCGAGAACAAACTGTTCGCCACGTTGGACACCACTGTGCGCAAGGTGATTATTGACAACCTGCCGTTCCTGCTTTCCGACACGGTGGGCTTCATCCGCAAACTGCCTACCGACTTGGTGGACTCGTTCAAGAGCACGTTGGACGAGGTGCGCGAGGCCGACTTGTTGCTGCACGTGGTGGACATCGCCCATCCCGACTTCGAGGAGCAGATACAGGTGGTGGAAAAAACCTTGGCCGACTTGGGATGCAGCGGGAAGCCTTCCATGATTGTGTTCAACAAGATAGATGCCTACCGTTGGGTGGAAAAGGACGAGGACGACCTGACCCCGGGCGGGAAGGAGAACGTGTCGCTCGCCGACCTGATGAAGACGTGGATGGCGCGTTGCGACGAGAATTGCATTTTCGTTTCCGCACGTGAAAAGACGAACATCGAAGAACTGAGAAAGGTGCTTTATGCCAAGGTGCGCGAACTCCACGTGCAGAAGTATCCTTATAATGATTTCCTTTTTGACAAATACGATGATGAAGAGGCGTGAGAACGGAAAAAACGCTATCTTTGCAAAGATAAGACAGATAAAGACAACTCTTGATTAATAAACAAAACGATTATGGCAAATGCACCAGAATTTAAGTATGCTCCGATGTTCCAGTTGGGACAGGACGAGACGGAGTATTATCTGCTGACCAAGGACTATGTGTCGGTTGGCGAGTTTGAAGGGCATCCCATCCTGAAAGTGGCGCCCGAAGGCTTGACGGCGATGGCCAACGCGGCTTTCCGCGATGTGTCGTTCATGTTGCGCCGTTCACATAACGAGCAGGTGGCCAAAGTCCTTCACGACCCGGAGGCCAGCGACAACGACAAATACGTGGCATTGACGTTCCTGCGCAACGCCGAAGTGGCTTGCAAAGGCGTGTTGCCATTCTGCCAAGACACGGGTACGGCCATCATCCATGGCGAGAAGGGACAGCAGGTGTGGACTGGTTTCTGCGATGAGGAAGCCCTCTCCAAAGGCGTATATAAGACTTACACGGAAGAGAACCTGCGTTACAGCCAGAACGCTCCGCTGAGCATGTACGAGGAAGTGAACACCAAGTGCAACCTGCCGGCGCAGATAGACATCGAGGCTACGGAAGGCATGGAATACCGTTTCCTTTGCGTGACCAAGGGCGGCGGGTCGGCCAACAAGACCTACCTTTACCAGGAGACGAAGGCCATCCTGAACCCGGCCACGCTGGTGCCTTTCATGATTGAGAAGATGAAGAGCCTCGGCACGGCGGCTTGTCCTCCTTACCATATCGCCTTCGTCATCGGCGGCACTTCGGCCGAAAAGAATTTGCTGACCGTGAAGCTTGCTTCCACGCACTACTACGACAACCTGCCTACCACGGGCGATGCCATGGGACGCGCTTTCCGCGACGTGGAACTGGAGAAGCAGGTGCTGGAAGAGGCACACAAGATCGGGCTCGGCGCACAGTTCGGCGGCAAGTATTTCGCCCACGACGTGCGCATCATCCGCCTGCCGCGCCACGGGGCTTCCTGCCCGGTAGGCTTGGGCGTGTCCTGCTCGGCCGACCGCAACATCAAGTGCAAAATCAACAAGGACGGTATTTGGATTGAGAAACTCGACAGCAACCCGGGCGAACTGATTCCGGAGGAACTGCGCCAGGCCGGCGAGGGCGAAGTGGTGCGCGTGGACCTGAACCGCCCGATGAGCGAGATTCTGGCCCAGCTGGACAAGTATCCCGTGGCTACACGCCTCTCCTTGAACGGTACGATCATCGTGGGCCGTGACATCGCCCATGCGAAGCTGAAGGAGCGTCTCGACCGTGGCGAAGACTTGCCGCAGTACATCAAAGACCATCCCATCTATTATGCCGGGCCGGCCAAGACTCCTGCCGGCATGGCCTGCGGCTCGATGGGGCCGACCACGGCCAACCGCATGGATCCATACGTGGATTTGTTCCAAAGCCATGGCGGTTCGATGATCATGCTGGCCAAGGGCAACCGCAGCCAGGTGGTGACCGATGCCTGCAAGAAGCACGGCGGTTTCTATCTGGGTTCCATCGGCGGCCCGGCAGCCATCCTCGCACAGAACAACATCAAGAGCATCGAATGCGTGGAATATCCGGAACTGGGCATGGAAGCCATTTGGAAGATTGAAGTGCAGGACTTCCCCGCCTTTATCCTGGTGGACAACAAGGGCAACGATTTCTTCAAGCAAATCAAGCCTTGGAATTGCAAGAAGTGAGTGGGCGTGTGTCCTTTTCATGTGACGTTTTATAGATAGATAGGAAAAATCCCTCCGCCGTTTGTTGGGCGGAGGGATTTTTTTAGGAACTGTATTGAATTTATCGCCCAAAGCACACACGAAAATGAGTGCATCAAGCCGGGAAAAAACTTTTTGTAGAAATTCAAAACAGCTTCTTGGTAATCCGGCATTTCCCCCTATCGCACTTGTACTTTTTTCCCTTTCACTACATAAACCCCGGGTTTCAATCCCCGCAGTGCTTCTGTCCGTGCAGCGTCTTTTCGTACCAGTCTTCCGTCTAATGTATATACGTCAACCATTTGCGGCTTGTCGTCGGTTACGGTCGTGGTGATACCCGTGCCGCCGGACGTGTTGACGTAGAGGGCGACGGACTGTTGCTTGCTCATGTAGCATGCAAAGCGCGGCGAGCTGGCATTGTATTGGATGGAGCGGTTGTCATACACCTTATTATATATATGTGCCTCGCCGTTGCTGATTGTGATGTCCCAACGGGCGTTGTCCGTGTCCGCCGTGGTGGAGGAATGGAGCTTGTTGTTGCTGTTGTCCAGCGACAGATAGACGTTGGCCGTCGCGTCATAGAGCGTGTATGCCCCGGCTTTGCCCCCGAGGGTGAACTGGTAGGGGAGTCCGTCCTCGTTGGTTTCCGTGCGGATTTGTCCGGCTGAGGCGGTGACTTCCGCATAGCTTCGGATGTCGTCGTCGGCCGCCCCCATGGCTACCCCTTCGCTCTCGCATACAATCAGGTAGCGTTGCCCGGCGTGTAATTCGGCGGTTGAAGCCACCCTGCGGAATGTCTGCATGCCTTCGTCGGGTTGGGTGGAGGAGATGGTGTAAGCTGCGGTCACGGTCTCGCTCACCTTGTCGCCTTTCATGGCGTATGCGGAAATCGTGGTTGGCGCGTCGATGGTGACGGACACGGGAGGTTCTTCCGTGTGCCATCCTTCGTTATCCACTGAGTAAACGATGTAAGCGTCCTCCGTGGCACAGGTCAGCGTGACCACCGTTCCTGCGGGTACGGTTCCGGATGGCGGGGTGAATGCCGGGGCTGCTACCTCGGGCACCACGACCGTGCCGCCTTCTTCGTAGTTGTCCGGGTCGAAGGCGATGTCCGTTTTGTCGCCCCACACGTATTGTTCCAAGCCTGGGAAGTCGATGTAGGGGTTGCGGTTGCCTTGTATGCGGTAAACGGCGTTGTTCCGTTCCACCTCCTTTTCGCTCACCGGGTCTTCCGCCGCCCAACGGAGCAGCATGTTGAGTGCCCAAGTGGCAAATCCCGGATATTTTTTTCCGTCCAGCATGTCGCTGTTCCAATTGACGATGCGGTCTTCATAGCAGGTGGCCATATAGAAATAGGTGCGCGCGAAGTCGCCCTTGTATTCGTCCGCCGGCTCGAAAACAGTCCCGCTGTAGCCGCTGATCGAGGACGGGCCGAGACGGCTGAATCCGTTGTCCGAGGTATAGGTGGGGCGGTTCGTCTCGCCAAACGGATAATTGCTCCGTCGGTTGTTCACGTAACCGTCCGTGGGATAGAGGTGGAACAGGTCGGTGTACATCGGGCTGGCATCATTGAACCAGCTCTTGGGGAACGAATGTTCGCGGTTATAGCAATCGCCTTCTCCTTTATAGTTGCCGCATTGGTCGCTGACAAAGGTGAAGTCCGTGGTGGAGGAATACATGTCCCACACCCTGCCGTCAGCCCGTTGGTCGGTGGACTGCATGTCCGTCCAAAGTTGGGCGTAGCTGCGCACGGTATGCGCGTTGACGATGTGGAACAGGGCGGTTTTCAGGTCTGCGCCCTGCTGGTTTGCGGCAGTTTCGTAATAGTTGGCCGGGGCTTGTGCCCATGTGGGGAGAAAGATGCACCATAGCATCCAAGAAGACAAATGCCTTTTCATGACTTGTTTGATTGGATTTTCCGGCTAAAATACGCAAAATATATGGAAATGCGGGGCAAAATTTTTGTATTTTGTTTCGTGTGTCACGGCTTTGTCGGGAAAGGAGTTTGCTTTTTAGCCCTTTGTGAGGTTCGCGGCCGTGTCAGGAAGATACGGCCATGTGACATTCTTGTTGCGGCGGGGTGGAAAATGAGAACGGCAGTGCCACCGGGTGAGAACGCCCGGTGGCACTGCCGTTCCGTCTTGTCGTGTCTTTTTGTGCGTTTTAGTCCCGGTTGGCGCGTTTGCGCTCCGTGTGGTCGAGGATGACCTTGCGCATGCGCATGCTCTTCGGAGTCACTTCCACGTATTCGTCTTCACGGATGTATTCCAATGCTTCTTCCAGGGAGAATTTCACGGCCGGCACGATACGGGCTTTTTCGTCCGATCCGGACGCACGCATGTTGGTCAGTTGTTTGCTCTTGGTGACATTCACCACGAGGTCGTTCTCGTGGATGTGTTCCCCCACGATTTGCCCGGCATAGACCTGTTCCTGCGGTTCGATGAAAAACTTGCCGCGGTCTTGCAGGTTGTTGATGGCATAAGCGAAGGCCGTGCCGCTTTCCAAGGCAATCATCACGCCGTTGCTGCGGCGGCTGATGTCCCCCTTATAGGGCTGGTATTCCTTGAACCGGTGGGCCATGATGGCTTCGCCTTGGCTGGCGGTGAGCACGTTGGTGCGCAGCCCGATGATGCCGCGCGAGGGGATGTTGAATTCGATGTTCACCCGGCTGCCTTGTGTGTCCATGGAGGTCATTTCGCCCTTGCGGCGGGTCACCATGTCGATCATCTTGCTGGCAAATTCTTCAGGCACGTTGATGGTCAGTTCCTCGATGGGTTCGCAACGTTGCCCGTCGATTTCCTTGTAAATCACCTGCGGCTGCCCCACTTGCAGCTCGTAGCCTTCGCGGCGCATGGTCTCGATGAGCACGGAGAGGTGGAGCACACCGCGTCCGGCCACAATCCAGCGGTCGGTGTAGCCTTCGGCCAGCGTCACGCGCAGGGCGAGGTTTTTCTCCAGTTCCTTTTCGAGGCGTTCGTTGATGTGCCGGCTCGTGCAGTATTTGCCTTCCTTGCCGAAGAAAGGGGAGTCGTTGATGGTGAAAAGCATGCTCATCGTCGGCTCGTCGATGGTGATGGGGGGGAGTGGCTCGGGATTCTCGAAATCGCAGATGGTGTCGCCGATTTCAAAATTCTCCAGTCCCACGATGGCGCAGATGTCACCCGAGGACACTTCCGACGTGCGTTTGCGCCCCATGCCGGTGAATGTGTGCAGTTCCTTGATCTTGGTCTTTTCTTTCGAGCCGTCGCGGTGGCTGATGGTGATGTTCATGCCTTCTTTCAACGTGCCGCGGTGTACGCGCCCCACGGCGATGCGTCCCGTGTAGTTGGAATAGTCCAGTGAGGTGATGAGCATCTGCGGGGTGCCCTCCAGTTGTTGCGGTGCCGGGATGTGTTCGATGATTTGGTCCAGCAGGTAGAGGATGTCGCCCGTGGGCGTTTTCCAATCCGGCCCCATCCAATTGTTTTTCGCCGAGCCATAGACCACGGGGAAATCCAGTTGTTCTTCTGTGGCGTTGAGGTCGCACATCAGGTCGAACACCATTTCGTAAACCTCTTCCGGGCGGCAGTTGGGTTTATCGACCTTGTTGATGACCACGATGGGCTTCAGCCCGATTTCGAGTGCCTTCTGGAGCACGAAGCGGGTTTGCGGCATGGGGCCTTCGAAAGCGTCCACCAGGAGGAGGCATCCGTCGGCCATGTTCAGCACCCGTTCCACCTCCCCGCCGAAGTCGGAGTGTCCCGGGGTGTCGATAATGTTGATTTTCGTGTCTTTATAATCTATGGAAACATTTTTGGAGAGAATGGTGATTCCGCGTTCGCGTTCCAATTCGTTGTTGTCCAGCATCAGCTCGCCGGTCTGTTGGTTTTCGCGGAACAAATGCCCCGCCAATAGCATTTTGTCCACCAACGTGGTTTTTCCATGGTCCACGTGAGCGATAATCGCAATGTTTCTAATGTTCTGCATACTTTTTACCTGAAAATAACGGGGACAAAGTTACAACAAATAATTGGAAAAGTGCGGGATAGGGCGAAAAAAACCGCAGAAACCTTTGCGGGGACAGGAAAATGTCGTAACTTTGCAACCGCTAAGAAAATTCATGTATTAAATTCAAGTCAAATTATGTATTTAGACGCAGCTAAGAAGCAAGAAATCTTTGGACAGTACGGGAAGTCTAACACTGATACTGGTTCTCCTGAGAGCCAGATTGCATTGTTTTCATACCGTATTTCCCACTTGACGGAGCACATGAAGCAGCACCGTAAAGATTATAGTACTGAAAGGGCTTTGACGATGATGGTCGGCAAGCGTCGTGCGTTGCTGAACTACCTGAAGCGCATCGACATCGAGAGATACCGCGCCATCGTGAAGGCTTTGGGCTTGCGTAAGTAAAATCGCGCCCGCGCTGAAGATTTAACCGCTCTCTGCGAAAAGGGAGCGGTTTTTTTTGTTATTTTTGCAGCCAAGTCGAGATTTACCTTATTTTTTAGTATAAAAAGGATATGAGCAAGATTAAAATCAAGAGTTTTCTGCCCGATGTGTTGGCCGTGGTGTTGTTCATCGCCATCGTCCTCGTCTATTTCTTCCGGCCGACAACGGAAGGATTGGTGCTGAGCGGGCACGACCACAGCGGAGGCGTGGGGGCCGGCATGGAAATGCAGGAGTACCAGAAACGCACGGGGGAACGAACCCGTTGGACGAATGCGTTGTTTTCCGGGATGCCTACCTACCAGATGGCGCCGAGTTACGATTCCACCGACACGTTGGCGGGTTTGCAGCGGATTTACCAGCTGGGAATCCCGGGCTATGGCATGTATGTGTTCATCTTGTTGCTGGGCTTTTACATCCTGCTCAGGGCTTTCGACTTCAGGGCCTGGATGGCGGCTTTGGGCGCGGTCCTTTGGGCGTTTTCTTCTTATTTCTTCATTATCATTGCGGCCGGGCACATTTGGAAGGTGCTGGCTTTGGCCTATATCCCGCCCACGATTGCCGGACTGGTGCTTTGCTACCGGGGCAAGTTGTTGTGGGGTGGCCTGGTGACCGCTTTTTTCCTGGCTTTGCAGATACTCTCCAACCACGTGCAGATGAGCTATTATTTCCTGCCCGTGATGGGGTTGATGGCTTTGGCTTACCTTATACAAGCCGTGCGCGAGAAAAAGGTGGGCGGATGGCTCAAGGCCACGGGGGTGCTGGTCGTGGCGGCCGCATTGGGCGTGGCCATTAATGCTTCCAACTTGTTCCACACTTACCAATATAGCAAGGAAAGTATGCGGAGCAAGAGCGAACTGACCTATAAGAACAAGCAGAATCCAGACAATCAGACCAAGGACGGATTGGAGCGGGACTACATTACCCAGTGGAGCTATGGCATTGGCGAGACATGGTCGTTGTTGGTGCCCAACGTGAAGGGTGGGGCTTCCGTGCCGCTCACGGCGAGCAAGACGGCGATGGAGAAGGCCAATCCGCAATATACGCCGGTTTATCAGGCCCTGACGCAGTATTGGGGCGAACAGCCCGGGACGAGCGGCCCGGTTTACGTGGGTGCTTTCGTGCTGATGCTTTTTTTGTGGGCTTTGTTCGTGGTGAAAGGCCCCATGAAGTGGTGCCTGTTGGCCTTGACCGTGTTGTCCGTGATGTTGTCGTGGGGGCGCAACTGCATGTGGCTGACCAACTTGTTCCTCGACTATGTGCCGATGTATGACAAGTTCCGCACGGTGTCTTCTATCTTGGTCGTGGCGGAGTTTACGATTCCTTTGCTGGCCATGTTGGGTTTGAAGGAAACCGTGGAACATCCCGAGGTGCTGAAGACCAAGTGGAAATTCTATGCCAGCTTTGCGCTGACGGGCGGTTTTGCCTTGTTGTTTGCCCTGATGCCGGATGTGTTCTTCGGAAACTATGTGTCTTCGGCCGAGATGTCCATGATGCAGGATGCCGTGTCCAAAGGATATATCCCGCAAGACATGTTCGGGGGAATCTTGGCCAATCTGCACGAGATGCGCAAGGCGGTGTTTGTGGCCGATGCTTGGCGCAGTGTCGTCATCGTGGCCGTCGGGGCATTGCTGCTGTGGCTGTATGGTCGTCAGAAACTGGGGGCTTCCGTGTTGGTGCCCGCCGTGCTGGTGCTGTGCCTTTTCGACTTGTGGCAGGTGGACAAGCGTTATCTGAACGATGGCATGTTCAGTGCCCCCGTGTCTGTGTCGAACGTGGTGTCCAAGACGCAGGCCGACGAGCTGATTCTCCAGGACCCGGACAAATATTACCGTGTGATGAACCTGGCCGGCAACCCGTTTAACGAAAACAACACGTCGTATTATCATAAAAGCATCGGTGGTTACCATGCGGCCAAGCTCCGCCGCTACCAAGAGATGATTGAGGAGCACATCGCGCCGGAGATGAGCCGTTTTGCCCGTGCCGCGATACAGACGCAGGGTGATTTGACGAAAGTCGATGGCGACACGATATTCCCGGTGCTCGACATGCTCAACATGAAGTATGCCATCATGGGGCAGGAAGGCGGGCAGACCTTCCCTGTCATGAACCCTCATGCCAACGGCAACGGTTGGTTCGTGAAAGAGGTGCGCTACGTGCCTGATGCCGACCATGAGATTCTGGGCTTGCATGAGGTAAACCCGAAAGAGGTGGCTTTGGTGCAGGACAAGTTCAAGGACATGTTGGGCGGGCAGGTTGTGCAGCCCGTGGATTCCACGTGCGGTGTGACGCTGACGAAATATGATGCCAACGCGTTGGAGTATGAGGTCGTTTCGCCCCGTGGCGGCGTGGTGGTCTTCTCGGATATTTATTATCCTGGTTGGCAGGCATGGGTGGACGGAGAACCGGTGGATGTCGCTTGTGCCGACTACATCTTGCGTGCCATCAAGGTAGATGCGGGCAAGCATGCGGTGGCCTTCAAGTTCGACCCGAAGAGCCTGCACGTGACCGAGGCGGTGGCCAACGGGGCCATGGTCGTCTTGCTGCTAGTCCTGCTGTTTGTCTTGGGACGTGCGGTGTGGCAGCGTCGCAAGATGTCCGGTCAAGGGGCGTAGGGTGCAGGTGTGTAAGAAACTGTTTTGAATTTATCGTGCGATGATTTGGGATGAGTTTTCGAGTCGGTTTTGCTTCCGTGATGAGGAAGATAGCGAGCTATCTGACGAAGAACAGAAGTGAAACTGGCCGGAAAATCGCCCAAAGCACACACGAAAACGAGTACATCAAGCCGGAAAAAACTTTTTGTAGAAATTCAAAACAGTTTCTAAGATAGAAAGCTTTTTTGCGGGGTGCAGTGGGGATGTCCGGGCTGCGCCCCGCTGTGTTTTTATAGTACGCTGCGACATAAATTTGTGCATTCGACAGGAAATTGTAGGAGGTGCGGCATTCCTGCCGCACTATCGCAAGATAAGTCATTGACCTACGGAATAGTGCGGGAATGAGGGTGTATCAAAACCTGCGAGAAGCAACTGCTCCGCCTTATAGGGGAGCTGGCCCAACGGGCCTGAGGGGTTTCACACCCACGGACACACATAAAGTATGTCTTTGTGGACGTGAGACCCCTCCGCCGCTTCGCGCCACCTCCCCTGCAAGGCGGAGGAGTTTATTTTGCTACACCCTCCTCCTATCCCATAAATTGTCATTTGGGAATGCACAAATTTATTCCGCTTTTCTTTTTGTGTAGCTTTTTTCGCAACCATTTTTGTTTGGCTATAAGTAAATTGCCGGTTTGAAACGTATTATATATTATATAATATAGGAGTGAATGTCGGCTTCTTGCCCATGGGGAGTATGTCGGGCTTCTCCGTCAACGTTTGTGGGAGAAGATAGTCCGTGCATGGCGGGACTTTGTGGGTTGTGTATCATGTGATTAACAAATAAATATTATGGGGCATTTGCGTGTTTTGTGGGCTGTTTTATGTTGCTGGATGGGTTTGGCCGGTGCATCCGCTGCCGTGTGGCAATGGTCGGTGCCGGTCACGGAAGTGGTTTCTTCCGAGACGGGTACACATCCGCAGGCTTTCCTGTGGATTCCTGAGGATTGCCGTGAAGTGAAGGCGGTGGTGGTCGGCATGCACAACATGACGGAAGAGACGATTTTCGAACATCCGTTGTTCAGGGACGGGATGGCCAAGGCGGGCGTGGCCGTCGTGTGGGTCACGCCGGGCTTCGGCTTGGAATGGAACGTGGAGGATGGTTGCCAAGCGGCGTTTGACCGTATGATGGAAGATTTGGCTTCCGTCAGCGGATATGATGAGCTGGCACGTGCGCCGGTGGTGCCGCTGGGGCATTCGGCGATGGCTACTTTCCCCTGGAATTTCGCGGCTTGGAATCCGGAGCGGACGCTGGCCGTGGTGTCTTTCCATGGCGACGCGCCGCGTACCAACCTGACGGGATACGGGCGTGAGAACTTGGAATGGGGGCGCACCCGCAACATAGACGGCATCCCGGGGCTGATGATAGAAGGTGAATACGAATGGTGGGAGGCACGGGTCAATCCCGCGCTGGCTTTCCGCATGATGTATCCGGGGAGCTGTGTGTCTTTCCTTTGCGACGCGGGGCGCGGGCATTTCGACGTGTCCGGCCGCACGGTGCGTTACATCGCCCGTTTCGTGCAAAAGGCTTTGGAATTCCGTGTTCCGGACTCCGTGTCGCCGGGGCATTCCGTGGCTTTGAAGAAACTCAGGCCGGAAGACGGATGGTTGGCGGAGCGTTGGCGGGCCGACGGGCGGAAACGGGCAAAAGCTGCGCCTTATGTACGGTATAAAGGCAACCCGCACGACGCTTTCTGGTATTTCGACGAGGAAATGGCCGGGCTGACAGAGGAGATTTACCGGAGCGAGGCCGGAAAGAAACCGCAACACGTGGGCTTCATGCAGGACGGGCGGCTGTTGTCCCGCCGCGCAGACGCGCACGTGAAGGTGTCCGTGCCGTTCCGTCCCGAGGCCGACGGACTGACGTTTCATTTGAAAGCCGTTTATACGGACAGTACGTGTGTGGCATTGTCGGATGACCATGCGGATGTTCCCGCGACGATTTCGCGCATTTGCGGCCCCGTGCGGCAAGTGGACGATACCACCTTCATGGTCAGTTTCTACCGGATGGGCATGCACAACCGCCGGCGCACGGGGAGTATCACGCTCTTGGCGGCTAGCGACGGCGACCGGCGTTACAAAGGTGCCGTGCAGGAGCTGGGAATGGAGATTCCCTACCGGCAGACGGAAGGGCGGCGGCAGTGCATCCTCTTCCCGGGTTTGGACGATGTGGGCGTGGATGTGCGCGAAGTAACCCTGAAGGCCGTGTCGGATTGCGGGCTTCCCGTGTGTTATTACGTGAAGGAAGGGTCTGCGGAGGTGGATGGCAACCGTTTGCGGCTGACACCTATCCCGCCTCGCAGCAAGTTTCCGGTGAAAGTGACAGTCGTGGCTTGGCAGTATGGCCTGCCGGGAAAGGTGCAGACGGCGGAACCGGTGGAACGCAGTTTTTATATTTTTCGTAACGAACAAACCAATCAGGCAGACTAAATGAAGAGAACAAGTTTTTTGTGTGTGGCATGGCTGTGTGTGGCGACACTCGCGGCAAGGGATGGTAAAGAATTGAGGCTGGTTTCGCCCGACGGCAACCATGCCGTGGCATTCTGGCAAGAGAGAAAAGCTCAGGGGGCGAACGAGGTGTGCTATCGTGTGGATTACAAGGGGCAACCGGTGGTGGAGGCTTCCAGGGCCGGTCTGGACATGGACAATTGGACGTGGGAAATGGCAATCGGCATGCGCGACTTGTCACAGCCTCGGACGTGGATGGACGGCATGGAGGTGGACTCGGTGGCTTATTTCCCGCTGCATGACGAGACGTGGCAACCGCTTTATGGCGAACGTGCCGAGGTGCGCGACCGTTACAATGCCGCCACGATGTACCTTTCGCGGAAAGACGGGTCGGACTATCGGCTGAACATAGAGGTGCGGGCATACGACGAAGGTGTGGCTTTCCGCTATTTCCTTCCGGAACATCCGAATGCCCTTTTCCACAAGGTGGTGGCCGACCTCACGGAATATACCTTCCCGGTTGGCGCGGTGGCCTACGCCGAGGAGTGGGCGCAGGCACCGTTCAAGTGTCTGCCCGTGGACAGCCTTATACGTCCGGTGGAACGTGCCCTGACCCTTCGTTTGGCCGATGGGAAATGGGTCGCGCTGGCCGATGCCGACGTGGACGACTGGTGTCTGACGCGTTTTGTGGCCAGGGGAAAGAAGCCCCGCACGTTGTCTTCTCTCATGTACAGCCCGGTGGATGTGGTCACTTATTGTGCCACGCCTTGGAAAATCGTCATGGCTGGCGACCGCCCGGGAGACCTGTTAGAGCACAACGACATCATCCTGAACCTGAACCCGCCTTGCGAGGTGGCCGATGCGGGGGCGTGGGTGAAGCCGGGGAAAATCATGCGCGAGGTGACGGTTTCCACCGAGGGCGCGTTGGCCACGATAGATTTCTGTGCCGCCCACCACATCCCTTATATGTTGTTCGATTGGAAGTGGTATGAGCCTTGCACTTCGCACGATGGCGATGCCACGAAGGTGGTGGCGAAGTTGGACATGCCCCGCGTGGTGGCCTATGGGAAAGAGAAAGGCGTGGGCATCTGGCTGTACGTCAACCAGCATGCCTTGATGAAACAGGCGCGGGAGTTGTTCCCTTTGCTCCGTGAGTGGGGTGTCGTGGGGGTGAAATCCGGTTTCGTGCAATATGCGAGCCACCGTTGGGCCACGTGGTTGCATGACTTGGTGCGTTTGGCGGCAGAGAACCACCTGATGATGAACATCCACGATGAGTTCCGCCCGTCGGGCTTCAGCCGCACTTATCCCAATTTGTTGACGCAAGAAGGCATTCACGGCAATGAGGAGTTCCCGGATGCCACGCATAACACCATCTTGCCTTTTACGCGGATGATCAACGGGGCGGCAGATTACACGATATGTTATTATGACTCGCGCCTGAAGAACACCCATGCCCACCAGCTGGCGGCTTCGCTGGTGTTTTATAGTCCCCTGCAGACGATTTTCTGGTATGACAAGCCCTCGCTCTATCAAGGCGAGCCGGAAATCGAATGGTTCGAAAACCTGCAGACCACGTTTGACGACTCGCGGGTGCTTTCGGGCATGCCGGGCAAGGGCATCGTCATGGCGCGCCGGAAAGGGGCGGAATGGTTCGTGGGCATCTTGACCAACAATGACGGCGGGACGGAAACGGTGGATTTGTCGTTTTTGGACGAAGGAAAGGAGTATCTGGCCCGGATATACACCGACGGCGGCGAGGAGGTGAAGACGCGGACGCACGTGAAATGCACATATTTGCGGGTCAATGCCTCACAGACGTTGAAGTTCCGCCTGAAACCGCGTGGCGGTGCGGCGGTGCAGTTCGTGGAGTTGGATGGCCGGTCAGCCCGCAGTTATAGGCCATATAAAGGGAAATGGTTGTAGTTTTTTCATATCTCAAGTTGTTTCTCGTTCGGGCTTGCGACGGCTTTTGGCCGGCGCAAGCCTTTTCAACGGGAAAGCATGGATGTTTGGAACGTTAAAAAGCATGAATGGCTTACGTGAAACAGATGATGGTGCGTATATATAAATAGGAGAAGGGGGATAGAGTCTCCATTTTGCAGTTTTCCCATTTTAAAAAGTACGCCATGAAGAAAAGATTTTGGATTAAAAGTTTGTTGTGTTTGTGTTTGGCCATGCCGTTGCAGGCCCAGAAGCGGGTGTTCGTCCACCCCGGCATCACTTACACGCAGGCCGACCTGGACCGCATGAAGGCCATGGTCGAGGCGCGTCAGGAACCGTTCTACACGACTTATCTGGCCTTGTTGAAGGAGGGCTACTCCCAACCGGGCAACGGCAACTATGAAGACATTGTGCAAATCAAGGAAGGGAAGTTCAACGGGACGATAGGCGCGGACGGCCGGCGGGCGCACGACATGGCTTTGCTGTACCACATCACGGGCAACCGCGCTTATGCCGATGACGCGGTGAAACGGCTGAACCGTTACAACCGCCTGACGAACGCCAGCAGCCGGGGAACGGCCCCGCTCGACAATGGCAAGATTTACATGTTGGTTGAGGCGGCGGAACTGTTGCGCGACTACGACGGTTGGAAGCCGGAAGACCAGGCGGCGTTCAAGAAGATGCTGGTCTATCCGTTTTACAGCACCGTGCGGTCGGCGGAGTCTTACAAATCCTCGGACGATGACCAAAACAACGTGTCTTTCTATTGGAACATTTACAATTTCGACCCGGGACGGTTTGGCAACCAAGGGCTTTTTGCCGCCCGCGGACTGATGGCCATGGGCATTTACCTGGACAATGACACGATGTATGACCGGGGCTATCGTTACCTGACGGGGCTGCCCGCCCGTGCGGACGACTTGCCTTGCCAGCCCGGGCCGCCGGTGCAGGGCGATTTGATTAAGGAAGATAAGTTCAAACGTGATTATAGCGTGTCGTGGCCTTCGGAAGGAGAAGAATACCATTCGGACGAAGCACTTCAGTATTACATTTACCGCAACGGGCAGTGTCAGGAGTCGTGCCGCGACCAAGGACATACGATGGGCGGCATCGGGAATTATACGGCCATCGCCGAGATGGCCTGGAACCAAGGCGACACCTTGTATGGCTTTTTGGATAACCGCATCTTGGAGGGCATAGAGTTTAACATCCGTTACAACCTGTCGGCCCTGGAGTCTTTTCCCGACCAGCCGGAACCTTGGGAACCGAGCGGCTATACGGCCAATGAGGCCGAATGCTCGTTTGAGAATGGCAAGTTTTATCAGGCCATGAGCCGTTCCAAACGCTGGGAAGCCAAGAGCATGGCTTCGGGCGACCGGGGCAACGTGTTCGGCACGGGCGGCTGGAAAACCCAGGCGTTGGAGCACTACCGGGTGCGGGCCGGGTTGCCGGCGGCTGACATGCGGTGGTTGCAGCGGGCGTATGACAAGATGATGCGGGATTATGGTTTGGAAAATTGGGGCGTGGCACCGAACTGGTACTATGAATGGGCCGGTTGGGGAACGCTGACCAAGAAGCGCACGGACTGGATGGCCGGAGATGCCGGGACATGGCGAGGCGGGAAACGCGTGTCGGGGATTCCCGAAGTGCCTTGCGAGGTGAAGGCCGCCGACTATGATTACTATGCCGGAAACGGGGAGATGCACACTTATCACAACGTGGGGACGGTGCGCAGCACGGTTTACCGTACGGACGGCACGGTGGAACTTGGGCTGGACGGCGGCGAGGCGTATGTCACGGGAATGGAAGCGGGCGAGTGGATGAGTTACACGTTGGTGTTTCCCGCGCCCGATGGCAACATGTCCGAGGGGTTGGAAATGAGATACAACGTGTATGCCACTTACCGGGCATCCGTTGACGGGGCGAAACTGTTTGTCTCGGTTGATGGCGGCGAACGTTGCGGGAAAGAACTCGCACGTGCGGGGGAATGGACGGAACGCCTGTTGGGAACGGTGACGGTGAAGTGCGGGGCGGCTGTGTTGAGGCTTTACGTGCAAGGCCGGAGCGGTGTCGCGGAATTGAAGAATCTGCGCGTCGCGCCTTTGGAGACGGTGGAATTGCAGCCCGTTGACTTGCGGGAAAGGGTGGTTTCGGTGAACGTCTATGACGCGAACGGGAACGACAAGACGAACGAATCGGAGGCCGCCGTTGAGGCGGCCTCCGATGGGCTTAAGGACACGCCCGTAAACTTGAAAAACCAATATTTCATGGTGTATGATTTCGGAGAAGGCGGGTTGGAGATGAACCGGGTCGTATTCTACAACGACGGCATCACGCAGGACACGCGCGAGCAGGCCAAGGTGTTGGGTGATACGGACAGCGGCCCGTATGCAGGTGGCTGGAATCAAAGTCAAGCCTCGGACATCATGCGCACGAATGGTAACGTGTATGGCGCGATTCCCGTGTTGGAGAATACTTGGGTCACAGGGGACGGGACGGAAGGCTGTTATGCCGTGGGGCCGGTGGGCAAATACCGTTATCTGGGCGTTTACAATTGGTCGGCATATTGCCGTATTTCCGAGTTGGAGGTCTGGTCAAATGTGCGGGAGGCTTTGGAAGACGAGGACAAGGAACCGTCGGCTGAATGGGACGGTGTTCCCGCTTGGGAACTGAGTGCGTCGGAATGGTATGCGGGTGTGGCAGAGGTCGGGAAACCCGTCGTGTCGCCTGGATTCACATTGAAGAACACGGGCGATGCAGATTTGCATGTGCTAGGTGTCACGTCGCTTGCTTTGCCTTGGCGCACTACTTTTGGCTTGGATGAAGGTGCGGTGCTTGCTCCTGGTGGGGAGCATGCCTTTACGTTTACTTTTTCGCCAGCGGCAACCGGGGTGTATGGGCAGGACTTTGCCGTGCGGACGAATGCCGGTACTGCCCTTGTGCATTTGGACGGTGATGGTGTGTTGCCGACTTTTGTAAGTTCCCGGATGGAGACAGGGGTTGAAACGCAAGTGTGTGTGAATCGTCAAAACGGAGAAATTGACATGTCTGTTTCGGCGGATGCAGTCTGTGAGGTCGTGGGTTCCGACGGTCGGTTGTGGAATAAGCTCAGGTTGAAGCCCGGAGAAACGGCAACCGTGAGATTGCCGCAGGGGTTTTATGTGTTGTGTATAACTTCCGGAAGGATATGCCGGTCGTATAAAGTGGTGCTCTGAAATGTTTATGTGCCGGCTTATGGTGGAAAATAGGAAATGTTCCTGCCTCGCAGGGGGCGGCCCCCTCCGCAAGGGCTTACACGTGTCAGGGATAGGAGGAGGGTGTATCAAACCCTGCGAGAAGGAACTGCTCCGCCTTGTAGGGGAGCTGGCCCAACGGGCCTGAGGGGTTTCACCCCCCCCCACGGACACACACATAAAGTATGTCTTTGTGGACGTGAGACCCCTCCGTCGCTTCGCGCCACCTCCCCTACAAGGCGGAGGAGTTTATTTTGATACACCCTCCCCCTATATTGACAGAATGACACATTCGGGTGCGCGTTGACAATTTGCTCATTTTCGCCTTCTGAGATTCGCGTATTCGGCCGCCGGGCCGGGACGGCACGGAAAAAACGCAGCCACACGCGACTTGCGGAAATCAAAATGTCGCGGAATCCCCTCCAAACCTGTCCTTTTGACGGAATACGGGACACTCCCGGCGCAGAAGTCCGACCGGTGGGAAAGCTCATCGGAGGATTTTGCCGACAAAATGACACGGGAAACGTGTACGGGAAAAAGTTCCAAAGGGAAAGAAAAACGGCCCCGGAGCCGCCGCGAAAACGTTTCTGTACCGGGATTTTTCCATACGAGCCCCGAAATAAAAATTCCGAGCCCCGAAAAAGAAATTCCGGGGCTCGGAATTTCGCGTTCCGGCCCCGAATTTTCTCGTCAGACTGCCAAAAAAGTAAAAGACACTGACAAAACCTTGCACAAAAACCCCGTTTTGTGCAAAAAAATCGCGCGAAAATCCGCTATTTGGGCCGGATTGCGCAAAAGTCGCGTCACGAAAATCAGCCAAAACGGAATAATTTGTCTGTTTTTACAGGTATTTTATGACATTTTGATTTTATAGGAGGTGCGGCATTCTTGCCGCACAATCGCAAGATAGGTCACTAACATACGAATAGTGCGGGTGTGTGCAGCAAGAATGCTGCACCCCCTACCCGCTGATTACGCTGCGGCGGATTTGAAATCCGGCGCAATGAGGGGGGCGGATTTCCGAATCCGCAAGCCCGAAAGGGCTTTCCGAAAACAAAAACGAGAGGGCCTGTTTAAATAGGTATATTTTTTCGGATTATAAATCCTGATATTCAATTGCGTGGGATTACAAATCCCACGCGGCAGGTTCATACCGCGCACAGTATGATGTTCCTGCAAGAAAAAATCCGCGCCGCAGGAAGTCAGATTCCGGATGCGGCGCGGATTCGGGTGTGTTATTTCAAGGTGTCTTTGATGTCGTTTTTCGTCAGGTTGCCGATATTCTCGCGCATGGCGGTGTCGCCTTTCAAGTTTTCCAGGCGATAGTAGTCCATGAAGCCCATGTGGCCTTCGCGCAGGGCTTGGGCGAGGGCTTTGGGCACTTCGGCCTCGGCCTGTATCACTTCGGCGCGGGCTTCCTGCGCCTTGGCTTTCATTTCCTGTTCGGCTGCGATGGCCATGGCACGTCGTTCCTCGGCTTTGGCCTGCGCGATGTTTTTGTCGGCATTGGCCTGGTCCATCTGCAGGGTGGCACCGATGTTCTTGCCCACGTCGATGTCGGCGATGTCGATGGACAGGATTTCAAAGGCCGTCCCGGCATCCAGTCCTTTCCGCAATACCAGTTTGGAGATGGAGTCCGGGTTTTCCAGCACTTGTTCGTGGCTTTCGGCCGAACCGATGGACGACACGATGCCTTCGCCCACGCGGGCCAGGATGGTGTCTTCGCCCGCACCGCCCACGAGTTGCTGGATGTTGGCCCGCACGGTGACACGTGCTTTGGTAATCAGCTGGATACCGTTTTTGGCCACGGCGGCCACGGGGGGCGTGTCAATGACTTTGGGGTTGACGGAGGTCTGCACGGCTTCGAACACGTCACGTCCGGCCAAATCGATGGCGGTGGCTTTCTCGAAGGAAAGGTCAATGTCGGCTTTCGAAGCGGAAACGAGGGCATGCACCACGCGCTGCACGTGGCCGCCCGTCATGTAGTGGGCTTCGAGGTTGTCGCGTGAAATGGTTTTCAGTCCGGCCTTGTGCGCTTCGATGAGGCTCGGCACGATGACGCTGGGCGGCACGTTGCGGATGCGCATCAGGAAAAGCTGGATGAGCGAGATGTGTACGCCCGACACTTTGGCGGAGAGCCACAGGAAAAAGGGCACGAAATGGAAGAATATCGCCAAGCAAATGATGACGACAACGGCGATGAACGCCGGGAAAATGATGGGATCAGTCCACATAAAGTTAAAAATTTAGGGTGAATAATAAGGTTATTTCTTTTTGACGGTGACTTGTGCTTCGTCCACGCGGACGACGACAACGGGGGTGCCTTCGTCCAGAAAGCCTGAAGCTGATTTCACTTCCACTGTCTTTCCTCCTATTTCGGCATTGCCGATGAGGGCGAGGCGGGTGACGGCCACACCTTCGTCGCCCGGTTTGACGGAGCGTTGTTCGGGCGTGGCGGCAGTGGAGTCGATGCTTTTGTGGAGCGAATATTTCTCTAATGTCTTGGAGCGTAGCATCCAATAGCCTATCAGGCAGCAGATGATGAGCGAGGCGGCCAGCACCCACACGCCGACGGTGAGGCCGAAGCGGTCAAAAACGATGTAGTTTGCGGCCACGAGGCAGCAGCCTGCGGCGATGCCCGCGATGGTGGTGCCGGGCAGGATGAAAAGTTCCACGGCCAGCAGGAGGGCGCAGAAGAGGAACAAGAGGGTGATGAGCAGAATGTCCATGTGGGTTTGGGTTTGGTGGTTGTCAGTAGGCTTGTCTGTATTTGGTTTCGTCCGGGTCGTCCAGCATGTTCAGGTAGGAGGCGTAGCGGCTTTCGCTGATGCGGTGTTCCTCCACGGCGCGGCGCACGGCGCATCCCGGTTCGTGGGTGTGGGTGCAGTTGCCGTACTTGCAACCGGCCGATTCGCGGAATATCTCGCGGAAATAGTGGGCCACTTCTTCTTTTTCGAAGTCGAACGTGCCAAAACCTTTGATGCCCGGCGTGTCGATGACGCTTCCTCCTCCGGGCAGGTCAAACATCTCGCTGAAGGTGGTGGTGTGCATGCCCGTGTCGTGGGCGGAGGAGATTTCCGCCGTCTTGGCATTCAGCCCGGGAATCAGGGCGTTGAGCAACGTGGACTTGCCCACGCCGGAATTGCCGGAGAGCAGGGTGGTCTTGCCGCGCAGCATGTCGCGGAGCGCGTCCATTCCCGTGCCTTGCAGGGCGGAACAGGCGTGGCAGGCGTAGCCGATGGTATCGTAGAGGGTCATGACGGCTTCCATGTAGCGTCGTTCATCTTCCGTGTAGCAGTCGGTCTTGTTGAACACGAGCACCACGGGGATGCGGTAAGCTTCGGCCGAAGCCAGGAAGCGGTCGATGAAGATGGTGGAAGTCTCGGGGTGGGCCACGGTGGCCAACAAAAAAACCTGGTCCACGTTGGCCGCGATGATGTGGCTTTGCTTGGACAGGTTGGAGGCCTTGCGGATGACGTAGTTCCGCCGGTCTTCGATTTCGGTGATGAAAGCCGTCCCTTCCGGGTTGACGGCGATTTGCACATAGTCGCCCACGGCCACGGGGTTGGTGCTCCGGATGCCTTTCAGGCGGAAGTTCCCTTTGATTTTGGAGTTGACAAGCCGGCCGTCGTCCGTGCGGACGACGTACCAGCTGCCTGTATTGCGGATGACCAGTCCTCGCATCAGACGGTCATGATTTCTTTGTCTTTGGCTTCACACAATTCATCGATTTGTGTGATGTATTTGTCATGCACCTTTTGCAGTTTGGCCTCGGAGTTCTTTTGTTCGTCTTCGGCCATGCCGTCCTTCACGGCTTTTTTCAGTGCGTCAATGGCGTCGCGGCGGGCGTTGCGCACACTCACCTTGGCGGTTTCGCATTCCGACTTGCACTGCTTGGCCAGCTGTTTGCGGCGTTCTTCCGTCAAGGGTGGTATGCCGAGCCGGATGATTTCGCCGTTGTTTTCCGGTGTGATGCCGAGCTCGGAGTCGATGATGGCCTTTTCAATGGGGCGGAACATGTTTTTGTCCCAAGGTTTGATGGCGATGCTGCGCGCATCGGGGGTGTTGACGGCGGCCACGTTGTTGATGGGCACCATCGTGCCATAGGAGTCCACGCGTATGCCGTCGAGCAGGCGGATGTCGGCCTTGCCGGCGCGGATGTGTGCCAGCGCGTCGTCGAGATACATCACTGCCATGTCCATTTTCTCTTGTGCTTCGTCGAGAATTGTCTTAGAGTCTGCCATATTCAGTCTGTGATTTGTTCGTTTATATGCTTTGTGAAACAAAAGTAATCGTTTTTTTATTCACTTGCAAGAGGAAAGGCGGGCTTTCTTGCCGTGAGGACAGACTTTCCCGCGATTTTCCGGATGTGGTTATGATGCTGCGGGTGTATCAAACCCTGCGAGAAGGAACTGCTCCGCCTTGTAGGGGAGCTGGCCCAACGGGCCTGAGGGGTTTTACACCCACGGACACACACATAAAGTATGTCTTTGTGTACGTGAGACCCCTCCGTCGCTCCGCGCCACCTCCCCTACAAGGCGGAGGAGTTTATTTTGCTACACCCGCCCTCGGCTTCCTCGTATTCTTCCGAAGTGGTGCAGTAGCGCGTGTTCTCCGGGTTGGCGTCCGAGCGGCGGTACCAGTCCGAGTAGCCGATGTAGTGTTGTGCGTAGCCCACATTGAGTTCCTGTGCCTGTTCGGGATCCACCTTTTTGATGAATTTGGCCGGGACACCGCCCCACAGTTCGCCGTCGCCCACGACGGTGCGCGAGAGCACCAGCGCGCCGGCGGCCACGATGGCCCCGCGCCCGATGACGGCGTGGTCGAGCACGGTGGCGCCCATGCCGATGAGCGCGCCGCTCTTCACTTCGCAGCCGTGGAGGGTCACGTTGTGTCCCACGGTCACGTCGTCGCCGATGATGATGGGGGCTTTGCCGAGGAGCGTGTGCAGGCAGGAGCCGTCCTGGATGTTCACGCGGTTGCCGATTCTGATGAAATGCACGTCGCCGCGCAGGACGGCGTTGAACCACACCGTGCAGTCGTCGCCAAGGGTGACGTCGCCGATGATGGCCGCCCCTTCGGAGAAGTAGCAGTGCTTGCCGAACTTCGGGGCGAGGTCGTTGAGTTTTTTGATGAGTGCCATGTTTGTATTGTGTTTTTTGAATGAATCAAAAGTAATGCGGGCGGGTGGCCTCCCACAGCCAGGCGCGGTGTTCGTTGTCGAGCAAGGGATGGAGCTGCTCGTACACTCGCCGGTGGTAGCTGTTGAGCCAAGCCGTTTCTTCCGGGCCGAGCAGCGGCCAGTCTATCGCAGCCCTGTCGATGGGGCAGAGCGTGAGCGGGTCGAACTGCAGGAAAGTGCCGAACTCCGTTTCCTTGTAAGGCAGGATGATTTGCGTGTTCTCGATGCGCACGCCGTGGCGGCCTTCTTTGTAGATGCCCGGTTCGTTGGTCACGGTCATGTAGGGCTGTAACGGGGCCGGCATGTAGTTCATGCGGATTTGGTGGGGCCCTTCGTGTACGCAGAGGCGCGATCCTACGCCGTGTCCCGTGCCGTGGAGGAAGTTGATGCCCTCTTGCCACATCGCGTAGCGGGCGCAGACGTCAAGCTGTGTGCCGCTGCATCCCTGTGGGAACTTGGCAAGGGCCAGCCGGATGTGTCCTTTCAGCACCAGCGTGTAGTCGCGCCGTTCCTCTTCCGTGACGGGGCCGAGGGCGATGGTGCGGGTGAGGTCGGTGGTGCCGTCCTCGTATTGTGCGCCCGAGTCGAGCAGCAACAGGCCTTTGGGGCGTAGGGGGATGTCGGTCTCCGGCGTAGGCTCATAGTGGACGATGGCGCCATGGGCGGCATACCCCGCGATGGTGTCGAAACTTTCGCCGCAGTACAAGTCCTGTTCAGCCCGCAACGCCGCCAATTTCCGGCAGACGCTGAGTTCTGTCTGCCCGCCGTCTTCCACCGCCGGTTTCAGCCAGCGCAGGAACTTCACCATGACCACGCCGTCGCGCAACATGGCCCGGCGGAATCCCTCCACTTCGGCGGGGCATTTCACCGCCTTGCGCATGGCTGCGGGCGAAGGAGCCTCTATGACGGCGCAACCTTCGGGCAGGTTGCGGCGCAGGGTGAAGTTCACGCCTGCAGGGTCGAGGAGCATCCGTCTGATGCCGGATTGCCTGAGGTCTGGGATGATGTCTCCGTAATCGCGGATTCTCACTCCCGCCTTGGCCAAATGGGCGGAAACTTCGTCCGTGAGTTTCACCTTATTTATATATAAGGCGCAACGGTCGGGCGTGATGAGCATGTAGCTCACGAACACGGGGGTGCAATGCACGTCCGTCCCGCGCAGGTTCAGCGTCCATGCGATTTCGTCGAGGGCGGTCAGGATAAGCCCGTCGGCCTGTCGTGCGGAAAGGTCTGCGCGAAGGAGCGAGAGTTTTTCGGCTACGTCCCGTCCGGCATATCGCAGGGGCTGGATGCAGACCGGATCATCGGGCAAGGCCGGGCGGTTGGCCCACAGGGTGTCGGCGGGATTCTCCGTCACCTCCAGCGCGATGCCGTGGCGCATGAGCCCGGTTGCCATCAAGTCAACCTCTGCCGTGCTGCTGGTCCATCCGTCGATGCCCACGCGGCTGCCCGCCGGGAGCACGTCAGCCAGCCATTCGGCGATGGAAGGCGTACCTTCCACGTGTTCTTTCATCAGCCGGAACGGTGTGCCTTGCAGTTGGTTGGCCGCCGCGATGAAATAACGCGAGTCTGTCCACAGGGCGGCATCGTCCAAGGTGACCACGGCCGTGCCTGCCGACCCGTCGAAGCCGGATACCCATTCGCGCGTTTTCCAATGCGCGGGCGGGTACTCGCTGCCGTGGGGGTCGGTGCTGGGGAAGATGTAGGCCGCGAGGCCTTCGCGGCGCAGGTAAGCGCGCAAGCCCTCCACTATTTGCGTGATGTCTTTTTTCATTTTTGACGGGATTGTAAGTTGGGTTTATTGGGACAAATCAGCCCAATAAACCCAATCTTCTTTTTTATTTCGAAGCGTCCAACGCCTGCTGGATGTCCTCGATGATGTCTTCCACGTTCTCGATGCCCACGGACAGGCGGATCAGGTCGGGCGCCACACCCGCTTCGCGGAGCTGTTCGTCGGAGAGCTGCCGGTGGGTGTGGCTGGCGGGATGGAGCACACAGGTGCGCGCGTCGGCCACGTGGGTCACGATGGCAATCATCTTCAGGCTGTCCATGAAGCGCACGGCATCTTCTTTCGTGCCTTTCAGCCCGAAGGCGATGACGCCGCACGAGCCGTCCGGCAGGTATTTCTGCCCCAGCTCGTAATATTTGTTGCCCTTCAGCCCGCAGTAGTTCACCCAGGCCACGCGCTCGTGGCGTTCCAGGTATTCGGCTACGGCCTGTGCGTTTTCGCAGTGGCGTTTCACGCGCAGGTGCAGCGTTTCCAGTCCCAAGTTGAGCAAGAAGCAGTTGAAGGGGCTGGGGATGGAGCCGAGGTCGCGCATCAGTTGGGCCGTGGCCTTGGTGATGTAGGCCATCTTGCCGAACGCTTTGGCGTAGGTCAGTCCGTGGTAGCTCTCATCCGGCTGGCAGAGTCCGGGGAACTTGTCGGCGTGGGCCATCCAGTCGAAGTTCCCGCTGTCCACGATGGCGCCGCCCACCGACGTGGCGTGCCCGTCCATGTACTTCGTGGTGGAGTGGGTCACGATGTCGGCGCCCCATTCGAAGGGGCGGCAATTGATGGGCGTGGCGAAGGTGTTGTCCACGATGAGGGGCACACCGTGGCGGTGCGCCATGCGAGCGAAGCGTTCGATGTCGAACACGTGCCCGCCGGGGTTCGAGATGGTCTCGCCGAAGAAGCACTTCGTGTTCGGGCGGAAGGCGGCCTCGATGCGCTCGTCGTCCCATTCCGGGTCCACGAACGTGCATTCGATGCCCAGTTTCTTCATCGTCACGCCGAAGAGGTTGAACGTGCCGCCGTAAATCGTGTTCGAGGCGACGAAGTGGTCGCCCGCCTCGCAGATGTTGAACACGGCGTAGAAGTTGGCCGCCTGGCCCGAAGAGGTCAGCATGGCCCCCGCTCCGCCTTCCAGCGTGGCGATTTTGGCCGCCACGGCATCGTTGGTGGGGTTCTGCAGGCGGGTGTAGAAATAGCCCGTGTCCTTCAGGTCGAAGAGGCGGGCCATCTGGTCGCTGTCGTCATACTTGAATGTCGTGCTTTGGTAAATCGGCAACACGCGCGGTTCGCCGTTTTTCGGAGTCCATCCGGCCTGTACGCAGACCGATTCTTTTCTCAGTTTCTTTTCCATTTGTATTGTGTTTATGTCTCTTCCTATTTCTTTTTGTCGATGTGGTGTCCTTTGATCTTGGTCGGTGCGGGACGTTTGTTCATCAGCGAATCCTGTTGCCACACCGGGATGGGGTAAAGTTCAATGTCGTGGTATTCCAGTTGCAGTTCGGGGATTTCATCCTCTCCTTCAGGGCGGAAGGGAAAGTGGTTGGGGCGCAGGCGCGTGATTTCCACTTGGCAGAATCCTTGGCGGATGAAGCCAAGTTTGCGTGCGGCGGCTTTGGAGAGGTCGATGATGTAGCGTTTCGAGAACGGCCCGCGGTCGGTCACTTCCACTACCACTTCCTTTCCGTTGATGGGGTTTCTCACCCGCAGCAGCGTCCCGAAGGGGTAGTGCATGTGGGCGCAGGTCATGCTGTCGCGGTGGTAACGCTCGCCGTTGCTCATTGTCCTTCCGTGCAGTTTGTCGGAGTAATAGCTGGCTTTTCCCGTGGTCTGCTTTTGCGCTGGCAAATGGCTCGCGAGGGCCGTGGCCAGGATGCAGCAAAGTGTGAGCTTTTTCAACGCCATGGAGATACCGTTTTAGTCCGGCCCGTTCCAGCATTGCGCGGGATTCCGGCCGAAAGTTTTTGCAAATTACGGATTTTCTTCCGTTCTGCCAAGCAAACGGCTCGATTTTATGTTTTTATTGGGATTTTTCCACGCGGGGGCACGAAAAGTTTGTCTTTTTGCCTTTTCCCCGCATGTTTCGTCTTGTCCTGCACATGCTTTCGGTTTTCGTCGTTGCTTCATGCTTGCGCCGGGTCTTTGGCGCGTCTTTGTGAAAAATAGTTGAAAAAAGTGGCGCGGAGATATTGCCGTTTTGTAAAATGTGATTATCTTTGCTTCGGAATCAGTCAATGTGAAAATACTGAAAAACGCGAAAGGCCGACGGCTAAGCCGGGGCGAGGGTCGGGGATGCTGTTCCTGTTGTATATAATTATAATAAGGTGTGGCAGTGCTCCTTTCCTATCGACTTTTGCCGGCAAGCAGTGGCGGGAGAAACCGTTGAAGACTGTCGGAAGTGTGGGAATGCGGAAAGGCAGAGACAACGGATTTAAACTTTTTTAAAGGAAATTGGTCGCATTTTTTGCGGAAACCGGAAGCCCCCGTTCGTAATACATAGCAAAGGACTCGAATAGAGACGTTTTATAATTAACTTAATTTACAAACAAAATGAAGACAAAAGTACTTTTCACAGCGGCATTGATGGCCGCTGCCGCGTCGGGCGCACAAGCCGCCTCGTACACGGAGAGCAACATGCTTTTGCAATTGCTCGAAAGTCAGCGGTATGAGGGGGTAAGTTTACTCGCTGACGAAGTGGCGGAAGGCCAGACGGACATTTCCGGTATGGTGTTGAGAAATGCCAAAATGTCTGTACCCACATCCGGGTGGTTTGATGAAACTCAGGGGTGGCTGACGGATACAGACGGCGGTAACTTTAGAATCTATACCATGCCGAATCCAGCCGACCAGGATGTGAACCGCGGGGAATGCCCGGAACCCAATGCCGTGGAGCGTTGGAACGGAAACGGGCATCATTGGCCGGAAAACACGAACATCATTTATCAGACAACCAATTTGCCCAACGGCACTTACACCATTACGATGTGGGCGGAAAGCCAGGCTTTGGCCGACCACACCCACAAAGGCGGCATGTATGTGTTTGCCAATGAAGTGCAGGCTGAAATCACGAACCATTGCGTGATGCAGCAATACTCCTTGACGGTGGAAGTGACGGAGGGCACGTTGGCCTTGGGCGTGAAGACCGGTGCCGACGGGAGTGATGACAACCATGTGGTGTTCTCTGCCGTGAGCATTTTGGCGGACAACGCTTTGCTGGAAGCCGTGAACAGCGAGAATCCGTTCGATGCGACCGGTGCCGTGGGCAATGCGGCTTGTACGGCAAACTATGGTTGGACGAAAGGTGCAGGCAATGCTTCCGCAAGTTATAATGTGAATAACGCAGAATTGAACAGCGACGATTACAACGGCGTTGGTGTGGAATTTTGGACGGATGGAAGCCATGTGGTTAAGAATACTGATATGATTTATCAGAATGTGACCGGGCTTCTCAATGGTTCCTATCGGGTTACGGCTGTGGCCATGGGACGTTTCCAGACAGCTCAGGGGGGCGATGACAATTGCGCCGAAGGGCTTTACCTGTTTGCCAACGATGGCCAGACCGAAGTGACCACGAATGTGTGGGGCAAGGTGACGGCCACAGGTCTGGTGACCGACGGGACTTTGCGCATCGGTCTGCGTGCCGGTGAGAACAATGGCAACAACTGGGTGGCACTGTCCAACGTCCAATTGGAATACCTGGGCGAAGACATGAGCGCTTTGCAGGATGCGTTGAACGCGAAAGTGGAAGAAGCTCATACGCTGGCTACGACTCTGGAAGGCCAAGTACCGACAACTTACTTGACACAGTTGACGAACGTGACGGCTCCGTCTTGCTCCACGGCAGACGAATACAATGCCGCCATTGCTGAGATTGATGCCTTGATTGCCGAAGCCAATGCTGCCCACACCGCCTTTGCCAACGCTTTCTTGTCGGCTACAAATTATGCCGGGCAAGTGTTGGCTGCTTTCCCCGGTGCGGAAGAGAGCGCAAAGAGTGCTTTGAACAGTGCGGTTGAAACAGCCACGACTGCCGCCTTGGCTTCCACGGACGCTACGGTTTGGGCTACGCAGGCCGAAGCCGTGAGAGCCGCTACCAAGACGTACTTCGACGCGACCGACAAGGTATTGGCCGAAGGCGTGTCGAACTTTGACGTGACGCAGCTGTTTGTGGTGAATCCGGGATTCCAAGATACCGAGAATCCTGCGAACGGTTGGGATGGTATGGATGCGTCCAACGTGACCGAGAGCGGAATTGCTTTCCATGGTGGTGCGGGATGGCGTGTCTCGCAGACAGTCAATGTGCCTAACGGATTATATTCTATGTCTTTGCAGATTGGCGGTGCGCTCAGCGACCGTAACAATTATTTCTTGAGAAGTTCTTATCAGGATCGGACGGTATTGTTTAAATGGAATTCTTCGACTGAGACCGTTCTGAATACATGGCCTACCAATGAGGAGGCTCAAAGGAACAGTGTAGGAAATGTATTGGTAACTGACGGACAGATTACGATGGGGGTGGAATGGCTCAAAGACTCAGAGACCATTTACTTCGACAACTTCCGCCTGACGCTCGTCAGCGACGGCTTCACAGAAATCAAGGCACTCTACGATGCGCTGAAGCTTCAGGCCGAGGCCATTGAAACCGAAGGCATGCCGACGGTGTTCGCGAAGGCTTTGACCGATGCTTTGGCTCTTCCGGTCGGCACGGCAGCCCAATATTATACGGCTTACAATGCGTTGCAGAAGGCGGTGGCCGATTGCGGCACGGTAGCCGATGCGTCTGTCAGCCTGCCGGCGTTGATTACGGAATGCCAGGCTTATTTGGACAACTCGGAAGGCGGCGACGAAGCCCGCGCGGCTTTGGAGGATGCCTTGGAAGCAGCGGAAGGTTATCTGAACCTGACTACTGCGGAAGAAATCGAGGCTTGCGAAGCGGCCTTGGAGACCGCACGTCAGGAATTTGCCAAGGTGGCTACCCCGACGGGCGAACAGCAGTTTGACATGACGTTCCTGTTGACGAATGCTTGTTCTATGGGTGAGACGACAGGTTGGTATGGTGATGTTGTAGGTGGTAATAATATAGGTATTTCCCGCAGCGCGTCTTATATAGGCGATTTGGGCTATTCTTGCTTCGTGGAGAAATGGTCGGCCAGCGTGTTGCAACCCACAGAAGACGGTAATGGTTGGCTAATCTATCAGCAAGCCGTGTTGCCCGCAGGTGCCTACACGTTGACGGCTGCAGCTTTTACGGATATGCCTTACAACGCAGATGAAACAGTGACGGGGCATGCTTCGGCCAACTTGAGTGCAGGCTTCGGCAGTACGACTATAGCCGAGGGAGATCCCATCGTGTGGACCGAACACGAGAAATATCCGGGCGAAGTTCCCGCCGAAGAGAACCAAAACAAACTGAAGGCTTTGTCTATCCCGTACTTCTATGTGGCAGAAGCCACTACGGTCGAGAATCCATTGAAGTTGGGCATTTATATCAAGGCCGACAATGGTGCAGATTGGTTCGGCATCAACGACATGAAGCTCTACAAGGTGGCTCCGGTGGCTGAAGAACTGGCTTTGGACGAAACGCAGGCTTACGCCGTGACCGCCGACATGTATGCCAACGTGACGATGCAGCGCACGTTGAAGGCCGGATATTGGAACACGTTCTGCGTACCGTTCGACATGACACCGGAACAGCTTACCGCGAACGGCATCAGCGAAGTGCGCACCTTCTCGCAAGCTGCGGCACAAGGCACTTCCGTTACGCTGCAGACCACGCTGGTCAGCGATGGCGTGAAGGCGGGCATACCTTATATCGTCAAAGTGGACGGCGAGGAGAACGTGACGGAAATCAGCGTGGACGGCGTGAGCGTGACCGCGGCCGAACCGGCATCGCATGAAATTGCTTATAGCGACGTGGGCTATGTGGAATGGAGGGGTAACTATTCCGCAGGCACAGTGCCTATGGGCGCATACTTCATCAGCGATGACATGTTCTATGTGGCCGACACGGAAGTGGCGTTGAACGGTTTCCGCGCTTACGTCATGTTGGTGGACGAGGCTGGCGCACCCGTACAGTCTAACGTGAACCGCATGCTCATCGACATCGACGGCGAAGTGACGGGCATCGAAGACGTGTTGGGCGACGGGGCATCTGATGCCAACAAGCTCGTGAACGTCTATACCATCGGTGGTGTGCTCGTCAAGAGCCAGGTGAAGAAGGGCGAAGCCCTGGACGGCTTGCAGAAAGGCGCGTACATCGTGGACGGCAAGACGTACTTGAAATAAGGAAATAGAAGAAAATGTTTAAAAAGACTCGAAAAAATGGAAAAGAAAAGTTATGTGACTCCAGCAGTGGAGGAGGTGGAATTGCAGGGTGAAGTCATGATGCAGGCGCGTTCGATGAGTGTCGATGACATCGGGATTGGCAACGGCGGAAGCGCGAAGGAACATCTGATCAATTCTGCCGACGCCAACAAGAACAACGCTTGGGACTTGTGGTAAACTGCATCCTGTGGTGATACATACAGCTTGAAGGGGGATGCCGGCCTTGCGTGACTGCGGGCACGGCATCCCTTATGTATTATGTGGATGTCCGCAAACAGCCAAACGCTTGCCGGGACGTTTCCGCTGTTGAGGGTGTATCAAAACCTGCGAGAAGGAACTGTTCCGTCTTGTCGGGGAGCTGGCCCAACGGGCCTGAGGGGTTTCACGGCGCAGTCGAAATTCAGTGGGGAAGAACGTTTTCATGCTTCCCCGCTGATATGCTACGACAGATTTGAAATCAATCGCAGCAAAGAGTTTGTTCGTCCGAAGATAAAACTCCTCCGCCTTGCAGGGGAGGTGGCCCGCAGGGCCGGAGGGGTTTTCCATGCACAAGAGTGACTTTCCACTTTTTCTGACCCGTTTATGTTGTCCGTGGATGCGCCCGGTGTTGTTACCGTGGGCGTGAGACCCCCTCCGCCCCTTCGGGGCTCGTCCCCCTGCGAGGCGGGACAGTTTTGGCATCCGCATGGCAACAAAAGGGTCGTTACGACTCCCGCAGCAATGAGGGACAGTTTGGCTATATGCGGAAACGCATTCACCATCAAATATTGACGAGATACAAACCAACCTATTTTGTAATGAGAAAAAAAGATACAATTAAGTTTGTGCGGTGCCCTGCTCTTTGCGGGCACTGCGTTGGCACAGGGCCGGTTCCGCCGTGGCCTGTCATGCCGCGTTCGAGGCCCTGCAGGCGGCATGGCTGGATTTCATGCCCCGCGCGGAAGCCCCGTTGGACGTTACATCGCTGTTGCTGAATGCCGGTTTGGCTGTGTTGACCCGGGACGGGCTGTTCTATGACAACCTGACACATTGGCGGACGGATGCGAACGGTGGAAACCTCCGCATCTTGGCCATTGACGGTTCCGATGCGCAACGCGGGGAAGCCGAGGGCGCGAACATGGTGGAACGCTGGGCCGGGGAGAATTTCTTCGTGGGCGAGCGGCTGTTGTTCCAATCGTTGCCGGCTGTGCCGCCGGGACGATACCTGTTTCGTGCCACCGCGCAGAAGGAAGTGGGCGCCGGGGCCATCTATCTGTTTGCCAACGGGGATACCGCAGCCGTGACCGGCGTGAAGGAAATGGCCGGCGTGGAAGTGGCCACCGATGTGACGGACGGCACGTTGACGGTGGGGCTGCTTGCTGGTAGCGGGAATGCAACGGGTTGGATTTCGATGGCCGATTTGGCTTTGGAATATCACAGTCCGCAAGTGTTGGTGGAAGAAGCGTTGGCCGATGCGGCTTTGCTGGATTACGGCACGGACGCAGGTGGGATGTTGCAGTCCGCCGTGTCGGCTGCAAGGCAGGCACAGGCTTCCGGTTCGCCGGACGGTTGCATGGAAGCCTGCCGCTTGCTGGTTGCCGCTTGTGGGCAATACCGCATCGACAATGCTTCCGTGGCGCATCCGGTGGACATGACCGCCCGGGTCTGCAATGCGGGGTTCGATGCTTCCAACGCGCTGGGTTGGACGCTTGCGGAGGTTGCCGACCCGGCCTTCCCGAAATTTGCCCGTGGGACGATGGAGTTCTGGCACACGCCGTTCGACATCCGGCAGACGTTGACGGGCTTGCCTGCGGGCTACTACCTTGTCGGGCTGCAAGCCCGCAGTGACAAAGGCGGGTCGAACAGCATTTTCCGCTTTTATGCCCGGGCCGGGGCGGATGGCGAGATTTCGGCCTACCCCACGGGGGTGGCTCGTGCGGACGGGACGGATGCTTCGCTCCATTTGGGGCAGAACGCCGACGACCTGAATGCCGACCCAGCGGTTGACCGGACGGTGTTGCGGGTGTTCGTGGATGACGGCACACTGACGCTGGGCGCGGCATGCACCGGCAACGACGTTTGGTGCGTGATGAACGGGTTCACGTTGGAATATGTGGGCGACGGGACGCTGGCATTGGACGAAAACGACACGGACTATGTGCTGACAGGAGATGCCGTGGCGGAGAAAGTGACGGTGGCCCGCAAACTGAAGGCCGACGGGCGTTGGAACACGTTCTGCGTACCATTTGGCATGACGGCGGAGCAACTCGATGCCAACCGCGTCACGAGCCTGAAGCGGCTGGCCGGGGCGGAGACGGAAGGCACGTCGGTGACGCTGCGTTTTGAAGACGCAGAGGAGGTGGAAGCCGGAGTGCCTTACCTGTTGCGCGTGTCGGAAGCCGTGGACACGCTTGTCGTGGAGCATGTGACGGTGGAGGCGGAAAACCCGGAAAACCGTGCCATCCGCGTGGACGGCGTGACCATGACCGGGAACTATGCCGCCACGACGGTGCCGCTAGATGCCTACTTCATCAGCGACAACGCTTTCTACCTGGCCGATTATGAAGGGGTGTCCCTGAAGGGATTCCGGGCCTATATCACCTTGGGCGGCCTGGCGCAGGCCAATCGCTTGCTCATTGACGTGGGCGGTGGCACGACCGGCGTGGACGGCTTGCAAGCCGTGGAGGCCGACCCGTTGGTGGATGTCTATACGATGGAAGGCCGGAGGGTGAAGCGCGGGGTGCGCAAGTCGGCCGCACTGGACGGCCTCCCACGGGGCGTTTATGTCGTGGGAGGAGAGAAAGTGGCTCGTTAGTTTGATGGGCATCAGGCAGATTCGTTAATTGAGGCTGTTTTTTTAAAAAAGATTCCGTTTTTTTTGCGGAATCTTTTTTCTTTATTCGTATTTTTACTGTATGGAGACATAGAAGTGGAATATAATTAACCTAGAAGAAAAACGATAATGAAAAAGAGAAACTTGTTTGTGGGGCTGTTTTGCGCGGCGTTCTCCATGGGGACGGCCATGGCGCAGGGCGGATTCCATCATCCCGGCCTGCTGCATTCGGAAGCCGATTTCGAGTCCATCCGCGAACGTGTGGCGGCGGGCGACCCCGACATGGTGGCGGCATTGGATGCCTTACGCAATTCGCGGGGCATCGTCGCGCCGGGGAACATGGCCGTGACGGGCACGATTGTCCGTGGCATCTCGGGACAAAATTACATGAATGCCTATCGTGGCGCGGCGTATGCTTACCAATGCGCCCTGATGTGGAAAATCACGGGTGACACGTCGTATGCCGACCGTGCGGCGGAGACGCTGAATGCTTGGCGCACGTGGAACACGGCCTTGGGCGGCAACACGAACATTTCCCTGATTCCCGGATTCACGGGCTACCAGTTTATCAATGCCGCCGAGCTGATGCGCGACTACCGCAGCGATGCCTGGGGAGAGGAGGAATTCGAGCTGTTCAAGCAGTACATGATTGACGTGTGGTTCCCGACGGCACAGGACTTCTTGGAGCGGCGGCATGACACGGTGACGCGCGAAGGCAACTGGTACCACTACCATAGTAACTGGGGGCTGGGCAACGCCCTCTTCTGCGTGTCGCTGGGCATCCTTTGCGATTCGCCGGATATATACAACTATGGCATGTACTGGATCAAGGAAGGGCCGGGCAACGAGTCGCTCTGCGTGACACTCGAACATCCCGACCCCAACGCGGGGTCGCTTTGCGGTTTCGGCTGGGGCTTGATTCCTTGGTTCCATGCGGATGAGCGAGGGCCGCTGGGCTACCTGAACCAAATGCAGGAGAGCGGGCGCGACCAAGGGCACTCCATGGCCGCGCTGGGCTTGTTGTCGTATGCTTTACAGTCGGCTTACAACCAAGGTGACAATGCGTTCTGCAACTTGAATAACTTCCTGGTGAAAGGCAAGGCCGGTTCGGCCATGGTGGCCGGAGCGGCGGAATACGTGGCGGCCTACAACGCCGGGCACGATGACCTGCCTTATACGACCAACTGGTGGATGACGGGCTTGAACGGCACGGGACGCGGGCAATGGCGTCCGATTTGGCAACTTTTCATCAACCATTATGAAAACCGCATGGGTATCCCGATGAAGTATTGCCACGAGATGGAAGATGCCATCGGAATGGAATTGGGCGGTGGTGCCTATGGGCAGAACAGCGGCGGTTACGACCACACGGGCTTCGGCGACTTGATGCACAACGACGGGCATCGGGTGACGGAGGAGGAAGTGCCCACCATCCTGTTCCCGCAAATCGCCAGCCCGACGGAGACGCGCGAATATGCGGAAGTGCGCAACGTGGTGCCGGGCACGGTGCTGACACTCTCTGTGTCGTTACCCGAAGGCGAGACGGACACGGGCAACTGGCAGTGGGAAGACGGCGCGACGGGCAGCCAGCGGCAAATCACGGCCGATCGTTCGGGTATTTACCGTGTGACGTACACGAATGCCAACGGGGTGGAGAGTACCCAGATGTTTTCCATTGCGGTGCGCGGTGAAGGTATCCGTGGTTCGTTCTCGGCTACGGCCAATTATAATGGGGAAACCATTGCTTGCAACGACACGACGGACATCAAGATGGCTGTCGGCCGGCGTTTGTCGCTCTCCACGGCTTATTCGAACTGGAATTACATCGAGAGCGAGACTTGGTTCGTGGACGGCGACAGCGTGGCCACGGGCGGTACCTATACCTATACGTTGCGGGACGAACAGGATCACAAATTGGTGTTCCGCTTGGTCACCCAGTCGGGCTTGGAGCTCTACAAGGTGTTCAACATCATCTATAATGAGGATGACTTGACTTCCATCCTTCCCGACCCCGACTGCGCGGACGTGACGAAATGGACGACCAATGTGGACGGTTTTCAGAACCAGTCTGCAGCCGTGACGGGATTCACGCGACCTTATATTGAGCGTTTCCGTGAGGCTTCCGAAGGCGGCATGGATTGCTGGGGGCAGGAACGCTTCGACATCTCGCAGCAGTTGACCGGACTTCAGCCGGGCAAGTATGAAATGAAAGCCTCTTTCGTGGCCACGCAGCAGAGCTTGTCTGGTGAGGCCGGAAAGAATTATGTGAAGGATGTGTATTTCTATGCCGGCGGTTCCAATGTGGCCATCTCGTCGCAGGATGGAGTGGCCGAACGTTACACGTTGGATTTCTACGTGGACGAGGACGGCACGGTAACATTCGGTGCCAAGAACCTGTCCGACCAAAACCAAGGCTATTCGGCCAATGGCTTGAACAGGTTCGCCATGGATAACTTCACATTGGAATATTTGGGCGTGGAAGATTTGGAAGCCGATGTTGAGGCCATGCGCCGCGAGGCGGCAGCGATACCTGAAGATTCAGTGACGGAAGAAATCTATCAAAAACTTGCCGCGTTGTCCGAAGGCACGGGAGCCGATGTGGCTACGGCTGTGGATTTGGAACGTGCCTTGGGTGAAGCACGGTTGGTGAAGGCGCGTCACGCGGACTACACGGCGGCATATGACGCGTATAACCGCTTCGTGGAAGCAAACGACGTGGACGATGCTGCCTTGCGCTCGGCTTTGCAGGCTTTTGCTGATGCCGGGTCTGCGGATGAATTTTATGCGGCTTACGGGGCCATGCAGGCGGCATGGTTGGCTTATATGCCTCATTCTGGGGTACCGGTGGATGCAACGTTACTGTTGCACAACGCCGGGTTGTCGGCATCCGAGACGGCGGACGGATGGCGGACGGATTCGGGCGGCGGGAATTTTCGCATTTTTGCCATCGACGGTTCCGACGCGCAACGCGGCGATGCCGTGGGCGAGAACATGATAGAACGTTGGTGTACGGCGAATTTCGTGGCAGGCGAACGAGTGATTTTCCAGTCGGTGTCCGCCGTGCCCGCAGGCCGTTATGTGTTCCGCGCGGCGGCACAGAAGGAAGTGGGTGCCGGTGTCATTAACCTTTTTGTGAACGATGAAACGGCGGAAATCGGCGGCGTGAAAGTGCTCACGATGGCTCAAGTGATGGCCGAAGTGACCGATGGCGTGTTGACCGTGGGTTTGCGGGCAGGCGAAGGGAACGGCACTCGCTGGGTGTCGATGGCCGATGTCGCGCTGGAATATTACAGCCCGCTGATGTTGATTGACGAGGCGTTGGCAGGTGCCGACACGTTGACTTACGGTACGGACGTGGACGGCGCCTTGCAGGCGGCGGTGGCTGCCGCCGAGCAGGCCAAGGCATCCGGCACGGCGGAGGAGTGCGTGGACGCTTACCATGTCTTGAAAGGGGCATGTGAGCAGTATCGCATCGACAATGCTTCGGCCGAGCATCCGGTGGACTTGACCGGGCGCATCCGGAATGCCGGTTTCAATGCAGGAAACGCAACGGGCTGGACGCTGGTGCGCACGGACTTGAATTATCCGAAGTTCGGCGGCGGGGCGATGGAGCTTTGGCATACCACGTTCGACATCAGCCAGACGGTGTCCGGCTTGCCTTCGGGGAATTACCGTGTCGGCCTTCAAGCCCGCAGCGATTTAGGCTCCTCCAATAATGGTTTCCGGCTTTATGTGCAGGCCACGGGTGCGGAACAGGTTACGATATATCCGACGGGCATGACCCGTGCGGAAGGGGATGTTTCGCTCCATTTGGGGCAGAATGCCGCAGACATGAACGCGAATCCTTCGCTTGACCGGGTTTGGGTGTCGGCGTTCGTGGCCGATGGCACTCTGAAAATCGGTACGGATTGCACACGGAATGATATGTGGTGTGTGCTGAATGACTTCACTTTGGTGTTCTTGGGAATGGGTGAGGACGATTTGGCGGCCAATTGGGCCGCGCAGGTGGCCGTGGCCAACAGTCTTGATCGGGACTCCTTGCCTTTGTTGGTCGGCCAACGGCTGGACGAGGCCGTGGCGGTGGACATTGCTGCGATAGATGTGGACTCGTTGTCACGGGCTTTGACAAATTTGATGTCGGAAATCGAGAATGCCCGCGAGGTTTGGCCTGAATATGTGGCTTATTTGTCCATGAGGGAATTGGTGGATGAGATTGCTGAAAATTCAGAACCGTCCCGGGCTGCTTATCTCACATTGTTCCAAAGCAATATCAAACAGGCTGACCAAAACATTGAAAAAGCAATCACGGCTATTGACGTGAGGGGCGTGTACAACTCGCTGGAATCTGCCCGCCAAACGTATGTGGTGAATGCGGAGCCGATAAACGGCATCTATTTTGACATGACGTTCAAGGTGGCCAATCCCTCGTGTACGACCGATGGGTCATGGCTGAACGACGGCACGGTGAACTTCCGTACCTTGGAGAATGCGGGGCAGAACGATGAATATGCGGGGCGGTTCTATGAGAACTGGATTGGCCCGGGAAATGAATGGAAGGACGGGCAACGCCCCATTTACCAAGAGGTGACGACTTTGCCCAACGGAAACTATGAACTCACGGCGGCGGCGTTCCGCAAGGTGGAGTTGAGCTCCGCAGACCCGAATGCCACAGACATTAGTCTTTATCTGAACGGGCAACGCACGGAAGTGACTTCCACGGTGTTCAATTACTTCACGGTGAGGGGGGCGGTGGCTTCGCGCACGGCGGAAATAGGTTTGATTGGCGGTGCGGGAAATACGGCGAATTGGATTGGATTGGCAGACGTGACACTGAAGTATTACGGCTCAGAGACGATAGAATTGGATGAGACTGACGAGGAATTCACTGCGCCGGACGGCACTTTCGGTACGGTAGCCATGTCGCAGGCTTTGCATGCCGGTCGTTGGAATTTGGTTTGCTTGCCTTTTAGCATGTCTTCCAGCCAAGTCCGGGATGTGTTCGACGATGTGAAGGAATTGGTTTCCGTGACTGTGGATGGCACAGCCTGCAACTTGTATTTCGAGGATGTGCGCACGATGGAAGCCGGTGTGCCTTATTTGGTTGAAGTCTCGGAAGATGCGTCGCAATGGACATACGAGGATGTGGCCATTGAGGCCGCCGCCATCGCTGATGGCGTGGTGGAGGTGACCGACGGCACGGTGACTGCCCGTTTGATTGGTACTTCGCAGGTAACAATCGTTGATGGCGAGAATATATATAGGTACGAGCCGAATAATGCGTTCGCATCGGTCGGTTCCGGTGCTTTGATCAACGGCTTCCGTGCTTACCTTGAATTGGATGGGATAACTCCGGAGAGTTTGAATGTGTATGTGGATGATGAGTTGGTCACAGGCATACAAGGTGTGGGCGCAGACCAAGGAACGTCTGAAGTGGATGTTTATACGACAGATGGGAAGTTGCTGCGGAGCGGAGTGGAAAAAACGCGAGCACTCAGTGGATTGCCATCGGGAATTTACATCGTAGGCGGACAGACCGTTATGAAAAAGTAACTTCTGATAAAAGGATATATTTCCATAACAGCGAAGCATCCCAAGCTGGTTTTTTCCTCTTGGGATGCTTTTTTTAATGAGAAACTGTTTGGAAGTTATCGCATGATGATTTGGGATGGTTTTCCCGTCCCAAGGTTTCTTTGCGGGCGTAAATCCGGTATGTCTGGCCTTATATATAATAAGGTGTCCTCCCCTCTTCATGTCAGGATTCTTGAAAATCCGCATTTTTTTGAAAAAAAGTTGGTTGAAAGTTTGCCGGAAAGCAAAAAAGGGCGTACCTTTGCACCCGCA
>CALUFQ010000028.1 GCA_944319925.1 uncultured Paraprevotella sp.
AACGGCACGTACGGTGGTGTGAGAGGTCGGAAAACGAAAGTAGGAAGAGAACTACTTCGTTTTCCTCCTACTCGATTGGAGACTGTGTCCGGGAGCGGGGCATTCGTTCCCTGCCAAAGGTGTACGGGATGGTTAAAGAAATGCGACTTGAAAGTTACCCCGTTCGGTAACTTTTTCTACTTTTACGCCCGGAAATGATCAATAGATACCGATTCATGAAAAAGATGATTCTCGTTTTGTCATTGGTGCTGACGTGCACGGTGGCATTTGCAATTCCTGCCCGGCGCGGGCAGTGGAAGACCTTGAAGCTCGCCGACGGCACGGAGGTCCGGGCGGAACTTCGCGGCGACGAGTTTTGCCGCTATTGGCAGGCGGAAGACGGCCGCAAGTTTGTCATTGACCGCAAGACCGGACTTGCCGGTGAAGCCGACATGGGGGCGATGAAGGCCCGTGCGGACCAGCGGCGTGCCCGTGTCGGGAGCCAAAGGGCCAGGCGTTCGCCCCAGGCCAGATTGGAGATGGGGGAATCACATTCCCCCTACGTGGGCGAGAAAAAGGGGCTGATTATCCTGGTGGAATTTGCCGACATGCCGTTCCGCGACGGGCACGACACGGAACTTTTCCACCGCATGGCCAACGAAGAAGGTTTCTCGGAAGGACATTTCCAAGGGAGCATAAAGGATTATTTCAAGGCGCAGAGCTTCGGGAAGTTCGTCGTGGACTTCGACGTCAAAGGCCCCGTGAGAATGGACAAGGGCTATGCCTATTATGGGGAAAATATGGAGGACGGTTTCGAAAACCTCTTTAGGATGAGTGAAATGGTGCTTGCCGCTTGCCGGGGCATCGACGGTGAGACCGACTTCAGTGACTATGATTGGGACGGCGACGGCGTGGTGGACCTGGTGTACCTCCTCTATGCCGGATATGGCGAGGCCGACAGTCATGAGGAAGCCACCATCTGGCCGCACCAGTACGCTTTGTCGTATATCTCGCAGGCGCAAGAATTCGACGGGGTGACCGTAAATGCTTACGCCTGCAGCTCGGAGCTGAACGATGCGGACGACCTCTCCGGCATAGGTGCGGTCTGTCACGAGTTTTCCCATGGCCTTGGTCTGGCCGACCTGTATGACGTCACTTACAATTACAACCACTACGGCGTGGGAAACTGGAGCCTCATGTGCAACGGCTGCTACAACGACAACGGGTATGTGCCGGCCGGCTATACGAGCTACGAGCGTTGGTATGCGGGTTGGATAGAGCCTACGGTGTTGGCCAACGACACCGTCGTGGCCGACATGGGTTCGCTGGGCAGGACGGGGCAAGCCTACGTGATCTACAACGACGCCCACCCCGACGAGTACTATCTGTTGGAGAACAGGCAGCAGGAAGGATGGGACGAGGCGTTGCCGGAGAGCGGGATGTTGATCCTGCATGTCGATTTTGACGCCGACCTCTGGGCTGCAAACATGGTGAACGGCACGGAAGTCCAGCATTGCAGCATTTTTCTCGCCGACAATGAAGCCGATTACGGGTCGGGCGGTTCTTACCCCTACAAGGGAAACAACAGCCTGACCGACACGAGCCTGCCCGCCGCCACGCTCCATCATCCCAACACCGACGGGAGGCGGCTGATGGGCAAGCCGGTGACCGGCATCACGCGGAACGACGACGGCACGATGGCTTTCGTGTTCCGCAACGAGACGGTGCCGACCGGCATCGACGGGAATACCGCCGACACGAAAGCGTCTGGCGACAAGCGCATTTACAGGCTCGACGGGAGCTATGTGGGCACAGACCTGAACGTCCTGCAGAAAGGCGTTTATATCGTCGGCGGAAAGAAGATCGTGAAGTGAGCGGGGCAGCCGCCTTCCCGCCCGGGACGGCTCCGGGCGTTTCCGGGCTTCCGCGGGGTTCCCCCGGCTTCGTTTTTTTTCCATTTTGTAAGGAATGAATCCTTTGCGGTTTGCCGGGCGGTGCCGGCGGCTGCCACGCCGCCGGGTGCGCGGAACGGGCTGAATCCGCCCGTTCGGGCGGGTTTTCCTGCCGTTTGGGAGAGGCGTTTTTCCCTCAAGCGATTCACATTTTTTTCGCTTGAGAAAAAAAAGTGAATCGCTTGAGAAAAGTTCTGCCGTTCCAGGCGGCGTGGAGGGAATCGCGCGGACAGGAATTTAAAATGTAAAAATACGCTCCCCTCCTTCCTGCGGCGAACCGCAGGAAGGAGGGGAGCGTATTTTGGGCTGCTATCCCAGCCGGATGGTTTTTTTCCGGGGGCTTAATTGCGGGCCACTTGTTTCACGCCCTTGATGGTCTTCAGTTTCCGGACGAGTTGCTGCAACCGTCCCGTGTCGTCCAGCATGACCGTCAGGTTGCCGGAGAACAGGCCGTCGTGGGAGTCGATGCTGATGCTGCGCAGCGAGATTTTCTCTTCCTTGCTGATGATGGACGTGATGTTGTTCACGATGCCCAGGTCGTCGTTGCCGATAACCTTCAGGGTGATGGGATATTGGCTGCCGCGCTTGCCGGCCCATTTGGCCTTCACAATGCGGTAGCCGAAGCGTTTGCGCAGCGTTTCCGCATTCGGACAGTCGCAACGGTGTATCTTGATGCCGCCGTTCACGGTGACGAAACCGAACACGTCGTCGCCATAGATGGGGTGGCAGCATTTGGCCAGCGAGTAGTCCAGTCCTTTCAGGTTCTGGTCGATGACCAGCACGTCATCGCCCGACGTGGCTTTCAGTTCGGCTTCCGAGGGCACGTTGTAGTCCTCCGCGCTGCGCACGGGCGCATGTTCGGCTTGCCCCGACTCGAATTTCTGCAAGTCCAGGTAAGTGTCAATGACATCGTTCACGTCCGTCACCTCGTCGGCGACGCTTTTATAGAAATCTGTGACGGTCTTGAAGCCGAGCTTCTTGATGACGTGCATCATGGTGGTCTCGTCATACTCTATTTTCCGGTTTTTGAACTTGCGTTCCAGCAGTTCCTTGGCGAACGAGCCTTGCTTGGCTTGTTCTTCTTTCAGGGCTTGGCGTATCTTCGTGCGCGCTTTGCCTGTCATGACGAAGTTCAGCCAGTCTTGTTTCGGGGTTTGGTTGTTGGCCGTCAGGATTTCCACTTGGTCGCCGCTGTTGAGCTGTTGGCGCAGCGGGGCGTTCTTCTCGTTGATTTTCGCCCCGATGCAGTGGTCGCCCACGTTGGTGTGGATGGCGTAGGCGAAATCGAGCACGGTGGCCCCCTTGGGAAGTTTGAACAAGTCGCCTTTGGGGGTGAACACGAACACTTCGTCTTCGTACAAGTCCATCTTGAACTGGTCCATCAGTTGCATGTCGTCGTTGTTCTCCAGCGCGTTGCGGATGTTGTTGAGCCATTCGTCCACGCCCGATTCCCCGCTCTTGATGCCTTTGTAACGCCAATGGGCGGCCAGCCCGCGTTCGGCAATCTCGTCCATTCTTTCGGTGCGGATTTGCACTTCCACCCATTTGTTTTCGGGGCCGAGCACGGTGATGTGCAGGCTTTCATATCCGTTGCTCTTGGGGATGGAGAGCCAGTCCCTCAGCCGCTTGGGGTTGGGTTGGTACATGTCGGTGACGATGGAATAGACTTGCCAGCATTCCATCTTTTCCCGTTCGGGGGCGGAGTCCAGGATGACACGGATGGCAAACAGGTCATAGATGCCCTCCACGCCACAGTGCTGTTTCTTCATTTTCTGCCAGATGGAGTGGATGCTTTTTGTGCGTCCTTTGATGTGGAATTTCAGTCCGGCGGCTTCCAGCTTCTCTTTCACGGGGGTGATGAATCTTTGGATATATTCGTCGCGCGCCTTTTTGGTCGCGTTCAGCTTCTCCTTTATTAAATAGTAGGCATCATGTTCCAGGTATTTGAGCGACAAGTCCTCCAGCTCGCTTTTCAGTCGGTACAGCCCGAGCTTGTGGGCAAGCGGGGCGTAGAGGTAGGCCGCTTCTTCCGATACCCGTTTGCGGGCTTCCTCCCTGTCTGTGTCTTTGATTTGCCGCATGACGTTCACGCGGTTGGCAATCATGATGAGGATGACGCGCATGTCTTCGGCGAACGAAAGCAGCAGGCTCCTGAAATTCTCGCTTCCCACGCTGGGGGTCTTTTCATAAAGTTCTTGGATGCGGTTCAGGCCGCGGATGATGCCGGCCACGTCTTCGCCGAATTCTTTTTCCACGTCTTCCGGAGTGCAGTAGCCGCAACGGACGCACGTGTGCACCATCACGCCGACGATGGCTCCGCGGGTCAGCCCGATTTCCGAGGCCACGATGAGTGCGGTCTCCATGTCGTTGAGGATGGGGTTCATGCCGAACACGTTCCGTTGGATGAGGTCGCGCCGGGCGGCTTCGACGAGATATTTTTTCAGTTTTTTGCAGTCGTCCGGGCGGAGGATATTGTCGGAAAGTTTGAGAAGTTGCTTGTAAAGTTGTGCCAATCGCACTTTTTCAGGGGTGGAAAAAAAAGGATTTGCTTCCATTGCCATTGATTTTTTCTCAAAGTTAGTGTTTTTTTTGCGGATTTTGTCGGCGTTATCCCTTAAAAATTCCTATATTTGGGTATTGTTTAGGACACATTTAAAAACCATTAGATATGTTGACAGCAGAAGACAAGGTCTTGTTGGCCGGGAAAGGGATTTCTGAAGAGCAGATAGCTGCTCAGTTGCAAACGTTCAAGAAAGGTTTCCCCTTTTTGAAATTGAAGGCGGCGGCTTCGGTGGGGAACGGAATATTGTCGCCTTCCGAAGAGGTGTGCAAGCAATATGTAGCCGCTTGGGAAGCCTACAAACAGTCGGGGAAGCAAGTCTGCAAGTTCGTGCCGGCCTCGGGGGCTGCCAGCCGCATGTTCAAGAACATGTTCGAGTTCCTGGACGCATCTTATGATGTGCCGACCACGGATTTCGAGAAAGCCTTTTTCGCCGGCATCCACAAGTTTGCCTTCTTCGAGGCATTGGATGCCGCGTGTGTGGAAAACAACGGTTGCGGGGTCGATGCCTTGATGGCTGCGGGAAAATACAAGGAAGTGGTGGCTTGCATGTTGCAGCCTAAAGGATTGAACTACGGGCAGTTGCCGAAGGGACTGCTCCTGTTCCACAAATATCCGGAAGGCGCACGGACGCCGGTGGAAGAACATTTGGTGGAAGCTGCCCTGTATGCGTCGAGCAAGGGCGAGGCCGAAGTGCATTTCACGGTCAGCGCGGAGCACGAGGTGTTGTTCAAGGCTTTGGTGGAGGAAAAGTTACCGGTGTATGAGAAGGCATACGGCGTGAAGCTGCATGTGACATTCTCGGTGCAGAAACCGGCCACGGACACCTTGGCGGCCACTATGGAGAACGAGCCGTTCCGGGTGGATGGGAAACTGTTGTTCCGTCCGGGCGGGCATGGCGCGCTCATCGAGAACCTGAATGATTTGCAGGCCGATGTGTTGTTTGTGAAGAACATCGACAACGTGGTGCCCGACCGCCTGAAAGAAGAAACGGTCGTATATAAGCAAGTGCTGGCGGGCATCTTGGTTTCATTGCAACAAAAGGCGTTTGCCTACCTGGAGAAGTTGGAAAGCGGAGACTACGGCCATGCGGACCTGGAGGAAATCATACGTTTCGTGCAGCAAGACCTTTGCTGCCGCAAGGAGGACGTGAAGGACTTGGAAGACGCCGACCTCGTGATTTATCTGCGCCGGAAGCTCAATCGTCCGATGCGCGTGTGCGGCGTGGTGAAGAATGTGGGCGAACCCGGTGGCGGCCCGTTCCTGGCTTATAACAGCGACGGCACGGTTTCGCTTCAGATTTTGGAAAGCAGCCAGATAGACAAAAACAATCCCGAATATGTGGCCATGTTCAAGAACGGGACGCACTTTAATCCGGTGGATTTGGTTTGCGCGGTGAGAGACTATAAGGGCAACAAGTTCAACCTGCCGGATTATGTGGACCAGAATACGGGCTTCATCTCTTACAAAAGCAAAAACGGCAAGGAACTCAAGGCGTTGGAGCTCCCGGGCTTGTGGAACGGGGCGATGAGCGATTGGAGCACGGTGTTTGTGGAAGTGCCTTTGGGCACGTTCAATCCGGTGAAGACCGTGAACGACTTGTTGCGTGAACAGCATCAGTAAACATGTGCGTGTTCCGGTTTTGGAATAACGCTTAATATATATTATATATAGGTAAAGTAATGACGAAAAAGATTTTGTTGTTAGGTTCCGGAGAGCTGGGCAAGGAGTTCGTGATTGCCTGCAAGCGCAAAGGGCAGTATGTGATTGCCTGCGATGCTTATGCGCATGCGCCTGCCATGCAGGTGGCGGATGAATGCGAGGTGTTCCACATGTTGGACGGGGATGCCCTCATGGCGGTGGTAGAAAAGCATAAGCCGGACATCATCGTGCCGGAAATCGAGGCCATCCGTACGGAGAAACTTTATGATTGCGAAAAGATGGGCATACAGGTCGTGCCCAGTGCAAAGGCGGTGAACTACACCATGAACCGCAAGGCCATCCGTGAACTGGCACATACGGAGCTGGGATTGAAAACGGCTGATTACCGTTATGCCAAGACATTCGAGGAATTGAAGGCTGCAGCGGATGCGGTGGGCTTTCCTTGCATCATTAAGCCGTTGATGAGTTCTTCCGGCCACGGGCAGAGCAAGGTGGACACACCTGCCGACTTGGAGCATGCCTGGAAGTACGCCTGCGACGGGGCGCGCGGTGACGTGAAGGAGGTCATTGTTGAACAGTTCATCCCGTTCGACAGTGAAATCACGTTGTTGACCGTGACGCAGCAGCACGGCCCGACGCTTTTCTGCCAGCCTATCGGCCATGTGCAGAAAGGGGGCGATTACCGCGAAAGTTTCCAGCCGGCCGCAGTGTCTCCCGAGATGCTGAAAGAAGCACAGGAGATGGCGGGTAAGATCACGGCTGCCTTGACGGGGGCCGGCATTTGGGGCGTGGAGTTTTTCCTGAGCCACAAGTATGGCGTGATATTCTCCGAGCTAAGTCCGCGCCCGCACGACACTGGGATGGTGACGTTGGCCGGGACGCAGAACCTGTCGGAATTCGAGTTGCATTGCCGTGCCGTGTTGGGGTTGCCCATTCCTGAAATCACGCAAGAACGGATGGGGGCCAGTGCCGTCATCTTGTCGGGCGTGGAGACCGAAGGCGCACCGAAGTATTCCGGCGAGGAAGAGGTTTGCGCGGCCACCAACACCTACTTGCGGATTTTTGGCAAGCCGGTAGCCCATGTGGGACGCCGCATGGGCGTTGTGGTTTGCTGGGACAAGCTGGATGCCGACCAGGTCGCTTTGCGGGATAAATGCAAGGCTCTGGCCGAAAAGGTTAAAGTGTATTAACGCACTAAAAGTTTTTCGGATGCAATAGGTCGTTTTCCCTGAAAAAATGTACCTTTGCATTCGCTTTGCGACAATAGCTCAGTTGGTAGAGCATTGGCTTCCCAAGCCGAGGGTCGCGGGTTCGAGTCCCGTTTGTCGCTCTCTTTTATTTGTTTTCCCATGACACTTATCATTGTTGCCGTTTTGCTGTTGGGCTATTGCGCGATTGCCACGGAGCATATCACGAATGTCAACAAGGCGGCTGTAGCCATGTTTCTCGGTGTGGCCGGATGGTTGCTTTACATGATGGGCGGGCATGATTTTGTAGAGATGCGGCATGCGGCGGAGTATGCCGAGTTCCTGGACGGGAATCCTTCTTCCGTCACTTCGTTGAAAAACTTCATTGCGAACCATGTGTTCATCGCCCATGTGGCGGATATTTGCCAGATAGTGCTCTATTTGCTGGCCACGATGGCTATCGTGGACTTGCTGAACAGCAACGGTTGTTTTGACTTCATCAGCGAATGGGTCATGACGCGCAGCAGTCGCCGCTTGTTGTGGATGGTCGCCTTGATTACTTATTTGTTGTCGGCAAATTTGGATAATCTGACCACGGCCTTGATGATGTTTGCCATCATGCGCCAACTTTTGCCCAACAACCATTTCCGGAAGTATTACGGTGCCGTAGTCGTGATAGCGGCCAGCGCGGGCGGATGCCTGACGGTCATTGGCGATGTCTCGACGTTGATGCTGTGGGTGAAGGGGGCGGTCACGCCGTCCGTTTTTTCGACAGCCATGTTCCTGCCTTCCATTGTGGCGTTGGTGATACCGACTTACCTGGTGTCGCGCGAACTTCCCGAGCAAATCCGCATCAATACGCCGCGCATCCGTTATCGAGGCGATGACACGACGCTGACGCGTTGGCAACGCATCCTGATGCTTTTTGTCGGCATTGGCGGTTTGTGGTTCATTCCCACGTTCCATCATCTGACCAAGCTTCCGCCGTTTGTGGGTGCGCTGTGTGTGTTGGCTTTGTTCGGCGTGGTCAATGAATTGTGCAACCGCAAGTTGATTAAGTCCGACCAGCCGGTTTTCCGTCCCACGCCGCGTTTCATGCAGTCGGAAAGCATCCAGACCATTTTGTTTTTCATAGGCGTGAGCATGGCGATTTCCGCTTTGCAAGAGACGGGCGCGTTGGAAACTGTGGCTGTGTGGTGCGACCGGTATATCCATAATATATATATATACAGTTTGATTTTGGGGGCTATTTCTGCATTCCTGGACAACGTGGCACTCGTGCTGACTAGCATATCCATGTACGACGTGTTGGAAAACGTGGATGCCGTGGCAGGGGTGGATCCCGAATATCTCCGCTCGTTTGCCCTGAACGGGCAGTATTGGCAGTTGGTGGCCTACAGTGGCGGGATTGGCGGATGTCTCTTGTCCATTGGCTCCACGGCGGGCTACGCATTGATGAAGGGGGAGAATGTTTCCATTTGGTGGTATCTCCGCCACATTTCCGGTAAAGTCTTTGTAGGTTGGCTGGCCGGGCTGGGGGTTTATTTCTTGGTTGATTCGTTTATTCGGTAGTGTTCTTTCGTTATGCAGCCGGCTTCGTCGTTATTTAAACAGAAAGTATTGTCGTTCACGATAATCCAGGTTGTTTTGGTGTGCTTCCTGTTGTTTGTTTCTTTGGTGGTGCATATCCTGTTCAATCCGCACAACTATCTGGAGTCTTATCCGCTTTATTCTTTGGTGGGCTTCTTTTTCCTGTTGGAGATGTTCCAATTCTTTTGGCTGACGCGCGATGAGGCTGACGACCGCGCGGCCGTGTGGAGGAAATATCGTCGTGCTTGGCTTTGGCGTTTGTGCCTGTCTGCCGTGGTGGGGTTGGTGGTTTGTTTGTGCTTGTCCGCCCAGCCCTTGTTCAGCCTGTTGCTTTTCCTGATATTCTTTTTTTCGGAATGGGCTTTTGAGGAGGTCTATTATCGTCGTTTCTTGTAGGGAGGCTTGTGGACATGGCTGATAAGAACCGGCTGGCCCGTTTGCTGGAAGTCTTGTGCGAGGGGATTTATGGGAAAGACCACGTGATGGCTTTGTCCTTGCTGGCCGCAGTGGCCGGTGAGGGAGTTTTCCTGCTGGGGCCTCCGGGAGTGGGGAAGAGCATGGTGGCGCGCAGGCTGAAAATGGCTTTCGAGGGCGGGTGTTCTTTTGAGTATCTGATGTCGCGTTTCAGTACGCCCGACGAGATTTTCGGCCCGGTTTCCATTTCCGCTTTGAAAGACGAGGGGAGTTACCGCCGACTGACTGAAGGATATTTGCCATCGGCCGACGTGGTGTTCTTGGACGAAATTTGGAAGGCGGGACCCAGCATACAGAACGCCTTGCTCACCGTGCTGAACGAGAAAGTTTACCTGAACGGGAAGGAAGAGATGCGTTTGCCCCTGAAACTGGTCATGGCCGCGTCCAACGAGTTACCCGCGCAAGGTGAGAACTTGGATGCCCTTTGGGACAGGTTCCTTGTGCGTTGCTTGGTGGGCGGCATTGAAGACAAGCATCAGTTCAATCTCATGATTTCCGGTTCTTCGCGGACGGAGACGGTTGTGCCCGCAGAGTTGCAACTTTCTGAGAAAGAATTGTCTGTGTGGAACGGCGGCATTGATGCCGTGTCGGTTGCCGATGCCGTGTTTGCGTTCGTGCATGTTTTCCGTAGTAAGATGGCCGTGGCCAATGCCGCAATCGTGGAAAATGGAGACAAACCCTTTTATGTTTCCGACCGCCGTTGGAAGAAGCTCATGCACTTGTGGCGCACGGCTGCTTTCCTGAACGGGTTTTCCGAGTTGCACTTGGCCGACACGCTTTTGTTGCAAGATTGCGTGTGGGACGAACCGTCACAAATGGAAACTTTGGAAAAGTTGCAGATAGAGGCTTTGGTGGAAACTTTTGAGGAGCAAGCCGGGATGCCGTTGCTGCGCGAACGGCTGGCGGCTTTGCGCGAAGAACAGGCAGCCGCGTTTCCTGTCCAAGTGGCATTCAAGGTGGTGCGGGCGTTCTTTTACCAAGTCCAATCGGTTGTGGCCGGACGGATGGTGCTAATCTATATCACTGAGTATGAGGCATTGAAGCCGGGTGAGCCTGCAGCCTTTGTTTTGGTTACGGACCGGAAGAAAACCGGAGCGCAACTGTTGCGCAAGTATGAAAAAAGCCGCTATCCGAATGTGCGTCCAGAGGATTTGTTGCTGGTGGAACGCACCGATGCGGGGGTGCAGGTGAACGGGAAGTCGTATGCTTTGGTGCAGGCCGAACAGGATGCTGACGTGCAAGTTGCGGGAAGGGGAGAAGAGCCGGACGCGGCCTTGCATGCGGGTGAAATGTCGCGCCGGTTATTGGCGGAGTCGGAGGAGATGGCAAAGAAGCTGTCCCGATGGGAGCAGGAGGAGACGGCCTACGCCAAGGCACATCTCTTTTTGGATGAAGCCCGGCACAGGGATTTGCAAAACGTTTTCCGCCGGATACGGGCCGACGTGTCTTCCCTGCAAATTGATTGCCAGGAACTGAACCATGCGACAGGAAAACAGTGACCATGGGGCGAAAGCGCGTTTCAAATTCCTGTCCGCTTTTTTCTTGAAACGTTTGCATGAGATTGCGGAACGCCTGTATGAGCCGTTGCTGAAGGAAGATGCCGTGCGCATGGACGAGGTGGAGGACGAAATCCAGCGTTATTACGCACAAAAGAAGTCCGGACTTCAGGATGTGTATTCCTACTATGGGGAGCAGTGGGACTATTTTTATCAGATGGCTGAGGCCGATGACGGCCATTTCCTTGGCATGTTGCAGCGTGCGCGTACTGTTTTTTCCCGTTTTTATGCAGCCACGGAACTGGATGCGGGCTATTATGCGGAGCAGTTGGCAAGGCATGCGCGGGCTTCCGCGCGTTGGCAGGCCCTGCGCCGGCATTTCATGGAAAAATGGCAGGCTTTGCTCGAAACCCGGGAGATGGATTTCCAAGTGAAGCATATTGGCAGGCTTTGTGACGATTATTATCGCATGGTGGCCGGGAAGGTTCAGGTGTTGCAGAACAAGGGGAGGGGAGGCAACGGTTATTCGCCGCGCCTGGCTTGGTTGCAGTTGACGTGCAGCCCGGAACTGCGGGGGAAAATCAGGCAGCTGGCCCGAGTGATGCGGAAGAGCGCGTTGGTTCGGGAACTGAATCGTGCCTTGGGGCGTAAGGAAGCCGATGAAGCCCGGCTGTACCAGGCCATGAGCGGGCGGATGCCGGTGGGATTGTTGCGTCCGGCCACGCGTTCCGACATTGTGGGGATTACCGAGGGGAATAACTTGGGGTCGCTTCTTCCTGTGGAATATTGTTATTTGTCGGACAAGGTGTTGGAGGGGATGTTCTATCGCCGCTATGTGGAGAAGAAGTTGGCGGTGTTCGATGGAGTGTCCCGCCAGGTGGAACATGTCGAAGCTTCCTCCCGTCGCGGAAACGAGCTGGCCCGCCATGCGCAGAAGGGGCCTTTCGTGGTGTGCGTGGACACGTCGAGTTCCATGCGGGGCGAGCGGGAATTATTGGCCAAGGCGATTGTGCTTAGCTTGGCTTTGAAGGCGGACAGCATGCGCCGCCGTTGCCGCGTGGTGTTGTTCTCAGACCAGGTTGAGGTGGTCGAGTTGGAAAATCTTTATACCGACCTTCCTTTGTTGGAGGCTTTTCTTTGCAATGCCTTCCATGGCGGGTCCGACATGACTTATGCCATGCAGGAGGCCGTGGGCGCATTGATGCGGGAGGATTTCCGTTATGCCGACTTGTTGTGGGTGTCGGACTTTGAGATGCCGGCCCTCAGTCCGACGTGGCGTCAGTATGTGGCGGAACTGAAAGAACGGGATGTGCGCGTGTATGCGGTGGCGTTCGGGAACAGGGTGGAGCCGTCTTATCTCGGCTTGGCTGACCGGGTGTGGGAATCCCATGTGGGGGAGTGAATTTTCCGCGCTCCAAATGCCGTGAGATTTCTGTATTTCCGTGCAATCCTTCAGGCGGAAGATTTTGCGCGATTCTCACGAGATTTCGTTTTGTCAAAAAGATATTGATTTTGCTTGTTTAACGGCTTTTTGATTTTTTTGTGCACAGTTTGTTGCCTGTTTGTTTGCAAAATGCAATGTAAATGCCGTGAAATGATTCGGTTTTCGTGTGCGTGGTTTTTGCTGAAATAGAAAAAATGGGTAGAAGTTTGCTGGTTTATGCTCCTTTTTCGGGGCAGTAGAAATTTAATGGGGATTTAATAATTTCTACTGCCTCATTTTTCGCTGACCCATAAAACTTCTTGAGATAAAACAAGCTGCACGTCATTGGCGTACAGCTTGCTGTGAAAGTGATTCCGTTGGGGCTCGAACCCAAGACCCACGCCTTAGAAGGGCGTTGCTCTAATCCAACTGAGCTACGGAACCGACCTTAAATTGGCTGCAAAGTTAGGAGTTTATTTCCAATATTGCAAATTGTAGCGTTGTTTTTTCATTTTCTGCACAGTTGTTTATAGTCGCAGTAGGCACACAGTTTCGGCTCGGATGTTTGGCGGAAGGGGATTTCTGGGTCGAATAGTTCATTAAGCACTTGGCGCAACGCTTTTCCGAAGTCTTCCTTGAGCTTTCCGAAATCTGTGACGTATTCTTTATTGAACCTTACCGTCGGGTCGTAGTCCTCTGCGTGGGATTTGTGTACGAAAAACAGTGCGGGCGAGACGGGACTCCGTTGTTCCCCCGTAACGACGTATGCATAGAGGAAGATTTGGAAGATGTAGCTGGGACGTCTCTCCGATGTGGTAATGAGTTGTTCCATGTTGGAAGCCGTTTCGGGATTGCCTCCGGTCTTGTAATCCACGATGCGCAAGGTTTCCACCGGCTGCCCTGTAGTCGTGTCGGGCAGCATGACCGTGTCAATGCGGTCTATTTTTCCGCCGATGTCAATGTGCAGGACTTTTGTGCCGGAAGCCACTTCGATGCTGTGGCGGTGCTCCTGTTCCATTTCCTTTAGGACGAGGTGTTCTCTTCGGCTGTCGTGTGCGAGCAATTGGCGCAAGTAACTGGCCATCACCTTGCGGGCTACGAGCAGTTGGCCGTTGTAGAACACGTTTTCCGGGTGGTCTTCGAAGAAATTATGGAGGAAAGACGCATCCACGAAAGGCAGCAGGCCGGTTTCTCCTGCGTCCAGTAGCCGGTTGATGTCTTGCCGGCGGATAAGCGGGTTGCGTTCGCTCAATTTCTGATAGGCTCTTTCGGCAGCGTCGTGGAAGATGGTGCCGAAAAGTGCGCCGTCCATTCCGTCTTGCGGGTCTTGGGGACAGCGGATTTTGGCGATTTGTTGGTAGAAAAACTTCATCGGGCAGTCAATATAGGCGTTCAGCGCGGAAGGCGAAAGGGGGCGTGAGCCCGGTTGCCCGCTGGCATAGTTGCGGTACAGGATTTCGAGTATCTCGGGTGTCTTCCGCACTTCCATGTCGCCCGTGGCGGGGATGGACTGTCCGGATTGCAGGATGCGTGTGGCGATGGGGAAATCCGTTTCGGCCAGCAGTTGGCGCAGGAAACGCGACATCTCGTTCCGGTTCATGCCGTTGGTGGCGGTGTTATATACGAAAGTGATGTGTTCCGTGCGTTGGAGCAGACGGTAGAAATAGAACGCATATACGGCGATTTTGTGCCGGATGGTGGTCAAGCCGAAAGCTTCGCGCAGGTGATAGGGGATGAATGAGGTGTTGCTCACGGATTTCGGCAACATGCCTTCGTTGACGGAAAGCATGAGGATGTGCCGGAAATTCAGGTTGCGGGTTTCCAGCAACCCCATTACCTGCAGGCCGACGGCAGGTTCGCCATGGAACGGGATGGTGGTCGCTCCCAGCACATTGCGTAGCAACCTTTTGAGTGTGTTGGGCTGCACGTCGAGCCGGTGCTCTTCCGTCAGCCGGATAAAGCGGCACACGATTTGGTAGGCCCGGAACAAGGCTTCATGGTTGAGTTGCTGGTAAACGTCGCTCGAATGGGGCTCTTGGTTGGCGAAAAAACGCGTTAAGTGTTCGAGCATGGTGCGGAGATACACCAGTAAGGCGTGGCTTTCCGTGTGTGCACAAAATATCTCTTCTTCAGGAATGAATGCGGCGTAAGGGTGGTTGCGCACGATGTTTTCCTGTGCTGTGTTGAAACTGTGGCGTTCGCGGTCGTATCCGTCGGTTTGCAGGATGAGCAATGCGTTGACGAGCCCATAGACCGGCGTGTCGGTCATGGGGAATCCCATCGTGACGTTGGCACGGTTCACGGGATGTGGCGAACTGTCATCGGGCAAGGAGTGGAGCACGGGTTGGAGCAACGACTCGTTGCATAGCACGATGGCTGTGTCTTGTTCGGGATGTGTGAGATAAGTGTCAAGCCATTGCGGGATGTAGCGCGCCTGTGCGTTTTCCGAAGTCGTGGCGATGAAGTCGATTCGTGGCGGGCGGCGGGACAGGTTGTCATATAGCTCTTCAGGCAGGGCGTTGGGAAAGTCCTTCAGGTTCTGCCGGATGAAGATGCCGGCCTCGAAACGGTTGTCTTCGCGGCAGTACATGAGGTCGTAGTCCCAGTAAAACAGGGCTTTTCTGGCATTTTGCAGGTGGCGGAAAAGCTGTTTTTCCACGTTGTTGAGCACGTTGAACCCGACGAACACGTATGTTGTCTCTTCCGGCAGGCGGGTCATGCGCTCTTCGAGATGCTCCACCACGTCCCTGTAAAGCGCGCCTTCATACAAGAAACCTTCCTGTTTCAATTGTTCGTTGAACGTGGTGTAAATCTCACCGAGGCGGTTCCAAAGCGACAGGAATTTTTCTTTCAACCGGCTGTTGCCCTCCAGGGAAAACCCTTCGAAGAAATGTTTCAGGGCTTCTTCCTGTCCGGGGGTGATGAAGCGGTTGTCGTCCAGCTCTTTGATGGAATAGATGTTGCTGAACAGCTGGCGCGCGTCGGCCAGGTGTTTGTCTATGTCGTCAAAGTCGGCCAGCATGATTTCGCCCCATCCGTAGAATTGGTCGAGCGGTTCGGCATCCGGTACCAGGCGGGAATAGGCGGCATGAAGCTCGCATACGGCCTGGATGTCGTCGCAACGGGTGAAGTCCGACAAGGAGTCGAACAGTTCGCTGATGGTGCTGTACCGTGGTGCCCATACGGGACGGTCGGCTGCGGCGGCCAGTTGCTGGTTCATGAAAAGCCCGGCGCGTTTGTTGGGGAACACCACAGTGATGTCGCGCAGGTTCGTGCCGAAACGGCGGATGATATCTTGTGCGGTGAGTTGGATGAATGTTTCCATGAGGTGTGCGAGGAGATTAAATGGTTACTTCTTCCAGCCGGTTGTCGAGGATGTACCACAGGTAGCCTTTGATGTGTCGGTGCGGCTCCATTTGGCTGAGCAGATTCATGTATCCGGCCACTTGGTCGCGGTATTCAGGGCGTGGTGCCCCAAACTTGAAGTCGGTCACGATGGCCTCATCTGTGGCAAACATGACGCGATCCGGGCGGTAAGTGCCGTATTTTCCGCTTTCTTCGCGGTATTCTTGGGTCAGGATGGGGCATTCGTTGTAGAGTTTCATCGTGCCGTCGAACCAACGTGCCACTTCCGGGTGTTTGAATGCTTGTTCCACTTGGCGTTTCAAATCCTCTTTTTCTTCCAATGTGCCGATTTGTCCTTCCGTTTCCAACCTCCGCAATGCCTTTTCCACGTCGGCACGTGTGTAGATGGTAGAGAAGATGGAGTGCATGAGGAGGCCCAGCCTTCTTTTGCCTTGTCGTGTGGATGCGTCGTTTTGGGGCTGTCCGGACATGGATTCCAAGAAATCTTCCGCCCGGTTGGATTGGCAAAATTCGATGCGGGCTTTGTAGGAGTGCATGTTTACTTCCATGGGAAGATAGTTGATTTCCATGCGGTTGTCTGTTTCTTTTTGCTTTTGGATGTATTGGGTTGCCGGTGTCCCGTATGCGAAACGGGCGATTTGTCCGTTTTCCCCATTTTCCGTTTCTGTCCCTTCCAGTTGGTGCGGGAGGGCTTCATGGATCAGGTCGCCTATGGTGCTTCTTTCGTCCATCGTGTAGCGTGTGCGGCACCAGGCAAACAGGTTTTTTTCCGCCCGCGTGAAGGTGACATATAGCAAGTTGAGTGCGTCCACCCTCCGTTGCAAATGTTCTTTTTCGTATGGGGCGCGGAAAATGGAATCGCGCATGCGTTTCTCGATGGTGACGGGGATGACCGGCAACATGTCATAGGGGGCTTCGTGCGTTTCGCACCATAACAGATTGTTGTTGCGGTTGCCTGTGTTGTCTTGTTCGATTTCCCAATCACAGTAAGGGGCGAAAACGGTGTGGAACTGCAGGCCTTTGGATTGGTGGACGGTGAAGATGCGGATTCCCTCTATTTCGCCCGACGGGATGGGGAAGTTGCAAAGACGTTCATCCCAAAACTTGAGGAATGAAGGCAAGTCGGACGGATTGTCTTGTACGTATGCGGTCAGTTGGTCGAAATAGGCAAAGAGATAAGCGTCTTCCCCGGTGATATGGCTTAGCCCGAAGATTTCATAGAGCTTTTCTTGCAATTCGTATAACGGGAGCAGTTTCAGTTCTTCCGTGTGCTTGATATATTCTTCCGCCACCATGTGTTCCAAGGGCTGTTCTGCCAGGCTGCGGGCGTCGGTTTGGGGCGGTGTGCCAAGGCCCGCATGCAAGGCAAGGAAGGCCAGCGACACTTTGTCTTCCGGATTGGCCATGTAGCGCATGGCGGCAATCAGAGTGTTGATGGCCAGCGAACTGGAAAGGAGGAAGGCTTCGTCCGAAACGATTTTCACGTCCGGGAGCCGCGTGGCGAAATGCCGGATGATGGGGTCGGCAAATTTCCGTTTGCGCAACAGGATGGCCATTTTTCCGTATGGAAGCCCTTCGCGGTGCAGCCGTTCCACCTGTTGGCATAGTTCATCCAGCATTTGGATTTCGTTCGTTTTGTCTTTTTCGTCATAGAACCGTATGCAGACATGGCCGTTGTCCGCTTTCTGTGGAGGGCATTGCTGTGCCACGTCGGCATAGATTTCCGCCAGTTTGGTGGAAGCTTCCGGGGCTATGTCGTCGAGGGCGGCTGCGGCTGCGGGGAAAAAGGCGTTGTTGAAGGCGATAAGTTGGCGTTCGCTGCGGTGGTTGGTGTCCAGGTTGCGGATGTCGGGCCGGTAGGCGGCCATTTCTTTGTCGATATGGTTCAGGATGCTCCAGTCTCCGTTCCGCCAACGGTAGATGCTTTGTTTCACGTCGCCCACGATGAGGTTGCCGTGTCCCGAAGCCATGCCTTCCTGCAGCAGCACTTTGAAGTTTTTCCACTGCATGGCCGACGTGTCCTGGAATTCATCAATCATGATGTGGTGGACGTATGTGCCCATCTTTTCGTAGATGAACGGCGCATCCTGGTCTTCAATCAAGTCATGCAGGAGAATGGGGGTCTTAGCCAGCAGGAAACGGTTGTTTTCGTGGTTCAGCCGGGCCACTTCTTCGTCAATGACCTCCAGTAGCCGCAAGGGGTTGAGATGTTTCAGGGACAGTTTTGCGCTGTTGTGGCGTATGAGGCATTTCTGTTGGAAGCCGCGCAGGTCGGACAACAAGCCGCTGAAATGCGTGGTAGCTTCGCATAGTTCCGGCACGTTGCGGTCGGCTTTCCTGAGCATGTCGGACGGATTGTCGATGTACTTTTGCAGCGTGTCGCCGAATTCGGCTTCGAAAAGCCCGCCGGCCAGGCGTTTGAGGTAGGTGTCGAGTGTGCTGCCCCGGCTGAAGGTGGCGCATGTGAGCCCGCGTTGTTCCAATTCGTCGCGGAAGTTGCCCACGGCGCTTTGTATGATGTCTTCGGATTCTTGCAGGATTTGATTCAATGCCTTCCTTAGTTCTGCGATTTTCTGGTTTTCCTTCAATACGTTCCTGATTTCCTGCTCGTGGGTCAGGTAAGCTTCTTTGAAAATCCAGCTGGCGAAGTTTTTCACTTCCTTGGCGATGTCCCAGCGTTGATTGTTGGCAATCCGGTCTTCCACATATTCTTGCACCCAGTTCAGGATGACCGGTGTCAGATGCAGGCGTTCCATGATGCGGTCCACTGCGGCATCGAGCACTTCGCCATCGTTGAGGTCAACTTTCAGGTTGGCGTTGAGGTTCAGCTCATGGGCGAGGTTTTTTACGACCGACTGGAAAAAGGCGTCGATGGTTTCCACCCGGAAACGGTCGTAGTCGTGCAGGATGCGGCATAAGGCGCGCCCCGCACGGTGGCGGATGTCCTCTTCCGGTATTTCGATGCCGTCTGTGCGCATTTCTTGTTGGAGCACGCGAAGATAGCTTTCAGAGGACGGAAGCCCTTTCCAGATGCCGAACAATTGTTGGAGGATGCGGTCTTTCATTTCGGCGGTAGCCTTGTTGGTGAATGTCACGGCCAAGATGTGGCTATAGGCATTCCCGCTTTCTTCCCCGATGAGATGTTTGATGTATTGGACGGCCAAGGTGAATGTCTTGCCGGAGCCAGCCGAAGCTTTATAGACGGTCAGCGTCTGGTTCATGTCGGTCAACTGTTCATGTTCTGGTAAAGATAGCGTTTGATGCTTTTCTTTGCGGTTTTCTCAAATTCCTCGTTTTGCAGCTGCACTTTCGTGATTTGCGAGTAGGGCGGCAGTTCTTTATTCAGTTCTTGCCGGGCCAGGTCTATTTTGTGGAACAGTTCCTTGTCGTTCAGGCCGTCTTTCATGCTTTCTCCCAAGTCGGGATAAATCAGTGCCACCAACTTGTCGTTGCTCATGATGACCAGCGACTCGTTCACGTAAGGCAGGTTGTTGAGTTTCGACTCGATTTCTTCGGGGTAGATGTTTTGTCCGCTTGCGCTCAACAGCATGTTTTTGCAGCGTCCTTTGATATACACGTCGCCTTGTTTGTTGATGATGGCCATGTCCCCGGTGTGGAGCCAGCCGTCGGCTTCGAAAATCTGGGCGGTGGCTTCTTTGTTCTTGTAGTAGCCCAGCATGGTGTTGCGTCCCCGGCAAAGCAGCTCGCCGGCAATCCGTTCGGGGTCGGAACTCAGGACTTTCAGCTCCATGCCGTCGGCGGCTCTTCCGCATGACATGTAGGCCGTCTCGTTCCAAGGGCTGTGGCAAATGATGGGGCCGCACTCCGTCATGCCGTAGGCAATGGAGTAGGGGAAGTGGATGGAGCGCACGAAAGCTTCCACTTCGGCATTGAAGGGGGCGCCGCCGATGATGACTTCCTTGATGTTCCCGCCAAACAGTTTCAGGCTTTCCTTGAGCGTCTTTTCCCGGATGGCATCGTTGATGATGGGAATGCGCATCAGGAGCTTTTCCAGCTTGTGGTCTATCCTCGGGATGATTTCTTTCTTGAAAATCTTTTCGATGACCAGCGGGACGCAGGAGATGATGCGCGGGTGGATTTCGGCCACGGTTGTCATGATAATCTTGGGCGAGGGCATGCGGGTCAGGAAATACAGGTGGGCGCCGTAGCTCACGCCATAGAGGAAGTCATAGACCAATCCGAACACATGCCCCATGGGGAGCATGGACACGATGTTGTCGCCTGGCTGGATGCCGATGGTGCGGTTGCAGAACAGCACGTTGGACAACAGGCTGCGGTAGGGCAGCATCACTCCCTTGGAAAATCCGGTGGTGCCGGATGTGTAATTGATGACCGCCAGGTGTTCCGGAGAGGGTTCCGGGGCATACCGCACGTCTTCGCTGGTGAACATCATGGGATATTTTTTCCCGAACAACGCATTGAGGTTTTCCCGCGCGTAAGTGAGTTTCTTCGAACGGCTGTTGACCAGGGTGAAGTCTTTCACGCAGATGATGCCTTGCAAGCCCGGCATTTGTTCTTCGTTGAGGTTTTCCCATACTTGGTCGCCCACGAACAATAGTTTTGCTTCGCTGTGGTTGACGATGTGGTGCACGTTGTCGGGCTTGAACTCGTGCAGGATGGGGACGATGACAGCCCCGTATGTGATAGTGGAAAGGAACGCCACGCACCAGTTTCCGCTGTTCCGTCCGCACAGTGCGATTTTGTCGCCGGGTTTGATGTTGGTCGCTTTGAACATCAGGTGGATTTTGGCAATCTTCCGTGCCACGTCTTTATATTGCAGGCTTTCCCCGTTGAAGTCCGTGAAAGCCTTGCGGTCCCAGTTTGTTTTGATACTGGTTTCAATGAGTTCGATTAATTTCGGTTCCATTTCGTTTTGGAGAATCTTCGTTGTGAAAAACAAAAATACAAAAATTCTTGTATATCAAACAAAGTTTGGCTTAAAAATAGAAACTGTTTTGAGGAGGAGGGTGTATTAAAACCTGCGAGAAGCAACTGCTCCGCCTTGTAGGGGAGCTGGCCCAACGGGCCTGAGGGGTTTCACACCCACGGACACATAAAGTATGTCTTTGTGGACGTGTGACCCCTCCGTCGCTTCACGCCACCTCCCCTACAAGGCGGAGCAGTTTATTTTGCTACACCCTCATTTCCGCACTATTCCGTATGCCTGTGGCATATCTTGCGGGTGAGGGTGTATGCCGGATATACTGATGGCCATCGAAGTATCTCTTCTTTTTTCAAGGCCGGTTTGAAGCTTTTTCTTAACTTTGCACGGTGAATTTACGAAAAAGGATTGTTTATGGAAGCAGGCAAACAGGCGGCAGCATTGTTCGATTTGGACGGCGTGGTGTTCGACACCGAGCCGCAATACACCGTGTTTTGGGGAGAAATGGGGCGTAAGTACCATCCCGAAGTGGAACATTTTGAGCAACGGATCAAGGGGCAGACCTTGGTGCAGATTTTTGAGAAGTGGTTTCCGGGGCAGGAGGCTTTGCAGCGCGACATCACGGCGGGTTTGGACGCTTTCGAGCGCAACATGGACTACCTGTATGTTCCGGGTGTGGAGGCTTTTCTCAGGGAATTGCGCGACAGGGAGATACATACCGCCGTGGTGACAAGTTCCAACAAGGAGAAAATGCGCAATGTCTATCGGAAGCATCCGGAATTTGAAGGCTATTTCGATCGGATCCTGACCTCGGAGGATTTCGCACGTTCCAAGCCCGAGCCGGACTGCTACTTGCTGGGCGCGGAAGTGTTTGGCTTGCCCGTGTCGCGCTGCGTGGTGTTTGAGGACTCGTTCAATGGACTGAAGGCGGGACGTGCGGCAGGCATGAAAGTGGTGGGGCTTTCGACGACGAACGAGCCGGGAAAGATTCGGGAGTTGTGCGACTCCGTGATGCCGGATTTTTGCAGGTTTGGCGTAGAAAAGATGCTGGACTTGCTGGTTTGAGAAATAAAATGATTAATTTTGCGTCCGTTTACGAAAATTAAGTATTATGGCAGGGTATTTGGTAGAAGATGCGCGCAAGGTGACCACGCACAGGTTGGCTGAGATGAAGCTGCAAGGCAAGAAGATTGCCATGTTGACTTCCTACGATTATACGATGGCCCGCATCGTGGACGGGGCGGGCGTTGATGTGATTTTGGTAGGTGATTCTGCGTCCAATGTCATGGCCGGCCATGCGACGACGTTGCCTATCACGTTGGACCAGATGATTTACCATGCCGCCTCGGTGGTGCGCGGCGTGAAGCGGGCGTTGGTGGTGTGCGACATGCCGTTTGGTACTTATCATGTCAGTCCCGCCGATGGCGTGGCCAATGCCGTCCGCGTCATGCGCGAAAGCGGTTGCGATGCCTTGAAGCTGGAAGGCGGGGCGGAAATCATAGACACCGTGAAGGCCATTCTTGCGGCCGGCATCCCTGTGATGGGGCATTTGGGGCTGACTCCGCAAAGCATCAACAAGTTTGGCTCCTATGCCGTCCGTGCCAAGGAAGAAGCCGAGGCGGAAAAATTGGTGGCCGACGCACGTTTGCTTGAAGAGGCCGGATGTTTTGCCGTGGTGCTGGAGAAAATCCCGGCTGCCTTGGCCGGGCGCGTGGCTGCCGCGCTGAGGGTGCCGGTCATCGGCATCGGTGCCGGGCACGAGGTGGACGGCCAAGTGCTGGTGGTACACGATATGCTGGGCATGAACGACGGCTTTTCGCCTAAATTCCTTCGTCGGTATGCAGACTTGCATACGGTGATGACGGATGCGGTGGGACGCTATGTCGCCGATGTGAAAGAGACGCGTTTCCCCAACGAAAGCGAACAGTATTGATGGTGGCCGGGCTGGGGGAACGCAAACCGTTGTGGCATGCGGGTTTCGTGAAAATCCTGCTGGCGGACTTCTTGGTGTGCGTTTCGCTCTACATGTTTCTCCCTGTGGCGTTTTTGTATGTGGCGGGAAACGTGTGGGCCGCAGCGTTGGCTTTTTTTGTGGGAATGTGTCTAGCCGGGCCTTTTTGCAATTATTGGTTGGATACATTCCGCCGCAAACACGTGGCGTTATGGGGCGTGGCTGGCGTGATAGCCACCACGGGGCTGTTCCTTTTCGACCTGGGCGCAATGGGCTTTTGCATGGCACGGTTGGTGCAAGGGGCGGCCTACGGGGTGTTCCAGATTGCTGTGGGAAGCACCTTGTTGCTGGACCTGTCCGATTCCGGGAAGCGCACGGAGGCGGCGCATGTCTATTATTGGTTCACTCGTTTGGCGTTGGCCTTCGGCCCGTTGGCGGGCATGGTGGTGATTCATGATTTCGGGCCGCGCTTGTTTGTCGTTTCTTCGCTTCTCCTTAGTCTTTGCGCCGGTGGGATTTTGTGGACGCTGCGGGTTCCGTTCCGTGCTCCGCTCAATCCGTCGTTATGCTCCTCCGACCGGTTCTGGCTGCGTCGCGGCTGGCGGGTTTTTGTGCCGCTTTTTCTGGTGGTGTTTGCTTCGGCGTCCTTGTTGGGCGGTTTTCGTGGGGCGTTGCCTTATTTGTGTCTGTCTTTGGGCTTTTGGCTGGCTTTGACATTCCATGTCTTGTTTTTCAAGGAACGCCTGCAGGCGGAATTGGCTGCTGGCTTTTTGGCGATGTTCCTTTCCTTTATATTATATGGTTGCGGGGAAGGGTGGGCCGCAGTGGCACTCGGTTGCGGGGTAGGGCTGGCCACTAGCCGTTACTTGTTGTCCTACATCCGCATTTGCGCCCATTGCGAGCGGGCTACGGCGCAGACTTCCTACCTGTTGGCTTGGGAACTGGGGCTGTTGTCGGGTTATGCCATGTCAACCACGGCGTTGAAAAATATGGAATGTTTGCCGCTTTGCGCAGGCTTCATCTTGCTCGGCACGGCCGCCTTGTTCCATGTTGTTTTTGTGCGGAAATGGTATGCCGCGCACAAGCGGAAGTAGTTTTTCCGGCGGAAAAGGACCGGAAAACGGTGGCGTAACCGTTTTGTGATGCCCTTGAAACATGTTTTTGAGCAAAAAAACACAAAAAAATTAGATTTTATTGTGTGTTTCTAAAGATTTGTTGTACTTTTGATAATCGTTTGGCGGTGTGACGCGCACCGTTTTTAGAAAATATTGAATAATTAACCTAATAGAGTGTAAAGTGCATAATATCATGAAACCTACATTCTGTCACGGAAGAAGTCTTCTGCGCCTCATGAAAGGGCGGCACACGGGGATGGAACCCCGGGGAGATGACGCATGCGTTTTCCCCTGACTGGGGCACGGGTGCGGATTTGTGCGGGCGGATTTCGGAAAGAAAAATAAAACAAGAGTATTAAAATAGAAACCTAATGGAGATATGAAAGGCAGTAACATTAAACGTAAACTTTGTCGTTTTACTTATTCTGCTTGTGCTTTGTCTTTTGCCATGGGGATGTTTGTCTCGTGTGAGGACGAGTTGCTCACGGGGACACCGGATTGGCTGGGCAGCAGTATCTATGAGGAGCTGCAAAAGCGCGGGAATTACCAAACGACGTTGAGCTTGATTAGTGATCCGGCCATCAATCAACAGACGGTCTTGAGCCTTACGGGGAGCAAGACGCTGTTTGTGGCCAACGACGAGGCCTATGACCGGTTCTTCAAGAACAATTCCTGGGGGGTGCGGAGCTTTGCCGAATTGAGCGAGGCGCAGAAAAAGCTTCTGTTCAATTCGTCCATGGTGAACAGTGCTTACCTCATCGAGTTGATGTCGGACTTGAGCAGTGAGGATGAGAATACCGAGGCGGGGGCCTGCATGCGGCGGGCCACGGCGCACGACGTTTTCGACTCCATTCCCGTCCTGCGCGCCGGCGACATGCCCGATAATCCGTATTGGGCGAAATTTCGCGAGCAGTATCCCGACGGGGGAAATGAGGGCATGCTTGTCTTGCGCGACAACACGAGTGCCTGGATGGCGCATTTCTTGCCGGCCTTCATGAGCAACAACGCCATTACCGACGACGACTTGTCGTTCCTGACCAACGGGGCTTGTGACAACACGAATGAGTCTTACATTAACGGGCAACGTCTGACGGAACAGGACATCACGTGCCAGAACGGCTACATCCAGGTCGTGGAGAACGTGATGGAGCCGTTGCCGAACATGGCCGAGGTCATCCGTCAAGACCCCGAGCTGTCCATCTTCAGCGGCTTGTTGGACCGCTTCTGTGTGCCGGTGTTGGATGAGGGGAATACGGAACGGTATAATCAATACAACACGGGCGAAACGAAGCCGGTGTATGTGTGGCGTTATTTCAATAGCGGTTTCGATCTCGGCGCCAATGGCAATGCGCTGACGGCCACCGATGACGGCGTGGCGGCAGACAATTTGTTGCCCTACGATCCGGGATGGAACCAGTATCGTAATGCGACCGCTTCCACCACGGCGGAAGACATGGCCGTCATCATCGCGCCCACCGATGATGCCTTCAACCGTTTCTTCACGGAGTCGGGTTCCGGAAAGTTCCTGATGGAGCAGTATGAAGATGTGGAGCACATTCCCGACCACATCGTGGTGGATTTGTTGGAGAACTTCATGAAAACCTCGCTGGTGGCTACGGTGCCCAGCAAGTTCGAGACCGTGACGAATTCGGCGGGACATAAAATGAAACTTTCCAAGGGCGAACCGGGTGGAAAGACAGGCATCGGGTCTTGCCTCATGGCCAACAATGGCATGGTCTATAAGTCCAATGAAGTCTATGTGGTGCCCGAGTATCAGTCGGTGGCTTTCCCTGCCTCCTTGGACGATGACATCCGGATTATGCGCACCATCATCGAGGAACTGAACTACGATGCCTATCTGAACTCCATGGATAGCGAGTTCATGCTGATCCTGCCTACGGACGAGGCATTGTCCCATTACGTGGACCCTGTGGACTACCAGACCAATTCGCCCACTGTGACCCGCTTCTATTATAATGACGACCCCGACCGTAAGCCGGAGGATAATCTTATTAAGTGCTATCGTTTCCGGGCTACCAGGAATCCCGATGGCTCGCTGAGCTATCCTGACGTGATGAATGAGGATTTGGCGATGGCTAATCCGTGGGATAAGTATGCCACCGGTACGGACGAGGAACGGGAAAATGATTATGTGGAGAACCGCCTGAAGGACGTGTTGGAAAATTCCATCATTGTGAAAGACCGGGCGGCGAGTGCCGCCGCAGGGCGCGACGTGTGGGTGACCAAGGGCGGATGCCCCCTGATTTTGTCCGGTTCGGGCGAGGGGCTGCGGATAATCACTCCTTATAATAAGGAAGTGGCCGAAAACGGAGGAGGTTCGCCCGATGAGCTTGTTGTGCGCCAAGGAGGTTATTACAACATGGGCACCAACCCGAACGGAAACGGCGAGACTTTCGTGGTGGACGAGGATGTGGTCAATCCGTCCAGCAAGTCTGTGCATACCCTGCTGGAGGAACTGGCAGAGAAAGACCCGCGTTACAGCGAGTTTTTGAATATATTGGATTTCAGTTCCTTGCGTGTACTGTTGTGCGACCGCAAGGGGACGGGGTCTTCCTATAAATCTATAGGAAACGGTTATACGCTGAGTGTGATGCAGAACTATAATTATACGGTGTATGTGCCCACGACGGAGGAAATCCAGAAATTATATGATGAAAACCTCCTTCCCACGCGGGAATTTGTCGAGGAGAAGAGGGAAGAGTTGGAGAATGCTTCCATTGCAGAAAAGGAAAAGTTGCAAAATGAGGTGGATAGCTTGGAGGCGTTGATAGACAACTTCATCCGGTATCATATCCAAAGCCGTGCCGTATATTTGGGCGGGCCGAATGGTTCCGCGACCTATGAGACGACTTATTTGTCGGGTGGACGTTTTTCTACGTTGAGGGTGGACAACAACAGCTCTTATGACGGGAATACGCTTCAGTCTGGAGGCAGCCTTACGATACAGGCGTTGAATCGTGCCAATGAGCCGGTAGGCGATGAATGTCGCGTGTTGGAGGGCAATTATTTTGCCCGTGAATACCATTTCCGTGCAGACCGTAGTGCGTTGGATGTGGACAGAGACACAAATAATGACCCCGTGATAGCAAGGATTGAACAGGCCACCCGCATCTATAACTCTGCTACGGCAGTGGTACATCTGATCGACAAGCCTTTGCCTTACTATGAGATCATGGGACTGGAGGCCACACAGAATTAAGCGAATAACCCTTAAACGAAGGAAAACGATGAAAAATTTAAGATATTATCTTTTGGTTTGCTGCCTGGCGGTGGCCTTGGCGGTGAACGCACAGGGGATTACGAGCGTGAGCGGAACCGTGTCCGATTCTTTCGGGCCGGTGGCGGGGGCTGCTGTGGTCGAGGTGGACGCGTCCAACCGTAACATTTCAGCCACGGTGACCGATTTCAACGGTAATTTCACCCTGAAAATCAAAAGCCCGCAAAACAAACTGAAGTTCAGCTATGTGGGCATGAAGCCACAGACCCTTCCCATCAACAAGCGGGTCTATAACATTACTTTGGAAGACGCCATGGTGCTCAAGACCGTGGAAATCAAGGCCAAAAAGCGCGTGGAGTCTTCCGGCTTGGCCATCCCCGAACGTGAATATTCGGGTGCCATGCAGACCATCAGTGCCAAGGAGTTCGAAGGCTTGGGCCTGACTTCCGTGGACGAGGCCCTGCAGGGACGTATCGCCGGTTTGGACATCGTGATGAATTCCGGAAACCTGGGTTCCGGCACGACGATGCGCCTGCGTGGTGTGACCTCCATCTCCACGCTGACCAGTTCAGATCCCTTGATTGTGGTGAACGGCGACGTGTGGAATGTCGATCAGACGGATTTCGATGTGAACACGGCCAACGACGAGCGTTTCGCCCAGTTGTTGAACATCAACCCCGAGGACATCGAGAGCATCAGCGTGTTGAAGGATGCCGCCGCGACGGCCATCTGGGGGTCCCAGGGTGCCAACGGTGTCATCGAAATCAAGACCAAGCGCGGTTCGCGCGGGGCACCCCGCCTGTCTTACTCGTTCCGTCTGACGGCGAACTACCAGCCCAAGGGCGTGGATTTGCTGACGGGCGACCAATACACCATGATGTTGAAGGAAGCCTACTTCAACCCCCGTCTGAGCGACGAGGCCGCCAACATTCCCGAGTTGAACTACATCACCGACCGCAGACAGTTCTCCGAGTGGCAGATGTTCAACAACAATACGGACTGGGTGGACGAAGTGACGCAGGTCGGCTGGCGGCAGAACCACTTCATTTCTATTACCGGTGGCGGCGAGAAAGCCACGTTCCGCATCTCCGGTGGGTACGACCATGAGACGGGTTCTGTCATCGAGCAGCGGCTCGACCGCTTCACGACTCGCATGATGTTGGACTACTACGTGAGCGACCGCATCAAGATTATCAGTGACTTCTCCATGACCTACACGAAGAACCGCCGCAACTCGGACGACCTCTTGTCCATCGCCTACCGCAAGATGCCGAACCTGGCGATTTTTGAGGAAGACGAGCAGGGCAATTCCCTTGGCCGTTACTACGAGATGTTGCAGGGAGTGGAAGGCGACCGTTTGGGAGACCAGCGAGGATTGGTCAACCCGATTGCCAGCGCGAAATATGCCAAGAACGACTACACGACGTATGCCATTGATCCCAAATTGGAGCTGCAGTATGACCTTCTCGGCGTGGATGCCAACTCCCACCGGCTGACCTATAACGGAAAGGTCGTGATGAATGTGTTCAATGCTTATACAGACACTTATTATCCGCGCGACCTGTCCACGCGTGAGTGGAACAACGGCGTGAGCAGTGCGTCGAGTGCCAGTTCCAAGAGCTTGGCGTTCACCACGACGCATACCCTGACGTTCCAGCCCCATTTCCTGAACGAGGACCATTCCCTCATGGCGATGGGACGCTTCCAGCTGGTGTCCGGCACGTCGAGCGACCAAAGCACGAACGTGGCCGGCCTGCCCCATGGCATCGAGGCGCCGAGCGCGGGCGGCATCAATCCGGGCATGTCCAGCAACTTCAACCGTTGGCGCAGCCTTTACTACACCTTCTCCGCCCACTATGCTTATAAGGAAAGGTATATTTTCGACGTGTCTGCCCGTGTGGACGGCACCACCAAGTTCGGCCCCGGCAGCCGTTGGGGTGTGTTCCCTGCCGTGTCCGGCCGTTGGAACATCATTGATGAACCTTGGATGGAAGGCACCCGCAAGTGGTTGTCCATGTTGTCCATCCGTCCGGGTTGGGGTATGACGGGTAACCAGCCCCGTGAGGACTACCTTTATGTGAACCAGTATGTGTCGGCGAACACTTATTTGGGCACGTCCGCCATGGCACCGGGCAACTTGAAGATGAACACTCTCAAGTGGGAGCGGAAATACAGTTGGAATGTCGGTTTCGACCTCGGCTTTTGGGACAACCGGCTCACGGCGGACATCAACCTCTATTGGCAGACCACGAAAGACATGTTGATGGGCAACGTCCGGGTGCCGAGCATTTCCGGTTTTGTGAATTATCCTTATCGGAACGCCGGCGACATGCAGAACAATGGTTGGGAATTCAACATCCAGACCAACCGCCTGGTGCAGAAAGGCAAGTTCTTCATGGACGTGAACGTCACGTTTGCCAACAACCGGAACGTCATCACGCGGATGGACCCGAACATCCTGGCCACGTTGAACACCGACTGGGAGCCTGCGAACGCTAAGTTGTTGCAGCGGGTGCAGGTGGACAATCCCTTCGGCGCGATTTACGGCTACCGTTCCAAGGGGGTCTATATGTACAACTATGAGACTTACCTGAAGAATTACCGGGCGGCGCACCCGACGAACCCGACGACCAACCCGGATCCCGAGGCCGTGCAGTGGCTGGCCGATTTCAACAACAACGGTTTTACGGCTCCCATCGTCTATGACGCGAACGGACAGGTGGTGAAGGACATGAACGGCGACCCCTTGCAGATGAAATTCAACTACACCTCGGGTAACATCACCAGCGGCACGAACTTCAAAGGTGGCGATGCCATTTATGAAGACGTGAACCACGACGGCAGCATCAACCAGCTTGATGTGGTTTACCTAGGCAACTCCCTGCCGAAGCTGACGGGTGGTTTTGGCTTCCGTTTCACTTACGACCGGTGGAGCCTGAACGCGCAGTTCAACTATCGTATCGATTACGACATCGTGAACATGGCGCGGCTGAACATGGAGAGCATGAGCAGCAACAACAACCAAAGCCAGGCCGTGAACTATCGTTGGCGTAAGGAGGGTAATCAGACCACCATCCCGCGTGCCATGATCAATTCGGAAAATGTGCCCAATTTCAACACGATGATTAGCGACCGTTTCGTGGAGGACGGCACGTTCCTGCGCCTGAACTACCTGCAGCTCTCCTACAGCTTGCCGGAAAAGATGGCCAAGAAAATCGGGTTGCGCGGCTTGCGTTTCTATGCCAGCGGCAACAACCTGTTCTGCCTGACGAAGTATTCGGGCGTGGATCCCGAGTTGGGTTACGGCGGTTACAGCGTGACGACGGACAACGCGCAGACTCCGCGTGCCAAGTCATATACCTTGGGTGTCACGATTGATTTCTAATTTTTGAAAAAGCAAACTGATATGAAAAAGATATGGTTTAAATCTGTGTGCGTGGCCTTGGCGGGGTTGTCCTTGGCTTCTTGCGGCGATTTCCTGCAAATCTATCCTCTGACCATGGTCTATGAGGACAACTATTGGAACGAGAAGAAGGATGTGGACCAGATTGTGGCCGGATGCTACACCCGCATGCAGGATGACGATTTCATGCGCCGGGTGTTCCTGTGGGGCGAAGTGCGTTCCGACAACGTAATCTATTCCGGTTCTAGACTTAGGAATGCTAATTCCGAATCGGATGAGGCGAAGTTCGTGAACGAGAACATCCTGTCCACCAATATCTATACCACTTGGGACGCGTTCTATTCGGTCATTGACCGCTGCAACCTGGTCATTGCGAAGATTCCCGAGGTGGCGGCTGCCGACCCGAGCTACCTGGAGAGCGACCAGCTGGCCACGATTGCCGAAGTGTCCGCGCTGCGTGCCTTGTGTTACTTCTATTTGGTGCGTACGTTCAGGGACGTGCCTTACTATACGTATGCCATCACCAATGACGAGCAGCCGCTTAATTTGCCGGTTACGCGTGGCGAAGAAATCCTGCAGAACCTGATTGCCGACTTGGAGTCGGTGTGGTCCAACGCCTTGACGGCCTGGCCGGCGCAAGATGGGGTCGATGTGAGTTATGGGCGCATCACGCAAAATGCCATTTTCGCCCTGTTGGCCGACATGCACCTGTGGCTGGGCAATTTCACGCAAGCGGCGGACTACGCCGAGCGGGTCATAAAAGCCAAGAGAGAGTATTTCGAAAACAACCGCTCTTATCCTTCCTTGAGGTTGAACGGGGAGACTTGGCCGTTGATACCGGATAATGGGCCGACTTATCCTGTGGGCTATGCTTATCAGTATAATTTTGGAAATGGAGCAGTGGTTTACGGTCCCGAAACGGCAAGCCCTGAGAGCGTCTTTGAGTTGAATTTCTCGAATAACATTGAGGATGCTACGGCAAAGGGCAACCCGATTGTGCCAAGCTTGTTCCGAAATTTGTGGGGAGAAACGGATTGGGGGTGCTATTCGCCGGCTGCGTCTTTGGAGACGGAATTCAATTCGCCGTCATTGTTTCCTGCGAATGATTCCCGCATTCGTGAATCTATGAGGAATGAATCCGGAGGCTTGTCGATAGCCAAATATGTGTATCCTAGTATTACGGAACCGGTAGATGACGATGATGATGGCTACGGTTTGTCTATTTCCCAACGCAATGTGGCTAACTGGATATTTTACCGCGTGAGTGAGATCATGCTTATCAAGGCGGAAGCGTTGATTTACCAGATGTCTGATGACGGATCTGAACGTGATGAGGAATTGCGGAGCGAGGCGTTCGCCCTTATCAATGCCGTGGAGACACGTTCCGCCGACGAGGGGCAATCTTCCTTGAGTTCTGCTGAATATTCGACAAAATCCACCATGATTGAGTTGGTTTATCAGGCGCGTCGCCGGGAATTGATGTTTGAAGGCAAGCGCTGGTTCGACCTCGTGCGCCGCAGCATTCGCGATGGGAACACGACTTATCTCAGAAGCCAGGTGCAAAACAAATACAACAGCGCAACGACCGCCAACAAGTTTGGGGATTTTAACGCCGTTTATTTGCCTTACAATCATAACGAGGTCGTGGTGAATGAAAACTTGCAGCAGAACCCGGCTTATCCGGAGGAAGGGGAATCTTACGAGTCAACGAATTAACAGGAGAATGAACATTAGCTTATGAAACGTTTGTATAAAATATTGATTTCAGCCTGCGTGGCCTTGGTGCTGGCCGTGCAAGTGTCGTGGCTGACCAGCTGTAACGACGACATGGCTGCCGAGAACTATTATACGTTCACGGGCGAGATGATGAGCGATTATTTGAACAACCGGGAGGACTTCAGCCTCTTCCGCCGCATCGTGGAGCGGAGCGGCAACATGAGCCTGTTGGCTGCCCGGGGCACGAGCACCTTCTTTCCCGCGACGAATGCGGGCGTGGAGGCTTATCTGGCCGAGGCAGGCTACGCTTCGGTGGAAGACATCCCGGTGAAGTATTGCGACACGTTGGTGAAAGCCTGTTTCATAGAGAACAAGCCGCTTTACACCTATAACATGGAACCCGTGCAGCAGGAAAGCAATGCGTTGAGCCTCCCGATTATCATTGTGACCAGCGACACGTTGGTGGACGGGAGCGGGGTGCCCTTGAGCGTCATCAACAGCCGCGCCCGCATCATCAATTCCATGAAGAACGACTCTGTCGATAACGGCGTGATTCATCCGGTGGATCGCGTCCTGGTGCCGAACACCACTATCGGGAGCACGTTCCTGCAGCAGCGTTGTGCCGATTTTACGATTTATTACGAGGCCCTGCGCCGCACGAACCTTGTGAAGGCATTGGAGGAATTCCGCGATGAGGATTACGAGGTATGGAAAAACGATTATCCGCAATTCCGTTCGGGGATTAAGAGCGGCGGCGTGTTTAATGAAGCGGATATAGGTAAGGCTGGTTATGATTACATGGCCCGCCGGCCGGATCATCTGGATGCCGGGTTCACGGTGTTTGTCGTGCCCGACAAAGTGTTGTATGAAAAATATCCGGAGTATTTCTCTGCGTCCAATTCGCTGGACGAGAATGTGGAAGGATTGTTCGAGCTGGCCAAGACCAAGTACGACGACAACCTTTCAGCGGAGATTTTCGGGTTGGACGATATTGATCCCAGAACGGGATTGACCAACAAGGAGGCATGCTGGAACCTGGACTCGCTGGAAAGTCCTTATAATCCGCTGCATCTCTTTATGTCCTACCATGTCCTTGACCGGTTGTTCGAGAGCACGAATGTCATGGTGAATGCGTATGGCGTGAACTATTATACACCGAAAAATTCGACAGCTGACCGGACTGACTACTTTGATTTGGCCAATCCGACGGAGTGGGTGAGCACGTTGCTGGACTTTACGTTGTTGAAAATCGAAAAGGTGTATTATGCGGTGGATCAGAACGTGGGGCATTCCGGCGACTTCTACCTCAATCATTGTACGGGGGTGGAGGCTTCCGACAATCCTTCGGGCGAATACCGGAAAGGTGCGCATGTGACCCAGCCGGACAACAACTTTTCCATCAACTGCGCTTACTATTACTTGGATGACGTGATTGCCTACGATGCGGACACGCGTGACAACGTGATGAACACGCGCATCCGCATGGACATGTCCACTGTGTGGCCCGAGCTGACCAATAACCACATCCGTTTGGCAGGCGACATGCGGCAGGAATATAGTGCTGCGTTGGATAACACGGAAGAAACGGAGAACTACTACATCCCGTCTGGCTACCTGAAGCACACGGACGTGAGTGAGAACACGATTTTCTTCGTGCAGCGTCCCAAACTGCCATGGTGGAACGTGGGTGGAGACGAGTTCAATTTCCTCGGCACGAGCTACGACATCACTTTCCGCCTGCCCGCCCTGCCGCCCAACCAGACGTATGAGGTGCGGATGGGGTATGCCGGCATGTTGGACCGCGGTATCGCCCAAATTTACCTGGGAGTTGACGATAAAACGCCTGATCCGGTGGGCATCCCGTTGGATCTGCGTTACCAGGCTACCGATCCGGCCGTGGGCGGAATCTTCAAAGATGACAATACCACGGATTTGAACGAAAACGAGTGGGAAGAAAATGGGCAGACCATGAAGAACAATGGGTATTACCGTGGGCCGACATCCTTATATACGTATGGTGGGAACGTGAGCAACCTGGCAAGTCCCATTGTCACGGGCACAGCCGCCAGCCAAAGCTGGATGTGTTATAACCGCTATACCTATCGGCGGAAGTTGTGCGATGTCACTCCCGAACCGGGACGTCACAACACGTTGCGCATCCGTTCCGTGTGGGTGGCCGGCAACAGCGGATGCTTCATGATAGATTACATCGAATTTGTGCCGCATACCATCTGCGGTGTCGGAGGTTTGGGTGAAAATGGAAAGTAATAACCTTTTAATGCAGAAATGAAGATGAAACTGAAATATGGAATACGGACGGGACTGGCGGCGGTGGCTGCCGCCGTCTCCGTCATCTGTTGTACGGACACGTGGGACGAGCATTACGGCGCGGACGGTTCGTTGGCCGGCAGCGCGGGGGCCACGTTGTGGGACAACTTGCGGCAGGACGAGGCTTTGCGTCCTTTTGCCACAGTGCTGGACTCTTGCGGCTACGCGCCGGTGTTGAATGGTTCGCAGGTGTTTTCCGTGTGGGCACCCCAAATCACGGAGCAGGAAGCCGCCGGTTGGATTGCGGCTTATCAGGAGGCCCGTGCGGGGAATGACGGGGAGAACCCGGCTTTGCATGAGTTTATCCGTAACCATATCGCGTTGTTCAACCACCAAGTGTGGGAACAGACGGATGACACGGTGCGGATGATGAATGGCAAGCGCATCGCGCTAACCTCTTCCAGCTTTGGCGGGGAGGCCATGCTGGGCGACAAGGTGCCTTCTTCGAATGGCATGTTGTATAAGGTGGCGGGCACCGTGCCTTTTTACCCGAACATTTGGGAACAGGTGCGCCGCGAAGCCACGGGGGGCAGCGACGGGTTGGACAGCGTGGAAGCATTTTTCCGGAATTGGGCCTACGAAGTGTTGGACGAAGGGGCGAGTGTGCCTGGCGGCATCAAAGACGGGAAGACGGAGTATTTGGATTCCGTGATGATTTCTTATAACACGTTTTTCAACAGCTATGGCCGCATAGATTCCGAGGACAGCCTGTATTGGTTGTTGGTGCCGACCAATGCGGAATGGGAGAAAATTGTGGAGCGGAACCGTTCGTTCTTCGTTCATCATAATGACCGCTTGGAGGCGGGTGACTCCTTGCAAGACCTTTATTCCAAGTACATGTTGCTCGAAGCGTCTTTCTTCAATGCGCGTACGCAGCCGGGACGCAATTGGAACGCGGAAAATCCGGATTCCATTTGCTCGACCATGTATGATGCTAGAAATTATGGCTACAATTGCTTTGAGCGGCCTTTCGACGAGGGGGGAGTGCTCCAGGGGCTGACCCCGGTGGAATGTAGCAACGGGCGTCTCTATAAGACGGCGGAATGGAACGTGCCGTTGGAGAAATCGAGTTACATGCAAACCGTGAAGATAGAGGCAGAAAATGAACAGAATTGGGAATATGTGAACACAACCACCAGTAACACGGTGGTGGCCACGCGCATGAAGGCCGATGCCGCTTATGCCGGTTTGGTTTCGGGGGGAGAGTTCTTGTGGGTGGAAGATAATAATACGCGTTATAACAAACGTGCGCAAATCATCATCAAGCTGCCTGGGAATCTGTCGGGATGCCCCTACGACATCAAGGTGGTCTTTGCCTCGCCGTTGGTATTGGGGGCGGACTATTTGGAAGAAGCCATGCTAAAACGCAGGGTGACGGCATCCGTCAATTACCATCAATCGGTGTCTGGGGGCTTTAAAACGACCGCAGATAATGTCTGCACCAACGAAGAAATTGATGCGATGCTGATGGACACGGTGACCGTGGCGGAAGGTTTCAATGCGCGGGTCAGCGGATACAGCGGATACGGATTCCCCGTATGCGCATACGGGGAAGAGGAGGCTCGCGTGCAACTGACCTTGCAAGGCATCTTGGGGGCTAATCCGCCCAAGGGATATGCCAGCCCGTTGCTGATTGACTGTGTCCTCTTTGTGCCGCGTCCGGACTTGATTGAGGAGAACGACTGATTTTGTAGAACCATATTTAGAACATGAAGAATGAAAAGATATAGATTCTATTGTTTGGCTTTGTTGATGGCGGGGGCTTTGGGTGCCCAAGCACAGGAGGAGGCTGCGGCCGACACGCTGTCTGCCGCCGCACGTCCGGCCAACACGATAAAAAAGGATGTGAAGACCCGGCCGGTGAGCGGGCGGGTGTGCAGTGTGTCATCCGGAACGCCGCTGCCGGGCGCGCTGGTCAGTGTGAGCGGTTATGAGGGCTACAGTACGCTGACGGGCGAAGACGGCACTTACAAGTTCGAGGTGCCCGAGTATGCTACGGCCTTGCAGGTCGCCGCACCCGACCATAACACGGTGCGCGTGGGCATCAACAAGTCCGGTCTGTTGGGCGATGTCATCCTGTATTCCACCATGACGCGGTCGAAGTATGGCGCGGATGACAACATCATGAACACGGTGGAGGCGGACAACTTCGCTTACAGCCCTTCTTTGAACATCACGTCGGAAATCGGGGACCAGCTCGGGGCATACGTGCGCACCATTTCGCGCGGCGGCACACCGGGCATCGGGAACTACATGATGATGCACGGCATCAACTCCTTGAATGCCAATGCCCAGCCCTTGGTGGTCATCGACGGGGTCATTGTGGACCAGCAGTATGACCGCAGCGTACTCCACGACGGTTTCTACAACGACATCCTGACTTCGTTCAACGTGAACGAAATTAAAAGTGTGGAGGTCGTGTCCAACGGGACGGCCCTCTACGGCGCGAAGGGTGCGAACGGTGTCATCCTCATCGAGACCAAGCGCAACACGAGCTTGGCCACCAAGATTGACGCCACGGCCTCGGTGGGCATCACCCTCCTGCCCAAGAAACTCGACATGATGAACGGGGCGCAGTACAAGACGTATGCCTCCGACCTGTTGCAGGGGACGGGCACGAACATCACCAACTTCTCCTTCCTCTCCACCGACCCGAAGAATTACTATTACAACAAGTATAACAACAACACGGATTGGGGCGACGTGATCTATGACGAGGCTTTCTCACAGAACTACGGCATCACGGTGCAGGGTGGCGATGACATTGCCAGCTATTTCCTGGCCTTGGGCTACAACGGGGCGCACAGTGTGTTGAACGAGAACGACATGAACCGCCTGAACATTCGGTTCAACACGGACATCAACATGTTCAAGCGGCTTTTCGTGCGCTTCGACGCGTCTTACAGTAACGTGACGCGCAACCTGAAAGACCAGGGTGCGCCGGAGGGCTATGACGAGGGTACGGTGACTTCGCTCAACTTCCTCGGATGGGCGAAAAGCCCGATGCTCAGCCCATATTCCTACGCCGCCGGGCAGATTTCCACTGCGGCATACGACATCACGGACGAGGATTACCTGGCCCAGGCTTTGTCGGGCATGGACAACGTGAACTACCAGTTGGCCAATCCGGCAGCCATCAATGAATACGGCACGGCGCAGAACAAAAATTATTTTGAAAATTCCTACATGAACATCGCCGTGACCCCGAAGTGGGAGTTCAACAAGCACCTTTATATCAGCTCGTTGTTCAGCTACACGCTGACCAACACGGCCGACAAGTATTACGTGCCAATCAACGGGGTGCCGGCTTACTATGTAAGTTCGTTGGACTTGGTGCGGGAGAATGAAATCCGTTCAATGTACGCCTCGCAGAACTCCATCACAAGCGACACGAAGCTCGTGTGGGAGAACCAGTATGGGGCGCACAGCATCGACCTGATGGGCGGCTTCCGCTACATGAACGACCGTTACAAGGTGGACACCCAGCTGGGGTACAACACCGGCAGCGACAAGACCCCGTTCATCAACAACACGCAGAACAAGCAGACGACCGGTGCCAGCAACCGCTGGACTTCCATCACGTGGTACGGGCAGGCGCGTTACGACTACCGCAAGCGTTACTTCGTGGAAGGCAACCTGGCCGTGGAAAGCTCCTCGCGTTTCGGCAAGGAAGCCAAGGAGGGGTTCAAACTCGGCGGGGTGCGCTGGGGCGTGTTCCCGGGTATCCAGGCCGGATGGGTGTTGAGCAACGAGAGTTGGTTCGACGTGCCGGGCGTGGACTACGCGCGCTTCAGCATGGGCTTCGACGTGAGCGGCAACGACGGCATCGCGTATGATGCCACGCGTACCTATTTCGAGAGCATCCTCTACCAAGGATGGTCTAACGGCTTGGTGTTGGGCAACATCGGGAACACGGAGCTGCAGTGGGAAACGACCCGCCGTTTCAACTTCGGCGCAGACCTGAATTTCCTGAACAACCGCCTGAACGTGAAGCTCGACGTGTATAAGAGCTGGACGGACAACCTGCTGACCTACCATGAACTGAACTTCCTCACCGGCGTGGAGAACAACTGGGTGAACGGCGGTTCGCTGGAAAACAAGGGCTTCGTCCTGAGCTTCAATGCCCATTTGCTGGCCAAACGCGACTGGAACTGGGAATTGGGGGCCAGCGTGGGCCGCTACAAGAACAAGCTGACCGCCCTGCCCGACGGGCAGCAATACGTCGATACCCCGGTGTATGGCGGCACGATCCGTTCGGAAATCGGACAGCCCGTGAACCTGTTCTACGGTTACAAGACGGGAGTGACGGAACAAGGGACTTCCGTGTATGCCACTTCCCGGGAGGCCGCAGCCGACGGGCTGTTCATCAAGGCTGAAAACGGCGACCCCATTTATTTCGGTGCGGGCGACGTGAAGTTTGTGGACAAGGACGGCAATCATGAAATCAACGAGGAAGACATGCAGGTCATCGGCGACCCGAACCCGGACATCTTCGGCAACATCTTCACTTCCGTGAGCTGGAAACGGCTCCGCCTGGACGTGAACTTCAACTACAGCTTGGGGAACGATGCTTACAACTACCTGCGCTCGCAGCTGGAAGGTGGCAGCCGTTTCATGAACCAGACCGTGGCCATGGTGAACCGCTGGTCGTATGAAGGGCAGGCCACCGACATGCCGAAAGCATCGTGGGACGACCCGATGGGCAACGCCCGCTTCAGCGACCGCTGGATTGAGGATGCCAGCTACCTGCGCCTGAAGTCCATCACGCTGAGCTACGAGCTCCCGCTCAACAATGCGTTCATCCACGGGCTGACGTTCTGGGGGCAGGCCAACAACGTGTTCACCGTGTCCAAGTATTTGGGACAAGATCCGGAGTTCTCCATGGGCAACAGTGTTTTGGAACAAGGCATCGACCGCGGCCTGTTGGCCAACAGCCGCAACTTCATGCTGGGTATAAAAATCAACTTATAAAATTGGGCTTTTATGAAACTGAAATCTTATATTATCATGCTTGCGGCAGCTGCGGGGACAGGTCTCTTCAGCGCCTGCGAGGACATGCTCGAACCGACCTCGGAATATGTGCTCTATGACGACGGAAGCCACCTGACCACCCCGGCGGACACCGCCAACTCCTTGGTGGGCCTCTTCTACAAGTTGCAGGCCATCGGCGACCGCACCAACCTGCTGGGCGAGATACGGGGCGACTTGGTGAACTTGCGCTCCAATGCCAGCACGGACTTGAAGGACTTGTACAATTTCAACGTGGGCGACGACAACAAGTATAATAATCCGCGCGATTATTACGCGATTATCAACAACTGCAACTACTACGTCACTCATGCCGACATGGAGGCGTTTGACAACCGGGGCGACCGCATCTTTGAGAAGGAAATGGCACAGGTGAAAGCCATCCGGGCTTGGACTTACCTGCAACTGGCGTTGAACTACGGGAGTGTGCCTTTCTACGACCAGGCTCTGCTCACGGAGCAGGATGCAAATGCCATCGACCTCACGGCCTCCCGGAGGGATATCGTGGGCATTTGTGATTACTTTATCAACGACTTGCAACCGTATAGCCAAACGGAATGGCCGAAATTGCACGGGGTGGGTTCTGTCGTGTTGGCCAATTGCTATTTCCCGGTGGACATGGTGCTGGGCGACCTCTATTTGTGGCGGGCTTCCTTGACAGGAAGTGTTGCAGATTACCGTTCGGCTGCGCGTTGCTATTACCGTTGGATTTTGGATGAGCGTTTAGTTGACCGTATAGGTAATTCTTCTTATATGAAGTCTATATATTATCCAAACCGGTATTCTGTTGAGTGGGGGAGTGATGGTGCTGTACTTTCTTCGTTATCAGACTCTTATTCTGGCCTGTTCTTGATGAGTACTAATGGGTATGGGGTTTATAATGAGCCATTTACTATTATTGCAATGGACTCGGCAGCCAGCCAAGGTTATTATAGTGAATTGCCGAGACTGTATAACACTCAAACCGCACTGAATGATGATGGTGGAATATATTTTGATACCTCTGACGGGGAATATTGCATTACGCCTTCCACTTATTTGCAGGAAATCAGCATGGCGCAGTCATATTATTTGCTGACTTCTGATGGAATACCTGTGGAGATTGAATGGGATGAGGATGCGGATCCCTTGGTGACGGGTGACCTTCGCTTGTGGAGGTTGTGGAGTTCTGGTTCATACAATACAACCATAGGTGGCGAACCTGCCACGGGTACTTTCTCCCGACTTACGAAAAACAACCAACGTGCCATTTGGATTTATCGCCAGACCGACACGTGGCTGCGTTTGGCCGAAGCCCTGAACGGGGCCGGGTTGCCGCGCATGGCCTATGCCATTTTGGCCACAGGCATCAGTCGTGGGGTCGTGGAGGACAGCATCAAGCCTTATTGCACCGATGCGGATTGGGCTTTCGTTGAAGAGCTGAACAGCATGGGGACGGGCAACAGTTTTGCAAAATTCAATTCCCGGAATGGTGTACGTTCCGTACCTGATATGAATACCATAGGCATCCATTCGCGCGGAAGCGGCTATGCAGAGTTGAATCCGGACTATGCTTACCCGATGGTGGATTCGATAGCCGCCGACGGCGTGACACCCATCAACGGCTATACGGGACAAGACACGCTGGAGTGGGCGCAGTTGCATTTGGAAGAGGAGAAACTCCGCGTGGACAGTATGTTGTTGACCGAAATGGCCTTGGAGACGTGTTTCGAAGGCAAGCGTTTCTATGACCTGATGCGCTTCGCCAAGCGTCACCACGACAATGCCTGGCTGGCCGACCCTGTCAGCAAACGCAAGGGCGCGGAAAACCAGGATCAAGGGCTCCGCAATCTCCTGATGACGGAGGACAATTGGTATTTGAACTGGAGAGGCCAAATCGGGCGGTAACCCCCCCCGATTGGCACAGACTACAGCGCGCCCCGCCCACTACAGGCGGGGCGCGCTGCGGTTGTAGAAGCGCGGAAAACGTGTTGCCTTTGGCTTTACCTGATGCTACGTTCCAATTATTAGGAAGGATGCTTTGCTTCGTACTGAACTGGCATAGCTTGCCATCAATGGTGATACGTGCCCTAATCATGGCTTCACCGTTTTTCCTTTCTGAACCTTTCTTTAGGTAGAATAGTACCCAGCCTAAAACGGGTTGGCTTGATTGGATTTCCTCAGCCGGGATAGTGGCAGCTTGCGCCGCCGGGATTGCCTACGCCGCCAGACGCTTTAAGGCTGGGAAGTAAAAACGCCCACAAAAAGCCTAAAAATGGGCATTTTTATGGGCGTTTAATTCTTAATTCGCTGACATTCAGCGTTGGAAGCGGAGAGAGAGGCTCTCGAACCTACATATTCAAGAAATATCATAAAATTGCAAATCATTAATAATCAAGCACTATTTGGAGTACA
>CALUFQ010000029.1 GCA_944319925.1 uncultured Paraprevotella sp.
TCCCGTGTCATTTTGCCGGCGGAATCCTCCGGCGGGCTTTCCCGCCGGTCGGGCTTCTGCGCCGGGAGTGTCCCGTGTCCCGTCAAAAGGGCAGGTTTGGAGGGGATTCCGCGACATTCTGATTTCTGCATGGCGCGTGTGGCTGCGTTCTTTCCGCGCCGTCCCGGCCCGGCGGCCGGATACGCGAATCTCAGAAGCCGAAAATGAGCAAATTGTCAACGCGCACCCGAAAGTTCATTCTGTCAATGGAAGGATGTGCGCAGGGAGATGCCTAACTAAGTTTCGTTTGTGCAATTCGCAAACCATTTCTCCTTAACTATAAAAGATAATGCATCCCAAGGGAAACCTTTTTGTGGAAATTCAAAACAGCCTTTTTACTCCCATGTAGTGCCCGCCAGCTTGAACACGATGCGAAACTGCCCGTCCTTGTAACTCGTGCTGTTGATTTTGAACTCCCCTATCTGCGCCGTATGCTCCACATGCGCACCAATACATGCACACACATCATAATCCCCCACACGCACCAGGCGCAACATGTCCGCCGCCGCGTCGGGCAGTTTATCCAGCGGAACCCCAGCCGGCACATCCGCACGACGCACATATTCATATGTCACTGGCAAGTCGGCCGCAATGACCTCGTTCACCCTACGGGCAATCTCCGCGATTTGCGCTTCCGTGGGCGCAGAAAACAAATCATAATTGATTTTACTCTTTTTCCGCTCTATATGTGCGTTTTTTGAGCGTTCGCACCCGAACATCCGCACCATCGTTTGGTTCAAGATGTGCTCACAAGTGTGCATCGGAGGAAATTCCGCTTTATGATGCTCGTTCAAAACAAATTCCTTTTCCATCTATTTACCAGCAAATTTTAAGCCTTACCCCGCGTGAAATATCCTCATAGCCTTCCCCTTTCTTCCAAGTAGGAATCCTTGAATCCAAGAAAATACAAAACGCCGTCAAGCCCTATCGTGTTGATAGACTGCTTGGCATTGGCCACCACGCGCGGCTTGGCATGGAAGGCAATGCCCAATCCCGCCTCGGACAGCATCGGCAGGTCGTTCGCCCCGTCGCCCACGGCAATGGTCTGTGCCAAGTTCACGTGTTCCACTTGGGCTATCAGCTTCAGCAGTTCCGCCTTGCGTCGCCCGTCCACAATGTCACCCACGTAACGCCCCGTGAGCTTGCCATCCTCCACTTCCAATTCATTGGCATACACATAATCGATGTCGTATTTGTTCTTAAGGTAATTGCCAAAATAGGTGAAGCCCCCCGAAAGGATGGCGATTTTGTAGCCATACTGTTTCAAGACAAACATCAAGCGGTCCACTCCCTCTGTGATAGGCAGGTGGTTGGCGATGTCCTCCATGACAGATACGTCCAGCCCCTTCAACAAGGCCACCCGTTCGGTGAAACTTTCCTTGAAGTCAATTTCCCCACGCATGGCCCGCTCCGTGATGGCTCTCACCTGCGCCCCCACGCCAGCCCTTTCGGCCAGTTCGTCGATGACCTCCGTTTCGATCAGCGTGGAATCCATATCAAAACAAATCAGACGGCGCATGCGGCGATACATGTTATCCTGCTGGAAAGAAAAGTCCATCGCAAGTTCACCCGACAATTTCAACAGTTCGGCCTGCATGGCCTCACGGTCGCGCGGAGTGCCGCGCACGGAAAACTCAATGCAGGCGCGTATGTTCTCCTTCTGTTCGTCAAGCGGGATGCGCCCCGTGAGCCGCTTGATGGCATCAATGTTCAACCCTTGTTCTGCAAGCACGGAAGCCACGGCCTCGATTTGCCGGGCGGAAAGTTTGCGGCCTAGCAAGGTCAGGATGTAGCGGTTCTTGCCCTGCAAATTCACCCAATCTTCATATTCCGAATTCTTCACCGGATAGAAACGGATGTTCACACCCAGTTCCGTGGCTTTGAACAACAAGTCCTTCATCACGTAACCGGCATTTTCCTCCGACACGCGGATGAGCAACCCCAGCGTCAGCGTGTTGTGGATGTCGGCCTGTCCAATATCCAGCACCGTCACGTCGTAACGGGCCAACACGCCCATCACGGAAGCCGTCAATCCCGGGCGGTCCTCTCCCGTGATCCTTATCAAAATCAATCCTGCGTTAGCATCCATATCCTGTTTGTCCTGTTAAATATCTGCAAAGCTACACAAAAACGGGAAAAGGCGCAACCATTCCCACTTGTTTCAACCTAATTTCCTGAAAGCATAAGTCAACACGAAATCCGACGTGGTCTCATAATGTATGGGGAACACCCCCGTTTTCCCATCCGACAAATGATAAGCCAAGCGAAAATCCCCCGCCGCCTCCGCATGTTCGCGAGAAGCCACGCATGCCAAACCGGAAACCGTCAGGTTCTGGCGAAAATCTATGCCCTCCTGGTCCAATATCTTAAAAGCCGCTTCCTTGGCCGACCAATGCAACAAGATGTCATACACGCTTTCCGCATGCTCTTCCGGGCCTATCAGTCGGTCTTTCAACCGCAAGATGCGTTCTGAAAAAGCCTCGATGTCCACGCCGGTCTCATGGTCTTTCGAAAACAAGACCGAAGCATAGCCGGACGTGTGGGAAATGGAAAGCTGCAAACTGCCATCGGCAAAATAAGGATGTCCAGTGGGAGTATAACAAATCTGTTTTTCTTCCCCCAACAACTGATAGACCAAAATGCGCACGGACACATATTCCAACCTCCGGCGTTCGGCCATGAAACGGCGGTAGGCATGCGCACGATACACGTCCCCCCTGGGCAGCATGCCGCACAAGTCTTCGACCGTCTCGGTGATTCTCCAAATCCCCCCCCAGCCCTTATCGCCTTCTATTTTCCGGAAAAACGGCATAGTTTACGAATCCTCCCCTTCACCGGCTGCCGACACGGGCATCACCCTCACCTTGACTTTCAGAATCCGGCGGTCGTCCATCTCCAACACCTCGAACTCATAGTTCTTATAACGGAGTATTTCGTGAAGTTCCGGAAATTCCCCTTTGATTTCCAGCAACAACCCGGCCAAAGTGTCGGCCTCTCCTTCCACTTCCTCGAAGACATCATCATCCGTCTGCATGATTTTGAAAAAGTCCGTCAGAAGCACCTTTCCTTCAAAGACATACACATTCTCGCCAATCTTCACATACTGTGATTCCTCCTCGTCGTACTCGTCATTAATCTCGCCCACGATTTCCTCAATGATGTCTTCCATTGTCACGATGCCCGACGTGCCGCCGAACTCATCCACCACGATGGCGATATGCACTTTGTTCGTCTGGAAATCCCTCAACAAATCATCAATCATCTTCGTTTCCGGCACGAAATAGGGCGGACGAATGAGGGACTGCCAGCGGAAGTTCGCCGGTTTGTTCAAATGTGGCAACAAATCCTTAATATATAATATGCCCTTAATATTATCCCTTGAACCGGCATACACAGGAATGCGGGAATAATTGCTTTCCACGATGCAGCGGAGCACTTCGGGATAAGCCGTCTTCATGTCGAGGTCCACGATGTCCATCCGGGGTGTCATGATTTCCTTTGCCATCTCACCGCCAAACCGGATGATGCCTTCCAGCATGTTCTGCTCTTCCGCGATGTCTTTCTTGTCCGTCAGTTCCAACGCCTGTTCCAACTCGTCCACCGAAATGGCACGTTTTTCCGTGTGCACGACTTTCGTGGCCAAATGTTTGGAATGGACGAACAATGAAGAAACCGGCCAAAACACTTTCTGCATCACCATCATTGGCGAAGCCATCATGCGGCACAATCCCAAAGGATGGCGGGCGGAACACACCTTCGGGATGATTTCGCCGAACAGCAAAAGGACAAGCACGAGCACGACCGTCAACAAGAAAAGGAAGAATGCCTCTCCCCCGCCATGCGCCACCGTACGGGCGAAAAAGAAATTCAGCAACACGATGACGGCCACATTCATCAAATTGTTCGAAATCAATATCGTGGCCAGAAGACGTTCCGAATCTTCTTTCAAAGACACAATCTTGCTGTCTGAAACACGTTTGCTTTCTTCCATGGCACTCAAGTCTGTGGGCGAAAGCGAAAAGAAAGCATTTTCAGAAGCAGAAACCAAAGCCGAACACAGCAAAGACAAAAGCGCTAGCACCAAAGCCACGACAGCCGGCACGTCAGGCCGCACCCATACCAAATGATTGAAAAAATCTACAATAGATAAAAAAGAATCTGAATCCAAAATTCAATGATTTAGTTAGACATTAAAACGGCAAATCCTCTTTCCCGTTTGTGGTTTGTTTCGCGACACCCGGTGCGGGTTCCCCGCCTTGCGGCGATGCTTGGGCACTGTTGCGCGGAGAAGACAGCATCTCCATGTTGTCGGCAAAAATTTCCGTCACGTAACGCTTCACCCCGTTTTGGTCATCGTAAGAGCGCGAACGGATTTTCCCCTCTATGAAAAGCCTGTCCCCTTTGTGGACGTATTTCTCCGCTGTCTCGGCCAGACCGCGCCACAGGACAACATTATGCCATTCCGTGCGCTCGGGCACTTCCGTGCCGTTCTGCAAGCGATACCCCCGTTCGCTCGTTGCCAACGGAAACGTGGCCACAGCCACTCCGTTGTCCAAATAGCGCACATCGGGGTCTCTTCCCACATTGCCTATCAACATTACCTTATTCAGCGACATAATAATCTTTCCCTATTTTGCCTCCAAAATTAATAAATAAAACATACGCCTCCAAGTTTCACGACATTTTTTTCATTCCTCCGCCTATTTTCCAACCTATTTTCCTGGCAACAATCCCAATTTTTCAAACCACATTTCCACCAAACGCGGCAAGGCATAATCCGACAGCTTGTCCGGTTTCAGCCAACAGGCATGCCGCCCCAACTCGTCGTCGGAAGGCTTTTCCGGCAAATCCAAACGGTAAAGGTCGGCCACCAACGTGCGATGGGTGAGCTGGTGGCGGGTCTCCCCGCACCACAAAGTCCTGACAGCCTTTTCCGCCAACACGAAATCGGGCACTATCCCGCGTACCAACAACTGGCCGGGGGCACACCTCTCGCTCGTTTCCACCAACATCGGCTCATACAATCCTTTCCAAATGTCATTCCCTTCACGACGGAACAAAGCTGTCTCGCCTCCCGCCTGTATATAAAAATAATGAAAATAACGGGTTGACACGCTCAACTTGCGGGACTTCACGGGAAAATCCGCAACCCGTCCTTGTGCATAAGCCATGCAGCTCCCGCCCAACGGGCACTCCCCGCAAGCCGGGTTCTTGGGCACACACAGCATCGCCCCGAAATCCATCACGGCTTGGTTGTAGTCCGCCCCCTCGCCTCCTTCTGGCAACAATTCCCGAGCCAACGCGGCGAAACACCTCTTCCCCTCGCCAGTGTCAATCGGAACCTCCACTCCGAAAACGCGGGACAAGACCCGATAAACATTGCCATCCACCACTGCATGCGGCAAGCCGTATGCAAACGAAGCGATGGCCGCCGCCGTGTAGTCTCCCACGCCTTTCAAATTGCGAATGGCGGCATAGTCCGTTGGAAACCCTCCCGCCTCCACTATTTGGCGGGCCGCCCGGTGGAGATTCCTCGCACGGGAATAATAGCCCAACCCCTGCCAACACCTCAGCACTTCATCTTCAGAGGCGGAAGCCAGCACCCGGACATCCGGAAAACGTTCCATGAAGCGAAGAAAATAATCATAACCTTGGCTGACCCGGGTCTGCTGGAGGATAATCTCCGAAATCCAAATCTTATATGGGTCTTTCGTGTCACGCCAAGGCAAAGACCTGCGATTTTCTTGATACCACCCCAGCAACTTACCCGCAAAACTGCAATCTTTCTCCATACGCAAACCTGATAAACGATGCAAAAATAACTGTTTTTAAGACGAAATAAGCAAAGAAACTAGTTTTTTTCCCAATATGCCTTCTTTCCTTGGCAAAAAAGCTATATATTTGCATTCCCAAAAATTAGGAATAGAGCAATTACGAACATTTATTTTTACAAAACAATGACAAAAGCACAGATTGTAAACGAGATTTCCAAAAAGACGGGCATCGACAAGGCCACTGCACTGACCGCCGTCGAAGCTTTCATGGAAGCCGTGAAAGAGTCTTTGATTGAAAAGGAGGAAAATGTATATCTACGTGGCTTTGGCAGCTTCATCTTGAAAAAGAGAGCAAAGAAAACAGCCCGGAATATTTCCAAAAACACCACTATCATCATCGACGAACACAACATCCCGGCTTTCAAACCGGCCAAGGTATTTGTTGACGCTATCAAGAAATGAATCCCACAAAGGATTACAAACAGAATTATTAACTCATAAAAACATTTGATTATGCCAAGCGGAAAGAAGAAAAAAAGACACAAGATGGCTACACACAAACGTAAAAAAAGACTGAGAAAGAACAGACATAAGAGCAAGTAGCCAACGCTTGTCTGTGGGAAAGATAGGGAACAAACTTGCGAGGGCTTCTTATTGGCTCCCTCAAGTTTGTTCTTTGTATAAATGAAAAGGCAATCAAGAATCTATATAGTAAAAAAGGAATGACAAGCGAAGTTATAGTAGATGTTCAACCTAAAGAAATTTCCATCGCCCTGCTAGAAGACAAACGATTGGTGGAATTTCAGAAAGAAGGCCGGTCGGCCTCTTTCGTGGTGGGCAACATATACCTGGCCAAGGTGAGGAAACTCATGCCGGGACTGAATGCTTGCTTTGTGAATGTAGGCTATGAACGCGATGCCTTCTTGCACTATCTTGATCTTGGCCAAAAATTCAACACTTACAACAAATATCTCAGGCAGGTAATTAGCGACAAGAAAAAACTCTACCCCATCTCGAAAGCCAGCATACAGCCGGACTTGGAAAAAGATGGGAGCGTACAGAACATCCTGCAACCGGGACAGGAAATCTTGGTGCAAATCGTCAAGGAACCGATTTCCACCAAGGGGCCGCGACTCACGTGCGAATTGTCCTTCCCCGGACGATTCCTCGTGCTGATGCCATTCCAAGACAAGGTGTCCGTTTCCTCCAAAATCAAATCCGCCGAAGAACGGGCAAGGTTGAAACAACTCATCCAAAGCATCAAGCCCAAAAATTTCGGAGTCATCGTGAGGACTGTAGCCGAGGGGAAACGTGTGGCCGAACTGGACACAGAGCTGAAAGTGCTGCTCAAAAGATGCGAAGAAACCTTCACGAGGGCACAAAAAGCCACCAAACTTCCGGAACTGGCATACGAAGAAACCAGCCGCACGGTAGCCATGTTGAGAGACCTGTTCAATCCGTCGTATGAAAACATTTACATCAACGATGCGGATATTTTCAACGAAGTGAAAAACTACGTGACCCTGATTGCTCCCGAAAGTGCGGGCATCGTGAAACAATACACCGGGAAGCTTCCCATCTTCGACAACTTTGACGTCACCAAGCAAATCAAATCTTCGTTCGGCAAAACAGTGTCATACAAACATGGTGCTTATCTGATCATCGAGCACACGGAGGCACTCCACGTCGTGGACGTGAACAGCGGAAACCGCTCCAAATCCAAGGATGGTCAAGAAGCGAACGCATTGGACGTCAACCTTGGAGCGGCCGACGAATTGGCCCGCCAATTGCGGTTGCGCGACATGGGAGGCATCATCGTCGTGGATTTCATTGACATGAACCTGGCGGAAGATCGCCAGAAACTGTACGAACGCATGTGCGAGAACATGAAAAAAGACCGCGCCCGCCACAACATCCTGCCGCTAAGCAAATTCGGCCTGATGCAAATCACCAGGCAAAGGGTGCGCCCCGTGATGGATGTCATGGTGGACGAAGTCTGCCCCACCTGCTTTGGGAAGGGAACAATCAAGTCCAGTTTCCTCTTCACGGACGTTTTGGAAAGCAAAATCAGCACGATGTCCAACAAACTAGGCATCAAGAACTTCACGCTGAACGTCCATCCTTACGTCGCAGCCTATATCAACCAAGGATTGGTGTCACTGAAAAGGAAATGGCAAATGAAATATGGGTTTGGCATCAAAGTCATACCCAGCCAAAAATTGGGTTTCCTGCAATATGAGTTCTATGACAAAAACGGCCAAGAAATAGACATGAAAGAAGAAATCGAAATCAAACACTAAAAAGACGGAGGTTGCCAACACAGTCCAGCGAAGACGATGGCAACCTCCGACTTTTTTAAGATTACCTGCTTGGATTTACCAATGCAGGATTGAGGTTTCCCGGCTATTTTAACCCTGTATCTGCACAAGAACCACAAGCCGTTTTGTCACAGATTTCCTCGTTTTGCTTTCCATCGCAGCCCATTCCACAAACAGGATTTCCCTTTTTCTGACCACAAAGTCACATTCTTCCGGGAACAACTGACAAAACGCCAGACTGCCAATGCACGAAAATCGCGTATTTCCACCCAACCGTAATACCGGACGGAAATACGCGATTCTCATAAAGGTCATTACATCCAACATCGCAAGCATCCCAAAAAGGGCTAAAGATAAAAGTGCACAAAACGCCCAAATGATGCCATCTTTTTTTTGCAAATCCACCACAAAATATGTATTTTTGCAAATGCATCTACATTTATATCCATGAGAAATTTCGCCTCGCTCCCCATCTTCATACTGTGCCTTTTGGTCGCAGCCCCGGTACAAGCCCGAAAAAAGAAAAACAAACACAAGCCTCCCGTGGTCCTGGCATTGGCAGAACCCGACATGATGGCCGCACCAAGCCAACCTCACCCGCTTGTGGCACCTGTGGAGGAAGCCATGCGGCACCATCTCAGCAAAGACAACAGGTTCGGCATAGACGTGTCGCGCTATCAAGGGGAAATAGACTGGCAAACGGTAAAAACAGACGAAAACGTGAGTTACGTGTACTTGAAAGCCACGGAAGGCGCGTCGCTGGTCGATGTCACCTACCACTATAATCTGGAGGAAGCCAAAAAAGCCGGGTTGAAAGTCGGGTGTTACCATTTCTTCAGCCCGACAGTTGACCCCGAAACGCAATTCAACAACTTCACGGAAGTGGTAAAGTTGGATGAACAGGACTTGATTCCCATCATCGACGTGGAAAACTGCGGACGGGGCAGTATCGACCGCTTCCGCAAGCGGCTCACGAAATTCCTCCACATGGTAGAAGAACACTACGGCATACGCCCCATCATCTACACCTCAAGCAACTTCTACAACAAATATCTGGCCGGAAGGTACACGGACTACAAATACATGATAGCCCGCTACCACGAGGAAGAACCGGAACTGTCTGACGACATCAAGTTCGTCATGTGGCAGTTCACCGCCAACGGCCGCATCGCGGGCATCCAAGGCCCGGTGGACCGCAGCCGCTTCATGGACGATTACCATTTGGGAGACATCCTCATCCGGCGTTGACCTCTTCCACTTCGGAACAAAACAAAGGACAGGGCGAACGAATGTAGCCAGCGCATAGGAATTCTTTTTTCGGACAGGTCGTAACGACCCTTTTGTTTTCCTTTGGGAAGGCGAACATGGAACGGTTTGCCTGCCGTTTCCGTCCACAAGCGATTGGCCTTAGGCGGATAAGTGATGGGAAGCAATGCATTTTGAGCGCAAACGAACATTCCTCAAAAAACGTGTCATTTGCTGAATGTCCCCATTCATAGCCACTTTTCCCATTTATACAAGCGAACACGCCGCCCCATACCACTATAACAAGCAGTACAGAAACGGCGCATTCAAGATTCATCCAGGTTACACTCATCCGGCAATGTCAGCGCACATAGACCTTCTTCTTGTCCACAATATAAATTCCACCGGGAAGCCCTTCCAGGGCACGTTCTCTCAGCATCCCTTTCCGCACCATCTGTCCGGCCAAGTTGTACACATCAGCCGTCCGGGCAGGCTGTACGGACGGAATTGCCGCAATGCCGTCGCCTTGCAACCATTCTTCCACCGACTCCACAAACCCGATGTACGTGAGGGTGCTGCTCCCCGTGGTGGAAGTCAGGCCGAAGCACGTTGTGCCGATGTCAGCCGGCCAACGGTCGCCCCGGCAGTTGGCGTCAAGTCCGGATTTCGTAATGTCCCAAGCGAACACGCTCTGTCCGTCCTTTCTCTTCTCCGCATAGTCCGGCTTGACCTGCGTCCCGTGGTTCTCGCCGTTCAGCCACCACAGATAGCTGGCTCCATCCTCGCGGCTCAGGTTCTCGCCCACAACCACCAGATACTTCCTCTGTCCGTCCACCGTATAACGGGCACGCTTGCAGTCGAGCTGCACACAGACGTTATTCAGGCCTGTTCCCGCGTTCACGGTAAGCGTATTGCCCGCCGTGTCATAACTGAACTTGTCCTGCGTCACGCGGGCCGGGTCGATGGCAATCCAGTCGGTCGCCACAAAACGGTAGTCGTCCGCACCATAACCGCTCAAAAGACGGAGATAATACAGCCCCGGCGCCATGGTTGTCTCTGATGCCTGCAGACGAAATACGATTTGTCCTTTCGGCGTACCGTCCTCATTCTTCATCATCTCTGCCGGAATGGGGTATTCCATGTCGAAAAGCCCCTGAGCGTTGGCTTTGCCTGTGGTTTCAGGTACGACTACATCAGTAAGTTTCACACCATCAATATAGATGGCGGACTTGCGGTTATGGTCAAACACATTGAAGCGGCATAAGATGGAGACGCTGTCCGTCTTTCCCGCATGGTTGAAGAGCGTGTATTGGATATACCCTCCGGCCTTCACATCACGGTACAACTCGTTTCCCGCGATTCCCGTGTTGGATGTTTCGGAATACTCCGCCTCGTGAGCCAATTCGCTCTGCGGCTCGCCCGTACCGACAAAATCAATGGTACGGTTGTTCAGCACCATCTCCAGCGAATCGGCCAGCGCCATGTCGCTGTCCTTAAACTCATCTGCCGTCCGGTTGTACCAGTAACACTGGTAGCGCGCCTCATGAATCTGATAAAAAGGCATAAGACGGAGCTTGTCCCAGCCGTTCTTCACCCACTCGCTCTTCACGTCAATCTCAAACTGCAGCGGCTGCCCCGTCGGAGTGATACGTTCCAACACCTCTTCACGTGCGCCTATCAGCAACGGCGCAGAAGATAGGGATTTCGGCGTAGCCATTGAGGCCGGTGAATGCCCCCAGCGACTGCCGTCGGCAAACTGGTTGGGCAAATCCTCGTACTCCAGACTGCCTGCCCCCGCCTCTTCCATGCTTGAGGCTGTGGTCTGCGCCGCCAACAGAATCGGGCCATACTTAAAAGCAATATAATCCGGATAGTCGGGACATTCCTCATAACGAAGTTCCATCGGAATGCTGGCCTCCACCACATCGCCTTCTTTCCAGTCGCGTTCCACGAAAGCATACCCGGATTCACCGGTCGTCACATTGATGTCCGCCGCTTCCCCGTTCACCTTCACGGCATAACCGTCCGTAGTCCACCAAGGATGACGGACTGCCAAAGTGAACCGTCCTCCCTTGTTTATCGTGATTTTGGTGGACGACTGCTCCGGATAACTGTTCTCTTGTGTCACCTGGAATTTGTCCGATTCCAATTTGGACGGTGTAAACAGATTCACGTAAAGCGTGTCATTACTTTCCGAACGCGTGTAAATGAAATGGCCGTAACGGCTGTGGTTCTCCAATCCCGTCCCCACGCAACACCAAAGGCTCAAATTGACAGTGGAATAAATCCGGTAGCTTTGCGGACGTAACGAAGTGAAGTACACAAACCCGCCCGTATGGGGATTCTGCGAAGAGAGGATATGGTTGAACATAGTGGCCTCGTAGAAGTCCGCGTAACACGCGTCATGCGTCTCGTCGGACAAAGCCTCGGACAGCTTCTGCATGTTGTAGGAATTGCAGGTCTCAGGCCCTTCCAAGTTGTCAATATACTGGCTTCCTTGTGCCGAAGGAATGAAATGCTCGCTCACGCTGTCCCCCCCGATGCACACCGTGCGGTTGCCCGTCACGTCCTCCCAAAAGTTGTGCGCGGCGATGCGGTATCTCTCCTCCGCCTCCCCGCCGGAACGCGCCTGCTCCTGCCAGATTCGCTCGAAGCCCATGAACTTGGGAACGGTGGAGTTGGCATGTTGCCCGTCGAGCAATGTCGTGTTCAGCGTCTGCATCCCGTCCAGCAGCCAAGTGTGGCAGTAACGCTTGGCAGCGTCCATGTACTTCTGTTCCCCGAAGATGTGGAAAGCGTCGGCCAGCAGTTCCACCATGCCGCCATGCTCTACACCGAGGATGGACTGCAGCTGGCTGTCCGTCAGGTTGGAAATGATGCCCACGCTCCAGTCCGCCAGCTTGCGGTACATTTCCTTGGCCTCCTCATTGTCCGCGTACATCCATGCGTCCCGCAAGCCCGCGAGCATCTTATGGATATAATAGAACGGACACCAGCCTCCGTTCTGCGTGAACGGTGAGGTGTTGCCCCTGTAAAGCTCCCTCCACATCCCTTCAAGGGGTTCCGTTCCAACATACCCGTACATGCCCCCGGTGTCTCCGTCGAACACGTCCTGGCAGTCCTTCAGCACACCAAGCGTGTACTCCAACCATTCCTTCAAACGCGCCTTCATCCCCTCGTCCGAAGCCGCCGCGTAAGCAATCGCGAGAGAAGAAACGTAATGAGGCACCGTACTCTCATAATACCAGATGGAATACACCGGATGTTGATTCTTCCAACCATAATACTTGGACAAGGGGTCGTCATTCAGTCCCGATTGTACCACCGCCGCCGTCAGAAGCCTGTCAACATCATACTCAAACAGGATGGAGTCGTTGAGTGTCATGGCCCTCAAGAAGGGGCTGTTGAGCAACCTCACCTCCTCCAAATCGAAATGCCCGGGATAAAGCTCGCTCTGTGCGGAAAGCGAGGCCGGAGATGCCATCAGGACGGACAACGCCGCAATCCCCTTCGCTACTGTTGACTTTTTCATTTTTGTCATATCTGCTCAGATTAAATGTTCACGCTCCAAAATTAGGACGGGAATCCAAAGGACGGGGAAGTAAAAGTAGGCAAATTCAGCGCACCCGCGCCATTTGCGACAAAACTGCCCCGTTTTTGACGCAAAATCCCCCGAATCCGCCACGCTTTTGCCCAAACGGAAACATGAGAATACAAATATAATCCGTAATTTTGCAACAAAGGAAAAAACGCATGAAACGCTGCCATCTCTTACTCCTCTTAGGATGCTGCCTGCACTTGTCGGCCACCGACTTCTCCGTCACGAAGATTCCCGCATTGGAACAACTTCCGGTCAATGCCATACACCGCATCTTCCAGGACAGCGAAGGATATATGTGGTACGGTACGGTGAACGGCCTGTGCCGCGATGACGGCTACCGCGTCCGCACCTTCCGCTCCGACTTCCATACCCCAGGCCTCCTGCGGGACAACCTCATCGCCGGCATCACGGAAGACCAAAAGGAAAGAATATGGTTCACCACCAACAGCGGGGCCTATATCCTCGACAAGAAAGACTACCGCATCCGGAAGGAACATTATGGATTGGGACAGACTGCGGCCTGTTCCGCCACGATTTGAAAAAAGATGCCACAACACGCCTGAAAGGCATTGACGGGCATGTCTCGGGAATATGCAAAGGAACACGAAACACCATATACTGCTGCACAAAAGGAAGAGGCATATACGCCATCAACGGAAACGGCAATGCCAAACACTATGCCATGAGGCAGCCTTTCAGCTGCATCGCATACGCAGACAACGGGACATTATGGCTTGGAAGCGACGAGGGGGGGAACTTCTCTCCCTGTCCCCCCGAAACGGCCATATGCGGAATCACACCCGCAACTGCGACTTGGACGGAGACATGGTGAACCGGGTGCTGGCAGACGAATACGGCCACATTTGGCTGAGCTGCAACAAAAAAATCATAGAATACGCCCCATCCCATCAGACCTACCATGAATACCGCACGGCCGATGACGAGTCGAGCCTATGGCGCGTCATCCCCACCGCCGTGTGCCGCGGAAATGACGGAAGCCTGCTTTTCGGGGGTATCCCCGGCATCTACAGGCTCAGACCGTCCAACAACCTGGACAAAGAAGCCATTCCGGAGCCCGCAAGAATCACGGACGTACTCATTGACGGAAAGTCTATCCTCTTCGACTGCCACAAGCCCCTCACCCAACCTTTACGGATTTCCCATAATACCAAACAAATAACCATCTGCTTCTCATCACTTCACCACCGCATCGCCCGACAGATCCGCTACGCCTACCGCCTGAAAGGTTTTGACGAAGAATGGCAGAAGACAAACGACGGCAATCCCCGCGCCATCTACCAGAATCTGCCCAAGGGGACATATACATTCGAAGTGAAAGCCACCGACGGGAACGGACGCTGGGGAGAATCCGCCACTGCCCTGTGCATTGAACGGACACCCGCATGGTACGAGACTTGGTGGGCATACATCCTTTACATCCTGCTCTTATGCGCCCTGACCCTCGTAATCGTAAGATACTGCCTGCGGCGCGCCCAAAAGCGCAATGACAGATTGTGGGCGGAGGCAAAAGAACTTCTGAACATGCGCGACTATCTCACCGACAAACTCGACGGACAGTGCGAGGAGGCAGAAAACCTGAACAAAATCTTTGTGGAACGCGCACGACAAATCGTAGAACATCATTTGGCTGATCCGGACATGGGCGTGGAACGACTGGCAAGTGGAATGAACATGTCACGTTCCACATTTACCCGTAAAATCAAATCCATCACCGGGAAAACGCCCTCGGAATTCATCCGCCAAATCAAGATGGCCTACGCCCGGAAGATGGTTCTCACCCAAGACCGAAGCATCAGCGAGATTGCGACCGCCTTGGGATTCTCCGACCGAAAACATTTCACCTCAAACTTTAAGGAAGAATTCGGCATGCCGCCGACCGCATACCAAAAAACACACAAAGAAGAGGAAGCTAACTGAATGAGACCGCCACAGCGCGTATGGCCAACACGACGTAGGTCAGGTAAAGCACGGCCTGGAACACATCCAGGTCGGCCACGGCATAGCCGCTGGACGTATATTGCGTGGAAACCATCCGCCTTCCCTCGGGCATCATCTTTCGATGCAAATAGGCATACAGCCCATAGCACAAAGCCCCCGATACCAATCCCCACAACGTGCCGAAGAAGATGTCGCCAGGATAGTGCACACCCAAATAAATGCGGGAATAGGAACACAACGAGGCCCACAGCACCAGCGAGAAAGTCATCCAACGGTTGCGCAAGAGCAAGGACAGGAACATGCACACCCCGAACGTGTTGGCCGCATGGCTGGAGATGAAGCCGTAACGGCCTCCCCGGTAGCCATCCACCACATCAACCAAATACATAAGCAGCGGATCCTGCGTGGGTCGGAAACGGGCGAAATAGGGTTTACAGAAGGAAGAAGAGAATTGGTCGGCAACGACTATGGTCAACGCAAAGAACAGGATGACCAACCCTGCCTCGCGCATGGTGTTGTTCTTGACAACCAGATAAAGCAGCACTACCCCCACCGGAAGCCACGCCACCGTACTGGTGATGCCTTCCATCAAGTTGTCCCAAAACAAAGAATCACTCCCATTGAGCCGCAGCAAGAGTTGCTGGTCAAACGCAATCCAATCTTCCAAACCCATCATCTCAGATTACCTCCATCGCTTTCGCCGGCATCCAACCGATTTTGCCGTCTGCCAAACGTATTTCTTTCCATCCTTTCATCGAATTGTCTATAATTTCCACCCGTGTGCCTTCATGAAGCACGAAAAGGTCGGTGCCCGACTCGTCGGGTGTGCTCTTCACCACCACGGAGGAATCCATGACCACGGCACCCGACCTTTCGTTCAAGTCCCGGTGCTGCATCCATGCAAACACATTGGCCAACACCACAACAAGCAACATCACGACAGCCCCGAAAAATCCGGTCTTTTTCAATGACACCTTGCTGGAGAACAGATACAACAGCACCAATGCACACAACAGGACGAAAGCCACGATTCCAATGCGCGCCCATCCGTCCATGCCCGTCAAGTCCACCATGTTCCTGAACCACGTGACGAAAAACATCTCACTCTCGGGCGTAATCTTATCTATCGTTTTCGAACGGGCCAATTCCAGATTGAAACGGACATCCGAACTGCCCGGTGCCAAAAGCAACGCCCGCTCATAGTTCAGGATAGCCGGAGCAATATGGTCTGTCTTGTAATAACAGTTGCCCAAATTGTAATACACTTCCGCGCTCTCGCCTTTCTCCAACAAGGCGGAATAACCGGATATGGCCTCGTCATACCGGCCGGCGGCATATGCGCTGTCGGCATCGGCCTTGGTTTGCGCCTGCACGGGCAACATCCCTGCCGCAGCCAGTATTATCATCAAGAAGAATTTCCAAAATCCCTTCATGCCTTCTAACGTTTAATTGAATTTTCCATTTTGTTGATTACGTCCGTGGCCGCTGTATAAATCTTGTCCATGGCCTGCGCCGGGTCACCGGGCGCATAACGTGCGAACTCGCATTCGTTCATCGTGTCCACCAACGCCTTCACCACCTCTTCACCGGCTCCTTTGGCCAAAAGTTTCTCGCGGATGTTGTCCTTGTTCAGTTCGGCCACGGCGATGTCCAGCTTGTCACCGGCATATCCCCATAAAGCCTTCAACACCTCATCGTAGAAATCCCCGGGACGGTTGGCATTCAGAAGCGCGGCGGCCTGTTTCAGACGTTTGGAGGCCATCTTGTTGGCCTTCTTATTGCGCATCTTGGCCACGTTGGCACTCTCCAACGCTTTCTTGCGGAACACCACGGCCAACCCCAGACAAAGCAGGAAGGGAATGACATAGCCCCACACGTAACCGGCCGTGCCAAAGAAAGCCTCACCCTTAGGACGCAAGGGCACATCGCCCAAATGAATGTAGCGGATGTCGGAAGCCAACAATTCCACGTCCTCCTTGTTCGTGTAGTTCACACTCTGCCCTCCGGTATTCTTCCCTTTGGCCACTTCCACGTCAAAGCTCTCCGTGCGGACAGTCTTATAAGCTTTCTCACCCGTGTCGAAATAACAGAACTCCACTGCAGGCACCGTATATTTCCCCGCGTGGCGCGGCACTGCCAGATAGTCGAACACCTTGTTCCCGGACACGCCGTTGCGCCCCACCTTGGTCTTGTCGGTGATTTTGGCATCATAGGTTTCAAAGTCTTTCGGGAACTTCACCACGGGTGCCTTCATCAGTTTCATGTTCCCGTTGCCGGACACCGTGACACGCAGCGTCAACGCGTCGTTGGCCTTGATGTCTTTCGGAGTCAGCGAGGCACTGACATTGAAACTGCCCACCGCACCCGAATAATTGGCCGGTTTCGGAGTAGGCAGCGGTTCAACCTGCAACGTGAGCGACGGTGCCACGATGGTCTTGCGAACCTCCACCATCGTACTCCCGCCGTTGAAGAAAGCATCTATCGGGTCGATATTCCTGTTTTGCTGAATCACGATGCCCTCGAACTTAATGGAAGGTATGGTCAGTTTTCCGCTCCGCTGCGGGAACAAGACGTATTGCCGCCACACGACCGTGCCATAATTGCGGCCGTTGTGCCGCTCCATCTTCAAGCTCTTCTGCTGCGGAAGCTCAATCTCCTGCACATGGAAGCCGTCCAAGTCCGGCATGCCTCCGGCCAACTGCGAAAGGTTGACCAAAGAATATACCTTATAGGTAAGCACCACAGCTTCCTGTTCATAAATCTGTTTCTTGTCGGCCGTGACCGTAATGAACAAGTCTTTTCCTGTGATTTTCGTGCCGGCGTCCTGCATTTGCATCCGACCTCCTTGGGTGCCGCCGCGTCCGCCTTGGCCGCTTCCGCCACCACTTCCAGGCAAGACTTTTATCTGTAACGTGTTAGAACGGTATTGTTTCCCCTCCACAGTGGCTGTGACTGAAGGAATCGTGTAGTCACCCGCCTTCAATGCGCTCAATATATAGGTATAAGTGATTGAACTGCTTTGCGTGGTGCGCCCGTTAATCATCTGAAAACTAGACTGGGAAGAACGGCTAGGTCCCATGTCAATGCTGAACCCCTTCAACTCGGGCAATCGGAAGTTGCTCACGTCTTGGGAGTTTATCGTGAAACTCAGGCGGAACTGCTCACCCTCTTCCACGACATCCGGTGCCGACGCCTTGATTTGTATGGCCGCCCGGGCACACACCCCCAACCAACATAACCAAAATATCAATACGTATCTCTTCATAATCCTCTGCTATGTTTTTTACCACCTCTTTACCATTGTTTCTCCAGCCTTCTGCGCTGCGGCCGTTCCGCCGCTTTCTTGATGCGCTCCTGCGTCTGCTTCTCTTCCTGCATGGCTGCGTTCAGGAGCTGCTCGGCCGTTTCCTTTGACATATTGTCCTGATTCTGCTGTTGTGGCTGCTGTTGCTCGTCTTTCTTGTCCTTATCCTGGTCCTGCTCTTTTTTCTGTTGCTTGTTATCTTGTTTCTGGTCTTGGCCGTCCTTGTCCTGCTGGTCTTTTTCCTGCTGCTGGTCTTGTTGCGGATTGTTCTTCAGCTGATGCTGGCACAGCACCAAGTTGTAACGGCTCTCATTGTCCGCCGGATTCCTCCGCAGCGCATTCTTGTAGCACTCTATCGCAGGGCCGAACTGCTTTTGGCTCTGCAAAATCACACCCATGTTATGGTATATTGAGGCCAATCGTCCCTTGTTGGTTTCCACCTTGACCGCATCCTCGTATGCCTGCATGGCTTCCTTGGGCTTTTGCTGCCTCAAGAGGGCGTTGCCCAAGTTGAAATAAGCTTGCGGCATCCGCCCGTCGGCCTCTATCGCTTTCCGGTAATCCACTTCGGCTTCGGTGTACATGCTGTCACGATACAGGCGGTTTCCGCTCCTCAGGTAATCGCGCCCCGCCTTTTCTTGCGCGAACGAAGAAACAGCCACCACACAAAGGCAGAAGGCAATGCCCCACTTCCACACCAAACGAAACATATTCCTATTCCTCATTTCCGAAACAATTTTATTCCCTTGAACAATGGATTCTTCCGCTCAATCATGCACACTTCAAGTATCAGGAAGAACAAGGCGAGCAAAGCCACGGCCTGGAACTGCTCGTCGTACTCAGAAAACACCTTGCTTTCCATCTCCGTCTTGCCCAACTTGTCCACATATCCCGACAACTGCTCCTGTGCGGAGGAACTGTTGTCCACATAAATGTATGCACCTTGCCCCGCCGCAGCAATGTCGCGGCACATCTGTTCGTTCAGCTTGGACACCACCACGTTCCCGCTGTTGTCCACAATGTATTGCGAGCCACCGCCCGGCATGGGAATCGGCGCACCCTGCGGAGAACCGATGCCGAGCACATACACTTTGATTCCTTTTTCCGCAGCCGCCTTGGCCATTTCCATGGCACCGCCTTCGTTGTCCTCACCGTCCGTAATGACAAAAATGGCCTTGCTCGCCTGCTGGTTGGGCGTGAAACTTTTCATCGCCAGGTCTATGGCCTGCTTGATGTCCGTGCCTTGGGTGGAAATCATCTCTGGGGAAATCGTCTCCAAAAACATCTTGGCCGACACGTAGTCGCTCGTAATGGGCAACTGCGTGTAAGCCTCCCCGGCATACACAATCAAACCGATTTTATCGTCTGTCATCTTGTCCACGATGCTGCTCACCAGCATCTTGGCTTTCTCCAAACGGTTGGGAGTCACGTCCTCGGCCAACATGGAATTGGAAATGTCCATTGCAATGATAGCTTCGATTCCCTGCCGCTTGCGCGTCTCTTCTTTCGTGCCGAACTGCGGGCGGGCCAACGCAAAAACCAGCATGGCAAAAGCAAAAAGCATCAGCCACGTCTTCACCTCCCGGCGCACCGCCGACACATCGGGCATCAACTCTTTCAACAGGCCGGCATCCCCGTAACGGGCCAGCCTCCGCTTACGATAATAATTCGTGGCATAGTGCAGCCCTGCCAGCAGCGGAACAAGCAGAAGCAAATACAAATATAATGGTTCTTCAAAACGGAACATAGGCAAAACTGATTATGGGATTCTCTTCAATATCGTCATGCGCAACAGCATCTCCAACAGCAAGCTTACGACCGCAATCCACGCAAACAAGGCGTATGCCTCGTAACGCTTGCTATATTGCTTGACATTCAATTTCGTTTTCTCCAATTTGTCTATATCCTTATAGACCTCCTCCAACTTCTTATTATCTGTGGCACGGTAAAACTCCCCGTCGGTCTTCCCGGCGATGGCGGCCAACGTCTTGGTGTCGATTTCCACAGGAACGTTCAAATACTGCACCCCGCCGGCCACGGGCATCGGATAAGGGGCCAACCCGTTGGTGCCCACACCAATCGTATAAACCCTCACGCCGAAACTTTTGGCAATCTCGGCTGCCATCATGGGCGAAATGTCGCCGGCATTGTTCGTCCCGTCCGTCAACAGGATGACCACCTTGCTCTTGGCCTTGCTATCCTTCAGGCGCGACACGGCATTGGCAATACCCATGCCCACAGCCGTGCCGTCTTCTATCATGCCCGTTTGCGCCATATCCGTCTGCAGGCCATGGAAAAGGTTCAGCAACACGGCATGGTCTGTCGTCATCGGGCACTGCGTGAAAGCCTCACCCGCAAAGATGGTCAGGCCGATATTGTCGTTCGGGCGGCCGGCTATAAATTCCGAAGCCACCTGCTTGGCGGCCTCCAGACGGTTCGGTTTCAAGTCCTCGGCCAACATGCTGGTGGACACATCGACAGCCAGCATGATGTCAATGCCCTCCACTTGTGTGTCCTTCCAGCTGTTGCTCGTCTGCGGCCGGGCCAATACCACGACTATCATGACAAACGTGACCAGACGCAAGATGAACGGCGCATGAATCAAATGATTCTTGTAACTCTTAGGCGCATAGCGGTAGGCCGTCGTGTCAGGCACCTGCAAGGTAGGCTCCTTCCGTTTGTTCTTGAGCACATACCATAATATATAAGGTATAAGCAAGAACAGCAAAAAGAAATATTCTATATTCGCAAACGTCATCATTCTCTGTATTTATGCAATTAACTCGAAGATCATCCAACAAAGCCACACCAACAAAGCCACACCGGCCAACGTAGCCCCTGCCAAACCAACCCGCATGCCCAACAACGTGCGGCGGCTGCGCTTCTGCTCCACCACAACCTCGTCTGGCACGGCCTGCACCTTGGGGTCGGCCTCCACCTTGGTTTGGTTGATAAACTCTATCGCATTCACCAAGTTCGCGTCATTCTCATTAATCAGGGTGCTGTACTTGGCAAACTTCACTAAGTCGGCCGTCTGGAACAACGAGCGCAACTCATCGAGGCTCTCCGTATTCTCCGTCAACAGATGGTCTATGATTTCGGCAGAAGTCATTTCCATGGCGTTGAATCCATAACGCTTCTCAATGTAAGTACGCAAAATGGACGTCAGGCGCGTATAATACTCTTTCGAGTCTTCCTTCGCCCACGCCTTCTCCGCTTTCATCTGGTCGATTTCCTGCATGGCCTTGGTGTGAGGCAAAACTTTTGGCGCGAGCTTGATAATCTTAATAATAGGCTTGTTGTCGCGATAACGGACATAAAAATAAGCCAGCAGAAGCGTCCACAAAAGCAAGACCACCGACAACCAAAATATCGGCGACCAATCCGCCCAGGAGAACGGCACTTTCATGATTTCCTTCGGCCCATAGAACTGGTCGGTATGCACCGTGTCAACGGGAATGGACAATACGCGGAGAGCCAAATTCTTCGATTGGTATTCTTTTCCATCCACTTTCACCACGAAAGGTGGAAGATAGTAGAGGGCAGAATCAAACGACGTCACGTTGTAACGCTGAGAGACCAACACCCTCGCATTCTCATTCAAATGCTGCGTGTCGGCCTTGGCCACATCCACAATCTCCACTCCCGGCGTGAGCATGTCGCCCGCCTTGAATTGCGGAAGCACCAATTTGGACTTGGCATCCGCGCTCACTTCCAATGTGATATGGGTCTGTTCCCCCACAAAAAGCTCAAGGGAATCTATCCTTGCATCCACGGTGACCTGCGCCTGCCCGCCGCCACAGGCAAATCCTATCATCGCCCATAACGCCGCCACGCGGCACAACCACCCGTATTTACGATTATTACTCATCATTGCTTAACTTCGTTTGGCAAACAAGGTCTTCAGCGAAGACACGTAATCCTGGTCTGTGCGGATTGAAACCGAATCGACATTGCTCTTGGCAAAGACATCCTGCAACACACTTTGCCTGTTCCGCCACCACTCACGATGCGCCTGGCGCACCTTGCGGCTCGAAGTGTCAATATACTGCTCGTGCCCGGTCTCCGCGTCGTGTACCTTCATCAGCCCCACGTCCGGCAATTCGGCCATACGGCGGTCAAACACCTGAATCGCCACCACGTCGTGCTTCTGGTTGGCCACAGTCAATGCCGTCTGGTAATCTTTCCGGTCGATAAAGTCGCTCATGAGGAAAGCCGTGCAACGCCGTTTGATGGCCTGCGTCAAATATTCCACCGCCTGCCCCACATCTGTCAACCGGCTTTGAGGCTTGAAATCCAATAGTTCACGGATGATGCGGAGAATGTGCTTCCGCCCTTTCTTGGGCGGAATGAACTCCTCAATCCTGTCTGAAAAGAAGATGACACCGATTTTATCATTGTTTTGGATGGCCGAAAAAGCCAATGTCGCCGCGATTTCCGTCACCATATCCCGTTTGGTTTGGGAAACTGTGCCGAAATTCAGACTGCCAGACACGTCAATCAGCAACATGACAGTCAGTTCCCTCTCCTCTTCGAACACCTTCACGAAAGGACGGTTGAAACGGGCCGTCACGTTCCAGTCTATATCCCGGATATCATCGCCATACTGATACTCGCGCACTTCGGAAAAGGCCATACCTCTCCCTTTGAACGCCGAATGGTATTCTCCGGCAAAGATATTGTTGGACAGCCCCCTCGTCTTGATCTCGATTTGGCGGACCCGCTTCAAAATCTCACTCGTATCCATACCGGCACCACGCCATTAAGGCACTTCCACCTTGTTCAAAATCTGACTGATGATTTCCTCGCTCGTGACGTTGTTGGCTTCAGCCTCGTATGACAATCCGATGCGGTGTCTGAGCACGTCGTGCGCCACGGCGCGCACATCCTCCGGAATCACATAGCCACGGCGTTTGATGAAAGCATACGCCCGGGCTGCCAACGCCAAATTGATGGAAGCGCGCGGCGAACCACCGAATTCAATGTAATTCTTCAAATCCTTCAACCCGTATTGGTCCGGGAAACGGGTCGCAAACACGATGTCGGCAATGTATTGCTCAATTTTTTCGTCCAAATAAACTTCGCGCACCACGTTTCTTGCGGCCAAAATCTCATTGGTTCCCATAATAGGCCGCACCGTCGTCTTTTCGCCCGTAATCTGCTGGCGGATGATTTTCTTCTCCTCTTCCAGTTTCGGATAATCAATGATGACTTTCAGCATGAAGCGGTCAACCTGCGCTTCCGGCAACGGATAGGTTCCTTCCTGCTCGATTGGGTTCTGCGTGGCTAACACAAGGAAAGGTTCGGGCAACTTATAAGTTTCCTTACCAATGGTCACCTGCCGTTCCTGCATCGCTTCAAGCAAAGCACTCTGTACCTTGGCCGGGGCGCGGTTGATTTCATCCGCAAGGACGAAATTGGCAAAAATAGGGCCGCGCTGGGCAACGAAAGTCTCGTCCTTCTGGCTATACATCATCGTGCCTATCACATCGGCGGGCAACAAGTCCGGCGTGAACTGCACCCGGCTGAACTGGCCGTCAATCAAAGAGGCCAGCGTTTTGATGGCCAAGGTCTTTGCCAACCCCGGCACACCTTCCAGCAACACGTGCCCGTCGCTCAACAAACCTATCAAAAGAGACTCCACCAAATGCTTCTGCCCCACGATTACCTGGTTCATTCCAGTCACCAAATTCGTCACAAAAGCACTCTGCTTTTCGATTCGCTCGTTCAACTCGCGAATATCTATCGCTTCAGCCATATCTGTTTTATTTGTTTATGAATTTATACTCTGCTTTTTCGGAAGCCAAAATTAAGCTTTTTGACACGCACAGCCAACATTATACCTATTAAAAAAAGTTTCTCAAACAGCTATTTAAGAAACTTTTTACGGCAGTTAACGGCGTTTTAATTCCAATTTGGGCATTTTCAGCACCATGCCTTCCGGCACGACATCCGGATTGGCTATTTGATTATACGTCACAATATACACTGTGAAATTTTTAGAACCATAATAGCGCAATGCCAGCCCGCGCAACGTCTCGCCACGGCGCAGGCGATATTCTTCTTGCGTACCCACAATTTCGTATGCACCATTCTTGACTTGCGGATAAACGTCTTCTTTCTTGGGCGGGGCAGCCTTCACGGCTGGACGCGACACCTCCTCATTGGGTGGCAAACTGTCACGCACGGCGTTGTGAATCGTGTCGGGTTTCCCCTTTTGCAGTGAATCCGCGACAGCCTCTCCGCTCGCGTCCGCGCCAACTCTCTCCGGCTTTGCCGGCACTGTTTTCTCCGGCACTCTTTTCACTTCCGCTTTGGCCAACAAATGATGATAACCCACATAATAACTGAGTCCCATCAATGCCGCCACAAACAACACAAGGAAAAACATCATCCACGGGGTCAGATAAATCCGTTTGCGCCCGTCGTTCGGCAACATTTGGACAATATGCTGGTTATTCACGGTCTGGTGCTCCACTTTCTGCACCTCAATCTGTTGCTTTTCCACATGCACATCGCGGACTTCCGCCTGTGACAAGCCTCCATTCCCGCTTTCATCCTCTTTTGAACACGGGACAGACCCGGAAACTCCGCCCGCAGCTTGCTCCGCCCCGTCTGCGGCTTCCTCCACGTCTTTCGTTTTTTCCCCCGGCATGTCCTCCCCTTCTTCCGCCGGCTGTTCCATCTGCGTCGGTTCCGCAACAGCCTCTTCCGGCTTCACGACAGGTGCTTCCGCCGTTTCTTCCGGTTCCTGCTCCATTTCCCCGGCAACCAGGCCGAGCGTATCCGACCCGTCTCCTGTCCCGTCCACCTCTTCTTGGACATTGTCCGGCACGTCATCCTGCACGTCCTGTGTCTCCTCACCATCTATTCTCGGGTCATCCCCTTCTTCTATCGAAGCCGACTCGATTGGCACTTCGTCCACCGCCCCTTCCGGAAGGAATGCGATGTCATCCTCTTCTTTCACGCCACTTGGCGCGACCGTTTCCGTTTCACCCCCTTCGACAAGAATCTGGCCGGTTTCGTTTTCCGGAGCTTCTTCCTCCGTCCAATCCGGCATATCCATCCGCTCCATGTCCTCCAACTTCGTGCTTTCATACAAGACTACTGTCTCGAATTGGGCAAAAGGCTTGTTGACCGCATCCCGCAACACGGGGTCCGGCGTAAAATTAACCTTCGTATATTCCTTGATCGTGATTCGTTCCCCGGTGTTCACGTCCACGCTCTCCCGGCTGTCCACCGTCACCAGCTTGAATGTCCCCAGTCCTCGGACTTTTACCATTTTTTCTGTCTGAAGGAATTCACCAATCACGTCAAAAGCCGCCCGCAAGAAGACCTCCGCATCCTTCTTCGGGATGTCCCTTCTCCGCGCGATTCCGTCCGCCAAATCCTGCAATAAGACTTTTTTATCCATCACCCATCCATGTTATTGCATTTTCTCCTTAAAAGAAGCCGTGGGTTTAAAACCGATAATCAGTTTCGGGGGTACCAACATTCGTTGTTGGGTTGCCGGGTTCACCACCACGCGCTCCTGTTTTTTCTTCACCTCGAACGAACCGAAATTTTGCACGGACACGATGTTCTCGTCTTCCAATTGCGCCGTCATCTCCGCCACCAACGCACTGATTAACGACGAAGTGTCTTTCATCGTATAGCCCATGCGCCTCGAAAGTTCTGCTACAAATTCCCTATTATTCATGGTTTTCCTCATTGTTTACCCGGACTGCATAAAGATCAAAATCGTCTGTGTCCGTCACTTTAACCCGATAAAAATTCCCAATCTCCAAATTCCCGTCGGATACAGGCACCAGCACCTCTGGGTCCACTTCGGGAGAATCAAACTCCGTCCGACCCACATAATAATCCCCCTCTATCCGATCTATGATGACCTTGAATGTCTGACCGACTTTCCGCGCCGTCAATTCAGCCGAAATTTTTTGTTGCAAGGCCATCAGTTTGTCCAGCCTGGCCTGCTTGGTCTCTGCGGGAATCTCATCCTTGTAGTGCTCCGCCGAATAAGTCCCTTCTTCCTCCGAATAGGCAAACGCGCCCATACGGTCGAACTTCGCCTCGCGGACAAAATCAAGCAACTCCGCAAAATCCGCCTCCGTTTCTCCCGGATGCCCCACCATCAACGTTGTGCGCAAATGGATTCCCGGCACCTCTTTGCGGAAACGTGCCAGCAATTCGTAAGTCTGCCGTTTGTCCACGTGGCGGTGCATCATTTGCAGCATACGGTCGCTGATGTGCTGCAAGGCTATGTCCATGTATTTGCACACATTCGCCCGTTCCCGCATCACGCGGAACAAGTCTTCCGGGAAATTGGCAGGATACGCGTAATGCAAGCGAATCCATTCCACGCCCGGCACATCGGATATCCGCTCCACCAATTCCGGCAACATTTGTTTGTGGTACAAGTCCTGGCCGTAGTAAGTCAGTTCCTGGGCAATGACTTGAAATTCCTTCACGCCACGCGCCACCAGCATCCTCACTTCCTCCACGATTTCCTCCATCGGGCGGGAAACATGGTGACCCGTGATAATCGGTATCGCACAATAGGAACAATGGCGGTCGCACCCTTCCGAAATCTTCAAATACGCATAATGCGGGGGAGTCGTCAGCTTGCGCTCCAAAGCCAACTCCGGATGATAGACTTTCCCCAGGTCGGCCAACAGCCCGTCCCAATCAAATTTCCCGTAAAATTTGTCCACTTGGGGAATCTCCTCCCCCAGCTCTTTCAAATAACGTTCCGAAAGACATCCCATGACATAGAGTTTCTTGAGCCGGCCTTCTTCCTTGGCTTGGCAAAACTCCAGAATCATATTGACGCTTTCTTCCTTGGCATCGCCGATAAAGCCACAAGTATTAATCACGGCTATCTCCCCTTCGGGTTCTTCGGCATCATGCGTCACCTTGTATCCATTGGCCTCCAATTGCCTCATCAGCCTTTCCGAATCCACTAGGTTCTTGGAACAGCCCAACGTGATGACATCAATCGTATTCTTCTGCAAAACGAAATTCCTGCTAAAAATGAAACCTATTGCTTATTATCTCCAAAAAGCGAATCCACAAAGGCCTTACGGTTGAACGGCTGCAAGTCTTCCATCCCTTCGCCCAGGCCGATGTAGCGCACCGGTATCCTGAATTGGGCGGAAATACCGATTACCACACCGCCTTTGGCCGTGCCGTCGAGTTTCGTAATCGCCATGCTGGTCACATCCGTGGCCAGCGTGAACTGCTTGGCCTGTTCGTAGGCATTCTGCCCCGTACTGCCGTCGAGCACCAGCATCACGTCGTGCGGAGCATCCGGCACCACCTTCTGCATCACCCGTTTAATTTTGGACAATTCGTCCATCAGTCCTTTCTTGTTATGCAGCCGTCCGGCGGTGTCTATCAGCACCACGTCCGCGTCATTCGCCACGGCCGAGCTCAACGTGTCGAATGCCACCGAAGCCGGGTCGCTCCCCATCTGTTGTTTCACGATGGGCACTCCCACACGTCCGGCCCATATTTCCAATTGTTCCACGGCTGCCGCGCGAAACGTGTCCGCAGCACCAAGATAAACTTTCTTCCCTGCCTTTTTGTATTGGTAGGCCAGTTTCCCGATGGTAGTGGTCTTACCCACGCCGTTCACGCCGACCACCATAACCACGTATGGCTTTTTCCCTTGCGGAATGTCGAAACCTTCCGTGTCACCCGTGTTGTTTTCCGTGAGCAACGATGCGATTTCATCCCGCAGGATACCGTTCAGTTCCGTCGTGGTCACATATTTGTCGCGCGCCACGCGCTTTTCAATCCTATTGATGATGTCCAGCGTCGTATCCACACCGACATCCGAAGTGACCAACACTTCCTCCAAGCTATCCAGGACCTCATCATCCACTTTCGATTTTCCGGCCACGGCGCGTGTCAGCTTCCCGAAAAAACTTTCTTTTGTCTTTTCCAGCCCCTTGTCCAGCGTTTCTTTCTTTTCTTTCGAGAAAAAGCTAAAAAATCCCATACGTTCCTATTTAATGTGCTTCATTGACACAAAGATAGCACAAGTTTTTTAATATTCGGGCATTACCTTACAAAAAATCCCTTCCACGCTTTCTGTGGAAGGGACTATTTTCTATTTTCCTTCGTTTTCCAATCAATTTTTGAAGAAGTCTTTTACGGCTTCGTTCGGCACCATCTGCTCGTCGAAAACGTAAGCACCCGTCTTGGGGCTCTTCACCATCTTGATTACTTTCGTATAGGAGCGACCGTCAGTCTTGCCCGTCTGCAAGGTCGCCACGGTTTTCTTTGCCATAGTATATCCTAATTATTTTATTTCTTTGTGAATCGTCATTCTCCGCAGGATGGGATTGTATTTTTTCAATTCCATTCTTTCCGGAGTGTTCTTCCTGTTCTTCGTCGTGATATAACGAGACGTGCCGGGAAGACCGCTTTCTTTCATCTCGGTGCATTCCAAAATCACCTGCACCCTGTTGCCTTTAGCCTTCTTTGCCATAAGTCTGAATCCTCCTTTTTCTTTTAGGCAATAACCTTAATGCTTTTCCAATCACAATACCCCTTGGCTACCGCGTTGTTCAACGCAGCGTCAAGCCCCACCTTGTTGATGTAACGAAGACCGGCAGCCGTAATCTTCAGGCTAATCCAGCAATCCTGCTCCACATAATAGAACTTCTTCGTAAACAAGTTGATATCAAAACGTCTCTTCGTCCGACGCTTAGAATGGGACACATTGTTACCCACAGCGGGCCTTTTCCCCGTAATTTGACAAATTCTCGACATTTCTACCTTCCTTTTTGTTTCTACTTCTATTAACTTCCTTCAAACAGAGTGCAAAATTACTACTTAAAAAACAAACATCCAAGTATTTCAACGAAAAAAAATCACTCTTCCTCGGCAGGATGACGCTTTTTCAGCAAGTCGAGCAAGAGCTGCAAGGCCACCAGGGTAGCCTTTGCCAAGTTCATGTCACGCCCGTCATCGCCTTCCAATTTTTCTACCACGACCTCGTCCTTGTCGCCCACGGCAATCCAGATTGTTCCCACAGGAGCTTCGCTTCCACCGCCTGGGCCTGCATAGCCCGTAATGGCTATGGCATAGGTGGTTTCCATGGCCTTCAATGCCCCGTCGAACATGGCACGCACCACTTCTTCGCTCACCGGGCCTTTTTCGGCCAACATCTCTTCCGGCACGCCCAAGAAACGGGTCTTTATCTCATTCGTATAACAAACAATGCCCCCCTTGAAATAAGTGGAACTTCCGGGCACACTCGTGATGGCTGCCGAAATCTGCCCCGAGGTGCAGCTTTCCGCCGTACATACCGTCTCTCCAGCTCTCCACAACAACGGGCTGATCTCACGGCTTATGATTTTAGCTTCTACGTTCATCATATCTCTATGTCATTTTAATGTTACTCTCGAATAAGCAGGCAGGTCTATCGCACAAAAATCGCGATCCTGGAACTTGAAATATCCCGTAATGGCAATCATCGCGGCATTGTCCGTCGTGTAGCTGAATTTGGGGATGAAGATTTTCCAGCCGTACTTTTCCGCATGCTCGCGAAAGGCGTTGCGCAGCCCGTTGTTGGCCGACACGCCGCCCGCCACGGCCACCTCCCTGATGCCGGTGTCCTTGGCGGCCTGCCGCAGTTTTTTCATCAGGATGTCCACGATGGTGTGTTCCAACGAGGCCGCCAAATCCTCCTTATGGTGTTCGATGAAGTCCGGATCTTCTTTCAGCCAATCGCGCAAGGAGTATAGGAACGATGTCTTCAGCCCGCTAAAGCTGTAGTCATAGCCGTCAATGTGCGGCTTGGCAAAAGTATAAGCCAACGGATTCCCTTGGCGCGCCAACTTGTCGATAATCGGACCGCCAGGATACCCCAACCCCATCACTTTCGAGCATTTGTCTATCGCCTCGCCTGCCGCGTCGTCGATAGTCTGCCCCAGCACTTCCATGTCGTTGTAGGCGTTCACCTTGATGATTTGCGAGTTTCCGCCGCTCACCAGCAGGCACAGGAACGGGAAGTCCGGCTGGTCACGGTCGTCCTCGTGCTCCTTGATGAAATGCGCCAGCACGTGCCCTTGCAGGTGGTTGACCTCAATCATGGGAATTCCCAAGCCACGGGCAAACCCCTTGGCGAAAGAAACGCCGACGAGCAACGAGCCCATCAACCCCGGGCCGCGCGTGAAAGCCACAGCCGAGAGTTCTTCCTTCGACACTCCCGCCCGCTTCAATGCTTGGTCCACCACCGGCACCACGTTCTGTTGATGGGCGCGCGAGGCCAATTCGGGCACCACACCGCCGTATGCCTCATGCACGGCCTGGCTGGCCGTGACGTTGCTCAGCAAAATGCCATTGCGAATGACCGCCGCAGACGTGTCGTCACAACTCGACTCTATACCTAATATAATTATGTCTTTCTCCATCGCTCAATAAGTTAATATCTCCAGCCCGTGTTCGGTCATCACGAAAGTGTGTTCCCACTGTGCGCTCGGCAGCTCGTCTTCCGTCACCACCGTCCATCCGTCTTCTTCGTCCACGAACACGCGCCAGTCGCCCATGTTCACCATGGGTTCTATCGTGAACACCATGCCGGGCACCAGCAACATGCCCGTGCCCTTGCGCCCGAAGTGCTCCACTTCGGGGTCTTCGTGAAACTCCAACCCCACGCCGTGACCGCACAAGTCGCGCACAATGCTGAACCCGTTCTTCTTGGCATGCTTCTCGATGGCATTGCCTATGTCGCCCACGAAGCCGAAAGGCCGCGCCGCCTCCATGCCGATTTCAAGGCATTCCTTGGCCACGTCCACCAGCTTCTGTTTCTCCGGCGTGGTCTGCCCGATGACGAACATGCGCGACGCATCGCTGTAATAACCGTCCAAGATAGTCGAAACGTCCACGTTGATGATGTCGCCTTCCTCCAGCACCTCAAACTCGTTCGGAATACCGTGACACACCACCTCGTTCACTGAAGTACACACGCTCTTCGGGAATCCCTCGTAATTCAACGGAGCCGGGATAGCCCCGTGAGACACGGTATAATCATACACCAGCTTGTCTATTTCTTCCGTGGTCATCCCTGCATGGATTTCCTGCGCCACGAGGTCGAGCACCCCGGTGTTCACCACGCCGCTCCGGCGGATGCCTTCTATCTGTTCGGGTGTCTTGATTAGTTTCCGCGAAGGCACCAGGCAGCCCCGGTTCTGAAACGACAGGATTTTCTTGTCCAATTCCGTCATTTCCTCCCCTTTAGGCACGAACCAATTCCTTCTTACTCGTTTTTTGAACATCTACGTATTCTTTTTATCATGCAAAAGTACGATAAAAAAATTATTTTGCGGCGCAAACCGGAAGCAAATCTTTCGTTTTGACATTTGTTTATCTTCAACTGGAATTAGGGACTTACCCCGTTAGCTAATACTCATGCCGAGCATACCGTAAATCCGCCGTTCCGTGTTTGTCTCCATGGGCAAATCCGGAACGGCGGACACTGTCTTTTCAAATTAATCTTTTCGGGCGACTGCCGCGAAAAGGAACGTTGTTACCCGTTCCCCAGCACCGGACACCCTTGCTGCAACCGCCTCAGGCGGAGCAAAGCCTCGTAATAATAATAGTCGGCATAGACGATGGATGCGTCAATCTCGCTGCCCGCCGGATGATGGCCCGTGCTGTGCAGGAGAAACGACACGCAACGGTCGCCACTCTGGTAACTTTTCCCCAAGGAGGCCAGCATCTGTTCTGCTGCCTCACGATATTGCGTACCCTTCTCCGGCGAAACGTAGCCGGAAAGTTCCAACAGGGCGGAAGCCACCACGCAAGCCGCCGAAGCGTCCTTGGGCGCGGAGGGCGACGGGTCGTCGAAATCCCACAGGGGCACCCAGTCGTCCGAACGCTCGGGAAGGCGTTTCAAATAGATGTCTGTCACCTTCTGCGCGAAAGCGAGGAAACGGGGGTCGCGTGTCTCACGATAGACCATCGTATAACCGTAAATCGCCCACGACTGGCCGCGCGCCCACATTGAGCGGTCGGAATAGCCCTGATGGGTCACACCCTTGATGAAACCGCCCGTAATCGTGTCATATACCGCCACGTGGTAACACGAACCGTCTTCACGGAAATGGTGCTCCATTGTGGTCTCGGCATGGCGCACGGCAATGTCATACAAATCCTGGCTTCCGCCGTTGCGCGATGCCCAAAAAAGCATCTCCAGGTTCATCATGTTGTCCATGATGGTGTTGTGCGGCCAACCTTGCTTCTCCACCTCGCGCGGCCAACTCAGGATGGTGCCCACACGGGGATTGAAGAGCCGTGCCAATTGCCCCGCCGTGCCCACGATAATGTCGCGATAGGCAGCCGACGGGTCTATGCGCATACCGTTGCCGAAGCTGCAATAAACCAGGAAGCCCAAATCGTGGTCATAAGGGTCACGGTCGGCCAAGTAACCAAGCGAAGCCGTGTAGTTACGCGCCTGACGACCGACGTAAGCCTCCCCGCTGTACTCATAATCATACCACAAGATGCCCGGCCAAAAACCGCCGCACCACTCTTCGGGCGTGGCCGGACGGCAATTCCACTCCGTACGACCCTGCTGCAAATCTTCGGCAAGGATGTTGCGCGGCATTTGCGTATAGTCCCAGCCGCCGTTCTCCTTAAGCCCGTCCAGCGCACGCGCCACCTGGCGGTGGCAGTAGGCCAAATCCCTTTCCACGTCCACGCGCTGCGCCTGTCCCGCCACGGGACAAACCAACACGGCGCACAACAAGCCCCACAAACCGCTTCTAATCTTCTTCATGCCTTTTCTTGTTTCAAAAAATATGAATCAACGTGCGGTTTTCACCCCAAACGCACAGAACGTCAGGTAAAACGCGCAAATCAACAACACACAAACCCCGGCCGTGATGCCCGCCGCGTCAGTGGCCGCACCAATCAACGGTGTCACTGCCCCGCCACCGGCCACCGCCGTAATCATCAACCCGGAAATCAGGTTGGCCTTCTCCGGCAAATGCTGCACGGCCATGGAATAGATGATGGCGAAAATACAAGAGCAGAAGAAACCGATGCCTCCCACGCACACCAGGTCCACCGTGGCATTCTCATAGAAAGCCAGCACGAGCACGGCGACAATCGCCAACAGGATATTGATGCGGTAATACTTCATCTCGGACATTTTCGTCATGATGAACACACCCAGGAACGCGCCCACCGTGCGACAGATGAAATACACCTGCGGGGCAATGCCGGCCTGTTCCGTATCCCACCCGAAACGCAGTATCATGACCTTTGAACTGATGAAATTGGTGGCCACGTCAATACCCACCACGAAAAAGATGCCGAAAAAGAGCAACAGGATGGTGCGGTCGGACAACAGTCCCAACACCTTGCCCACCGTCACGCCAGTGTCTTCCTTCTTTTCATGGGGTATGGGGGTAAAGTAAAGCCACAAGGCCGATACCAGCGTGATGGCACCCAGTACGGGAAAAGCCAAATACCAATTGTCCTTGTCGCCGCCACCCAGCACGTCCACGGCAAAAAGCATGATGAACGGGCCGCAGAAAGAAGACACGGCCTTCACCACCTGGCCCGCCGTCAGGCTGCTGGTGAGCAGTTTCTGGTCGGTCACCACATTGTTCAGCAACGGATTGAGCGACACTTGCAGAATGGCATTTCCAATACCTAGCAAGGCGTAGCCGACAAGGCAAGCCCAAGGTGTCTGCAACAAAGGAATGGCCATGCCTACCAACGTGACAACCATGCTGAGCATGACCGTGTTTTTCCGTCCCCAGCTGTTCATCTTGATGCCCACGGGGATGCTGAAGAACAAAAACCAGATAAATACCATCGAAGGCACGAAACCCGCCATCGTGTGGCTCCAGCCAAACGCTTCGCGCGCATAATCGGAAGAGATGCCCACGATGTCGCAAAAGCCCATCACGAAAAACCCGAACAAGACTGGCAGGATGGCCCACACAGAAGTTTGTTTTTTCATATACGTCTTTTTTTATCCATTAATAAATACTTTTCCACATTCACTCATGGTGTCACACGAAACCAATCCACGTCCATCCAGCCACGGTTGACCGCAGGCTCGGCATGTGGTTCCACACACACGAAACCCACCTTCGCGCCAATCCACTTGCCTTGCCGCGCCTGGAAAGGCTCACCGCAGGCCGTGAACTTCTCCCCGTCGAGACTATAGGCGAAACGGCACTTTCCGCCCGCCTCCACCAGCACCCTGAGATAAATCTCACGACTCACCGTAGGCGAATAGATGATGGTCTGCCGGGCGGAAGGGGTAAAACTCGACAACTCGCGCACGGTCTCCTTGCCGCCTTGCTCCGCGTCCTGGCAAGTGCGCTGGCAGAGCAAGAATTTGTCTCCTTCGCGCCGCACGGTCAAGGCCGAGTAGTCCCACCCCATCACAATCAATCCACCTTCCTGCCCGTCCTCCTTGCTCACCATGGTCACCTTCGTCGTGGCCGTGAAAGCCTCGGCCGGGAACTTCTGGAGCAACAAGTTGGAAGCCTCCCAAAGGTTCACATATTTTTTCGACACAGGCCAGGAATAAAGCCGCATATAGCCATATGGAGTGGTAAAGCCGTACAAATCATGATAATTGGAATGCCATTCCCATTGCAACCCCAAATCCACCGTGTTGAACTCGTCGCTTTCCGCCGGATTGACGATTTTGGAAAAAGGCACGGAAGGCTTTCGCCAGGTAAGCACGGGATTGCCGCAACCGTCGCCGTCCTTGTCCTCGCCAATGACCGGCCATCCGTCCACCCACTTCATCGGTTCGAGCCATACCACGCGGCCATAGCATCCCTTGTCCTGGAAGTGCATGAACCAATCTTCGCCGGATGCTGTCCGCACCCAGCCGCCCTGGTGGGGGCCGTTCACCGGCGTGTCGCCCTGCTCCAGCACACGCCGGGCCTCATAGGGGCCATACACGTTCTTGCTGCGGGCCGCCATCTGCCACCCCATCTCCACACCTCCTGCGGGGAACATCAAATAATAATATCCGTCTCTTTTATAAAACTTCGGGCCTTCAGCCGTGTGGTTCACGTCATCGTTCCCGTCATACACTATCCGCGCCGGACCGATAACTTTCGTGCCTTCGGCATTCATCTCCGCCACACAAATCACGGAATTGACCTGCGCCCGGCTGGCCGCCCAAGCAAACGCCAAGTAACAACGCCCGTCCTCGTCCCACAAAGGGCAAGGGTCAATGATGCCCTTGGCTGGCTTGACCAATACCGGCTCCGACCATTTTCCGCGCGGGTCGGATGCCTTGACCATATACACGCCGAAATCAGGATCGCCCCAATAAATGTAGAACTCTCCGTTGTGGTAACGGATACTGGGCGCCCACACGCCCTTGCCATGCCGTGCCACGTCGTAAAACTGCCCGGGCACCACGCGTTGCAAGGCATAGTTCACGATTTCCCAGTTCACCAAGTCCGTGGAATGCAGGATGGGCAAGCCGGGCGCACAGGCAAAGCTGGATGCTGTCATGTAGAAGTCGTTCCCCACCGCACAAATGTCCGGGTCGGAATAATCCGCATGAATCACAGGATTCTTATATGTGCCGTCACCCAAATCGGGAGACCATACCTTAGACACATAGGCCTGCTCTTGCGCTTCGGCACAAGGCACAATGCACAAAGTACAGCCCAACAGCCAAAAGGCACCCCTACTAATCGAAAAACTCATTCTCTTCATAAATTCTCTGTTGCAGTATGCATACTATAATATACTTTATTTATATATACGAACGAACGCGCCCTTTCCCTTGTTTAAGAAATAAAAAAAACCTTGCAAAAAGCTAACGCCCTTTGCAAGGTCATACAAATCTGCGAAACCGAACTCCGCTAAATCTCAATCAGGCTGAAAGAATAAGCCGGAAGCTCATATTCGAAATCAGGCTTCACCTTGATGGTGCTCTCCTTCGGACGGGCATTACGGTCGTCCCAATTGCCGGTCAGCACCTGCAGGCGGGCATCCACTTCCCCGCCCTCGCCGAAACGGTCTTTCAAGCTCGTCATGTCCAGCTTGCCTTTCACGGGATGGTTCAGCAAGTTGACCAACTTGATATACACTTTCCCCGTCTTGGAGTCGCACACCGTGCTGGCCGCCAAACGCTCGCGCACCCCTTTCCGGCGTTCATTCACCGCGAGTTGGGTTTCGATGTATTCGTCACCGGAACTGTTGCCGCAAAGTTTCTGCACGTAGTAACCCACAGTAGGCTTCACCTCCTTGTTATTGAAATAAATCATGTCCGGATTCCACTGCGTGTGTCCTTCCTTGGCCAAGAGCGGCGCGTATGAACACATTTCCACAATATCGCCGTTGCGCTCCATGCCACAAATGTGCATCGCTTCACAAAGGGCTGTCTCGATATCGTTTGGACGACCGGGTGCATGGGCGGCATATTCGCCGAGATAAACCTTGGAGCCGTTGCGGTCGTACTGGTCATAGTAATCCTGGTGGTAAATGAACCAGCCGGGAGTCTGGTAATAATGCTCGTCAATCATGTCTATGTCGTGGTCTTTGGCCAACCGCCATCCGGCTTCGTAGTCGCTACCTTCCGACCATGGTCCCGAAGTCCCACAAACCATGATGTCGGGATACTTTTCTTTCACGGCCTTAATGATCATCAAGTAACGTTCCTCAAAGGTTTTGGAAATCAAATCCTCATTGCCGATGCCGATATATTTCAGGTTGAAGGGTGCGGGATGCCCCTGTTCCGCGCGCAGCTTGCCCCACTTCGTAGTCTTGGCATCGCCGTTTGCCCATTCTATCAGGTCGAGCACGTCCTGCACGTAAGCCGGCATCTCGTCCATCGGTATGCCGCCTTGCTGCCCGTGTCCCCCGTCGCTGGAATTTTGGCAACTTACGCCAGCCGCCAACACCGGAAGGGGCTCGCATCCCAAATCCTCGCACAACTGGAAGTACTCATAATAGCCCAAACCTTTGGTCTGATGGTATCCCCAAATGTTGCGTTGCGGTTTGCGGGCTTCGAGCGGGCCGATGGTCTCTTTCCAATTGTACATGTTGTGCAACCCGTCGCCATGCGCCGCGCAACCCCCCGGGAAACGCATGAACTTGGGCTTCATGTCGGCCAACGCCTGTGCCAGGTCGGCGCGCATGCCGTTCTTACGTCCCTTGAACGTGTTCTGCGGGAAAAGCGAGATCATGTCCATGGCCACTACGCCTGCACCTTGCGGTTCCACTTTAATGGATGCATGGTCGGCATCGGAATTGGCTTTCAACACAGTAGCCACCTTTTTCCAATCGGCCTTTGGGGCTTTCACCGTAGCCTCCGCCACGACTTTCCCGTCCTCCACAAGGCTCACCTTGATTTTTCCACCTTTGCCCTCCAGCTGCTTGGAAAACATGGAGAAGTCGTATTTCTCCCCTTTGCGAAGCACGATGCCGTCAAAACCTCCGTTCGTCAACGCCACGTTGCCCGGCTGCTTCACGTCCAAAGCCGCATAATGGGGATTGTTCTCGTGGATGGGCGCATCCGTCCGCACTTCCCACGTGCCTCCATCGCCTTCCAATGTCCATGAAAAATCCGCTTTCCAAGCCTTGTTTCCGCCTTTCACGTCGGCCTGCGAATATTCGAAGTCTCGGTTTTGTACCAGCTCGGCATATAAGCCCCCATCGGCTGAATAGTTGATGTCCTCGAAGAAGATGCCTATCAACTTGTCGCTGATTTTCTTTTTCTTGCCCGCGTCTATCTTGATTGTCGCCTCCAACGGTTTCAAGCCTTGGAAACGCGTTTCGTTGTCGCGCGCCAATTCGCCGTTGAGCGCACCCCAATATGCGGCATGCTCCACGGCCCATTCCATACGCTCCACCTGCGGATAGGCCACTTTCGTGACTTGTCCTGTCACCATCTGCCCGTCCACCATGGCCTGTTCCAAGGTCTGCACATAAGCGGAAGCGTCCACCTTGCGCGGCTTGCTGAAACGATAAAAATCCTTGGATTCCGTGGCATAGACATCGCCTTCCTTCGTCTTGAACACCACTTTATATGTGGCCGAGGCTGCGTCATAGGACAACACGGGCGACAGGCAGCTGCCCACACCTTCCATATAAGGGTAATCCTGCGGCTGCCACGTAATCAGGTCTTTGCTGCCAGCCACGGCAAACTGGTTCACATTGTCGTTCACCTGAAACACACAACGCCACGTGCCATCCGGCATGCGAAGAAGGCTGGGGTTGAACATTTTCTTTTGCGCCCCCCACGTGCCGAAATCGCTCTTCACGAAAGCATGTCCCGGCCCGATGCCTTTCCATGTGTTCTTGTCCGCGCTCCAAGCGAAATTCAGACCTCCACCCGGATGCACGTTGTAAGACATCAGGTACACAGAATCGGGCACAGCCGCCGCTACCGGCGACACAGCCAGACAAGCGCCACCGCACATTGCCGCAAAGAGCATCTTGCTCATCAGATGTTTGTTCATGTTAGATTATTATTAAAATTAGAGATAATGATTGTCCGTTCCATCCAGGCCTCTATTCCCCGGCCTTCTGCCCGAGCTGCCTTATCCGGATGTCTGACGACACACCGCGGCTCGTCAACCTGAGGACTGCCGTGCGCTCCGCTGTTGAAGTATTCGGCTCCAGCGTGTATGCAACCGTATGTTTTCCCGCCCGGCCGGACGTGGCTTCGCCCTCAGCAAAAGCTATCCACGCCGGTTTCTCGCCTTGGAAAGCCAAAGTCCAGTCATTGCTGTAAGTGGTGAACACCACGCTGTCGCGCACTTGCATCGCCGTATCCTGCAATTCAAAACGGTAGTCCCGGCGCACGGGATGGCTGATGTTCAAATAATGCAGTTGTGTGTAGCATGCCCCCAGCGATTTCCCGTCCGCATTGAAATAAATCACCGCCGACCTGAGCGTGTCAGTCTGGTTCGCATCCACAGTGATCATGATACGGTTCACCATATAATATCCATCCGGCACCGTACCAGCCATGGAATCCGGGCTGATGCGCATCCAATCCGGCACTCCCGAAAGCGTCCAGTCATACGTCGTGGCAAACTTCAGCGTGTCCACACTCTCATCGGCATACAGCACCGACTCACCCACAGGATAGACAATTTGTGCAAATTCATAAGAATTGCCTTTGTTGTCACAAGCGGCAAACACCACCGCCGCACATACGATAGCACTCCAAATAAACTTCTTCATGAACTTATTTCAATTAAATCGCAAGCAAAGATACCCAAATAATTGAAAGAATCCCCATTAATCCGTATATTTGCAACATGGGAAACCCTTTTTATAACGATATTTATGAAATATTGCAGGCGCAAGGCTGCAAAGGGCTTCCCGTGAACATCATCGCCAAGCACGTATATAACCGCCATGCCGGATTGTTCTCCCCTGAATTTTCCTACGAACGGATTTACCAAAACATACGCTTCTTCCTGTGGGCGCAAGCCGGGAAAGCCTCATCTCCCTTCATGCCCGGAGCCCACCGCGGATGGTATGCCCTGAAGCCGACTTCCACCCAGCAGTTGCACATCGACTTCAAGAAAGAAGAAACACCTACCATCGAAGCTACAACAAACAAAGAGGAACAGCCCGCAGACCATCCCTCCCTATTTTGAGGAACCGTTTTTGAATAATTCCGCAAACACCTCAAATCCGCAGTAATGACAATGCCCCCTACAAGGGGACATTATCGCACAGTTTTTAAACTTGGGGATTCCCCGCCGCGTGGGATTTGTAGCCCCATGCAATTGAGTATCAGTATTTTCAATCTGAGAAAATATACTGCTTGATTGCATTAACCTGGGCTTCACGCATCTAAGCCCTTGCGGGTCCCAAGGATTCGGAAATCCGCACCCCAATTGCGCCGTATTCGGAAATCCGTCACAGCAAAAGAAGCAAAAAGCAGCTAAGAACCCTGCGCACATCCTTCCATTGACAGAATAACACTTTCGGGTACGCGTTGACAATTTGCTCATTTTCACCTTCTGAGATTCGCGTATTCGGCCGCTGGGCCGGGACGGCGCGGAAAGAACGCAGCCACACGCGCCTTGCGGGAATCAAAATGTCGCGGAATCCCCTCCAAACCTGTCCTTTTGACGGGACACGGGACACTCCCGGCGCGGAAGTCCGGCTGGCGGGAAAGCCCGCCGGAGGATTCCGCCGACAAAATGATACGGGAAACGTGTCCGGGCAAAAGTTCCAACGGGAAAGAAAAACGCCCCCGAGGCCGCCGCGAAAAAGTTTCTGTACCGGGATTTTTCCGTCCGAGCCCCGAAATAAAAATTCCGAGCCCCGAAAAAAGAATTCCGGGGCTTGGAATTTCGCGTTCCGGCCCCGAAATTTCTCGCCGGACTGCTCCAAAAAGTGAATGACTTTGACAAAAACTTGCACAGAACCCCCGTTTTGTGCAAAAAAATCGCGCAAAAATCCGCTATTTGGGCCGGATTGCGCAAAGGTCGCGTCACGAAAATCAGCAAAAACGGAACAATTCGTCTGTTTTCGCAGGCATTTCATGACATTCTGATTTTGAGGTCGTAACGACCCTTTTGTTTTCCTTGCGGCGGCCATAATGGCCGTTTTGTTTCCCTTGCGGAATGACACGTGGGTGGCCCCCCCTCCGGCTCTTCGAGCCACCTCCCCTGCAAGGCGGAGGAGTTTTTTCTCCGCACGGGCAAGTGACGGGAAGCAG
>CALUFQ010000030.1 GCA_944319925.1 uncultured Paraprevotella sp.
GGAATCGGTAGACACGAGGGACTTAAAATCCCTTGGCCAGTAATGGCTGTGCGGGTTCAAGTCCCGCTTCGAGTACAAAATAAATTGCTAATTGCGGGCTTATTGCAAATTTGTTTTGTAATTTTGCAGAAAAACGAATTGGCATAATGGATTTGTCTCCCATATTATTATTTGTTTATAATCGGCTCGGTCATACCCGGGAGGCCGTGGAATCGTTATTGCGAAACCCGTTAGCTGCCGAAAGCGAGCTATTCATCTATTCTGACGGGGCGAAAGACGAAACCGCTCGTCCGGCTGTGGAAGCTGTGCGCTGTTACGTGCGAGCTGTGCGTGGGTTCAAAAAGGTCACGCTTGTGGAGCGGGATACCAATTGGGGCTTGGCGCGAAACATCATTGAAGGTGTTACTTCTGTCGTTGACCGTTACGGGAAAGTCATTGTGTTGGAAGACGATTTGGTCGTGTCCCCGTTCTTTCTTGAATTCATGAACGACGCGTTGGAGGTGTACAAAGATGAGCCGCACGTAGGGCATGTGCATGCCTGCGAGATTACCGGTGACCTTTCATTGCCAGACACTTTTCTTATCAAATGGGCCGGCAGTTGGGGGTGGGGCACTTGGCAACGTGCTTGGAAACTGTTCAATCCCGACGGGAAAGCGTTGCTTGGCGAGTTGGAAAGGCGCGACTTGGTTCACGCCTTCGATTTCGACGGGAAATACGGCTACACGCGCATGTTGCGCCGACAAACAGAAGGAAAAAATAATTCGTGGGCCATACGTTGGAATGCCACACTGTTTCTGCAAGACATCCTTTCTTTCAATGCGGGGCGGTCGCTCGTGCAAAACAACGGTTTCGACGGGAGCGGAACCCATTGTGGAAAAGGAGGCGACAATGCGACCCGGCTTTATGACGGACATATAGAAGTGAAACGCCCGGCCGCCATACAAGAAACCCCGGAGGCAAGGGCCGCTTTTGTCCGTTATTATGCCCGTACCAATTCTTTCATGGCCAAAGCCCTGCGCCGCATCAAACGAATCCTGAAAGGCGACTTCGGCGCATAACCATCTTACAAACTTAACAATGAACATGGCAATATTCAAACTGTTTCTCGAAAGAATCAAGCTGGCCGTCCAAAAGAGGACACAGGCCAAATGGCATCAACAAAAGTCTTATGAAACCTGGGCCGCCAAAGGGTATGATAATACACCAGAAGTGAGTGTTATCATCCAGTCGCACAACAAGAGTGTGCAGGTGGAACATATTGTCAACAAGTTGCGTAAAAGGCAATCTTTGGAAATTATCGTGGTTGACGACGGGTCGGGTTTGACCCATACACGGTCGCTTGCCAAGCTGTTGACTGGCGCGAACGAGTTCCTGCTCCATTCCAACGACTTATATGAAAATATCATGTATGACCGCACTTTGCGGATGGCCAACGGAAAATACATTGCCCTGTTGCAGGATGATGACGATTTTGACAGTCTCGAATGGATTGACGAAGCAGTGCGCTTGTTCCGGAAATATCCCCTTTTGGCCATTTTGGGCGGAAAAGACGGTATGCAGGTGACTTTCGAGGATGGGAGGGTGAAAAACCGGCCTTGCGCCCCTTCCGGGGAGGGAGGTGTTACTTTTGTTCCAGTGGTGAACCGCGCCCCGATGTGGATTCGGAAAGACCTTTACGAACAGAAACTGCATCATGTCGATTTTGCTTTCGCGCCATTCCAATATGATGACTATGAACTATGCCTGCGCGCTTGGCTCAACGGGTTGCAAGTGGGATGGTACCAAGTAGGTTTCAAATCTTTGGGTGCGGGCGGAATGAGGTTGTGGAACGGGCTTTTCACCCGGCAACAATATGAAAAAAACGGGAAACTTCTTTATGACTTGTATCACGCCAAGGCTGAACGTATCGGGCAACTTGTGGAAGAAGCCAATTCGCAAAAAGCTTTCGCCCGGTCCAAATGAAAGAACAAATATGGAAAATCAACTGACAGACCGCGAACTGTGGAAAACTTATTGGGAAAATTATCAGTTTGTTCCCATTCAAGAGCGTCCGGTTTATAAAAAATATATCCGTCCCGTAAATCCCGCGTCACGGTTCATCGAGATTGGAGGATTTCCGGGGCTCAACGCAGGCTACTTCTACAAACACGTATGCCGCGATGTGACATTGCTGGATTTTTATGTGGAGCCCAGCGTCATACGCAAAGTGGAGCGGCAAAACCACATTCCTGCAAACACCATCAAAGCTATTGAAGCCGACTTTTTTACGTTCCAAAGCCAAGAACGTTACGACATTGTGTTTTCATTGGGGTTTATTGAGCATTTCCGCGACACACGCGATGTCATTGCCCGGCACGTGAACCTGTTAGCCGAAGGCGGCCAACTACTCATTCTCCTGCCCAACCTGCGAGGCATTAATGGAGCCGTGCAATATCTGTTTGACCGCGAAAACTTGCGCATCCATAATCTGGATAGCATGGTGCCCGTGCGCCTGGAGGAAATTTGCCGAGAACTTGGCTTGACGGATGTCCGCGTGGAATACACCCGGAAGCCAATGGTGTGGCTCGAACCCAAGCCCGGCGAGAAGAGACGTGCCGCACGGTTCTTAGTCAAGGCTTTAAGCTACGGGCTCAAGCTTTTTCCTGTCAAATGCAGGTGGCTGTCGCCCTATATTGTCATCTCTGCCAAAAAGACGCATCAACCCACAACTGAGCTGTTATGAGAGTATTGATTGTCAACACATCCGAAAGGGCGGGAGGGGCTGCCATTGCGGCATGCCGCCTGATGGAAGCTTTAAATCACAATGGCATAAAAGCAAAAATGATGGTGCGCGACAAGCGCACGGAACAAATCACCGTGGCAACCCTTCCGCCGTCTCCTTTGCTGAAGGCCAAATTCCTTTGGGAACGCTTCGTGATATGGAAAGCCAACCATTTTAGCCGCAAAAACCTGTTCCAAATAGATTTGGCCAACACGGGCACAGACATCACGTCGCTGCCGGAATTTAAGGAAGCCGACCTCATCCATCTCCATTGGATTAACCAAGGCTTTCTTTCGTTAAGGGACATCCGGCGCATTATTGACAGCGGGAAACCGGTCGTGTGGACGCTTCACGACCAATGGCCGTTCACCGGCATCTGCCATTACAGCGGCGAATGCGTGAAATATCAAACCCGGTGCCACCACTGCCCCTTGCTCACGAACGGAGGGGCTGCGGACGATATTTCGGCCAAGGTGTTTCATCGCAAACAACAGATGTTGCGCGGGGCGCACATCGTTTTCGTGGGATGTAGCCAGTGGATGGCCGGGTTGGCGCGGCGGAGTGCCCTGCTCACGGGACAAGAAGTCGCGTCGGTGCCCAACGCCATCAATGCCAATGTTTTTTGTCCGGCCGACAAAAAGCGGGCTCGTCTGCAGTGCAACCTTCCGACCGACAAGAAGCTTTTGCTTTTCGGCGCTTTCAAAGCGTCTGACCCGCGCAAAGGCATCGACTACTTGAAAGAAGCTTGCCGTATCCTTCAGGAAACAGACGCGGGACTGGTTTCGCAAGTCGGCCTCATTGTCGTGGGAAACGGGGCGGAACAGATGCGTGACCTCTTCCCTTTTCCTGTCTGGCCTTTTGATAGCGTGGGCGATGAACGGCAAATGGCGCGCCTCTATAACGCGGCGGATGCCTTTATTACCCCCTCGCTTGAAGACAACTTGCCCAATACCATCGTCGAAGCACTTTCTTGCGGGACGCCTTGCATTGGTTTCCGCGTAGGCGGCATCCCGGAAATGATAGACCATCTTCAAAATGGTTATCTGGCCGAGGCGCGCAATGCCGCCGATTTGGCCGAAGGTATCCGCTTCGTACTCGAAAAAGCCGATGCGGATGCGTTGTCTTCCAATGCGGTGCGTACGGCGCACGCCCGTTATGGAGAAGACCACGTGGCTGCAAAATATATCGCTATTTATCGGCATGCAACCGAATTTAAATAAGCCATCCTTACGACACGCATATTTATGGACACTACCGAACACCTCTTGCCCACCGTCACCATCGCCACCGTCACCTACAATGCGGAACAGACTTTGCCGCGCACGTTGGAAAGCGTGGCGGCACAGACCTATCCGTACGTGGAACACCTCATCGTGGACGGGTGTTCCAAAGACCGCACGATGGAACAAATCCACCGCTACGTGGATGCCAACACCGACAAGGCGCAGGCGGCGCATGTCATACAAGTCATCCGGGAACCCGACCGGGGGCTTTACGATGCCATGAACAAAGCCTTGGAGCATGCCACCGGACGCTATATCGTGTTTCTTAACGCAGGCGATCGCCTGCACGAGGCCGACACGTTGCAACGCCTTTTCGCCCCGCTGTCACAGATGCCTTGCGGGGAATGGCCTGCCATCCTCTACGGCGAGACAGACTGCGTGGACGGCGAAGGGCGTTTCTTGCGTCACCGGAGGCTGCAGGCTCCGGAAAACCTGACATGGAAAGATTTCCGTTGGGGCATGCTCGTCTGCCACCAGTCGTTTTATGTCAGCACCGACTTTGCCCGCAAAGAACTTTATGACTTGGCATACCGTTTCTCTTCCGATTACGATTGGTGCATCCGTTTGCTCAAACGCGCAAGCCGTTCCCGCTTGCCGGTTTGTAACAGTCACCTCATCCTCACCGATTACCTGAATGAAGGAATGACCACACAAAACCATCAAGCCTCATTGTGGGAACGTTTCCGCATCATGGCTCGCCACTATGGGTGGGGGGCTGCTTTCGCGCAACATGTGTGGTTCTTGGTTAGGGCGGTGTTGAAGAGGTGACGTGAACTGTTACTGAATGATTCTGGCTTGGCTCAAAGGTTCCCGCCCACGTTGTCATTCCGCATGCCACGTAAAGGAACGCATTGCCCGAACAAGCATTGTTAGCCAACATTCCAACATACAGGCTTCCTCCCGGAAAATCGGTTGCCGGGCCAGGAAAATCAGGATGTCATGAAATGCCTGCGAAAACAGACAAATTGTGCCGTTTTTGCTGATTTTCGTGACGCGACTCTTGCGCAATCCGGCCCAAATAGCGGATTTTTGCGCGATTTTTTTGCACAAAACGGGTTTTCTGTGCAAGTTTTTGTCAGAGTCATTTACTTTTTGGAGCAGTCTGACGAGAAATTTCGGGGCCGGAACGCGAAATTCCAAGCCCCGGAATTTCTTTTTCGGGGCTTGGAATTTTTCTTTCGGGGCTCGGATGGAAAAATCCCGGTACAGAAACGTTTTCGCGGCGGCTCCGGGGGCGTTTTTCTTTCCCGTTGGAACTTTTTCCCGGACACGTTTCCCGTGTCATTTTGTCGGCGGAATCCCCCGGCGGGCTTTCCTGCCGGCCGGACTTCTGCGCCGGGAGTGTCCCGTGTCCCGTCAAAAAGGCAGGTTTGGAGGGGATTCCGCGACATTTTGATTTCCGCATGGCGCGTGTGGCTGCGTTTTTTCCGCGCTGTCCCGGCCCGGCGGCCGAATACGCGAATCTCAGAAGGCGAAAATGAGCAAATTGTCAACGCGCACCCGGAATTGTCATTTTGTCAATGGAAGGATGTGCGCAGGGGGCGCATTTCCTTTCGCTCCGAAATCCGGATAATGTCCCCTTTTAGGGGGCATTGTCATTACTGCGGACTTTGGACCGTTTGCGGAATTCATCAACTTTTATTCATCTTATCACCATAGAATTTCCGCAGACCCATGTAATACGGCACATTTCCACCATTTGTAAATTCCAACAGACATGGTTGAAAGCGAAGAAACGAACGCCATGCTAACATGCTTGTATCCGCTATAAAATAACAGAATTTCTGAAACTTCCATGCTTTCTTAAATGAAAGAGCCATGCAGTTTTTATCTTAAAAAGACTGTTTTTCTTGTTCTTTTGAATTCTTTGTGTTATTTTTGCCTTGTTTTCATGCCGACATCCTGTTCACATACAGGAGGGAGGGTGGGAATGCATATATATGGAATGGCGTTTACTTGACGTCTTGTTCTTTGGCTCTACAAGAACTTCGCAACTTCTAAATTCAGTCAGGAACTTGGCAACAGTAGATGCCCGGTGGGTATGTTTTATGTACACCCAGATTATACTCGTATGGTGGTTGCATCGGGTAGGGGTGAATATATACATATCTGCGTGGGCTTCTGCGTTGCTCGTTCGGACTGAATTGGGCAATGCGAAGGCCTTTGTAGAGCGGAACGAGCGACTGTAAGGACTCCCACGCTTTTTTATATCTATGTGCCTGAATTAAATTTTGAAACATGCCTTTTGGAGGGTCAAGGCGAAACTATGTATGTTGTTATGAAGCATTTTGTTATTTTGTTCTTGATGAGTTGTTGGGTTTCTGCCATTTTAGGACAGGATGTTATTGTCTTGAAAAATGGCACTACGATTCTTAGTAAGGTGATAGAAGTTGGAAGCAACGAAATTAAGTATAAGAAGTGGACAAATCAAGATGGCCCTTTGTATACTATTGGAATTGCTGAAATCTTATCTGTGAATTATCAAAATGGGGAAAAGGAGACATTTACCAATCTCTCCTCTAATTCTTCAAAAGTCGATTTCTTAGAACAGGATTTGACGCTTTCCAAAACCCTTAACGTAGATTTGGCTCGAAGGCAAGATTTGTTAAAAAGCGCCAGGCGATACAAGGCTTCGGGAATAGTTTTGACAGTTCTTTGCTTTGGAGGTGCAGTGACATGGTCTATTATAGATGACTTTAATGGGGTTATAGCAGGGGTTGGAGGTGCTTTTTCTATTTTACCTGCTGCGATTTTATGTACAAAAGGGGCTCGTTTGAAAAGTCAAGCATATGATATTCATGCTTTTAATTTGTATAAACATGATTTTAACATAGCGGGGTGTGTGGTCACTCCAGGGATGCAGTTGTTGTCGGAGAACAGAACAAAGGCTTTAGGGGTAGGATGTTGTATTGAGTTTTAGCCTATTGAGTGCTAAGATTATTTCGGACAGACTAAAGTATATAACATAAATATGGTATTATGCGAAATTTGCTTAACTTATTAGTGTTGTCCTTTTCTTTTTTGTTTGCTCTTAATGTGGAAGCCGCAAAAAAGGTCTCGCTAACGCCATACCTAAAAAGTTCCGTGAGTTATAAGGATTCAAAAAAGGTAGATAAACTCAAGGCGAAAGCTCGAAAAACCGAGAAAAAGGACAAAAAGTTCAAATATTATTTGCAAGCAGCTCAACTTGGCGATTATGAATCTCAGGTAAAAATGGGATTCTATTATGGCTTTGGTACTTTCAATCCTGAGCATGTGGATTTTGATGCATCGCAAATGACTACAACTTATTCTAACTTTGGAATCAACGAATCTGTAGCCAGATATTATTTGAATGCCGCTCAAAAGAATGAATCTGTTGGGTACTATACGGAACAAGCTACAATGGGATTGGTGTATTTGTCATTGGATTCAATTAATATTCCCACAATAGCTCGTAAGGTATACGCAGATTTGTTAGAGTGTGCTTTAATCGTTGCAGAATATTTAATAGAAAAGCGTAATGTCAATTATTGGTATTATGGGCGATATAAGACGCTTGTAAATGTAGGTAGCATGTTGTCAACTTTATATGCGAAAGGGATAGGAACAGAACGTGATTTGTTATCTGCTCATTATTATGCTTTATGGACAAAAAATGTAATAAACATGCCCAATAGCGAAGTGGAAAACAAATATTCATCTAAAATAATGAGCGATATAAACGCCATGCCTTTTAGTGAGGAAGGCAAAAAATATGGAGTCGGTTTGGTATCGGCTTTGTTGTTAAAGCGGGCGGCGGATATTTATAACAAGAATAAGGATAATCCGGAAATTATTTTTTGGACGGAGCGTTCATTGGAAGAAGATAGTACGAATTCAAAAGCATATTATTTGGCAGGTTGCTTGTATCTGAACGGAGAGGCCGGTTTGGTAAAGAGCCGTTCCAAGGCAAAACGATGGTATGAAAAAGGTGCTGATTTGGGCTCAAAAGAATCCATGGCAGCTTTAACTGCAATAGAAGAAATGGAGGCCGCTGAAAGAGAAAGGCAATTAGCAATGGATCGAGCGAGGGCGGAAGCTGCGGAAAAGAAACGGCAACAACGTAGGCAGATGTGGGGGCAAGCGATAGGTGCTATTGTTCAGGCGGCAGGCAATGCCTATATGGTGTCGCAAGGATATACGTCAAATAATATGGGGCTTTTAGATCCCAATTTAGCGATAAAACAGGTGCAAGCGCAAAATGCACAAATGGCATATTTGCAGCAGATGTCTATGCGGAATATTCAGATGCCGCAGTTTGATTTCAAATGGCCAGAACCGCCTCAATTTACTGTAAACTGGAGTGATGTCGATTGGAACTCGGCTTCAATGAATACCTATTATATGTATCAAGGCGACTTGTTGAATAATGGAGTTGATGCGATTGGAACGAATAGTTTTAACAATTCAAACAGTTCTTCATATATAGGAACAGGAAGCACGTATGAAGCGCCATGCCATCTTTGTCATGGCTTGGGGAAATGTTGGACCTGCAATGGTTCCCGAAGTTATTTGAATCCGTTGACGAACGAATATGCAAAATGCCCTAATTGTACGGATGGATTGTGTAGCCATTGTCATGGCACGGGAAAAAAGTAGTTGGTGGTTTCTTATACTGTGCGCGGTATGAATTTTGCATTCGATAAGAAATTATGAGGGTGGTTCAAAATTGAAATATCGACGTCTAAAAGTAACGGATTAGAACCATGACACCTAAAAGGGGCGCATCAAACTCTGTTTTTGAGTAATGATGCGACCCTTTGTTTAACCTTTGGGGTATTCCAAATTTAAATTAAAAGTTCATCTTGCCCTAAAATGAATTTTGATACACCCTCGTCACTACTACGGATTTGGGCCGTTTGCGGAACTCATGTTTCAAAAGCCCTTGCGGCTTGCGGATTCGGAAATCCGCCCTCCCATTGCACCGGATTACAAATCCGGCGCAGCGACCAGCGGGTAAGAGGCGCGGCATTCTTGCCGCGCAACCCTATCACTATGAAGATTTTCGCAAACCATCGCGTTTTTTCTCCGCACGGGAAAGTGACGGGAAGCTGGGCATTTGATTACAAACAAATATTCGGCAGTTGTCAAATCCACAAGATTAGGAACAGTTCCGTGAAAAGCCCCATGACAGACAGAAGGGGAAAGACCTATCCACACAGGCCTTTCCCCTTCCCACTAACAATCCATTTAATTATTATTTCACGCGGTAACGCTTTTCTTCCGTCCGGAATTTCTTCGTGGTCACAGGTTCTTTCTTCACGCCTTCGCCCGTCACGGTCACGATAGCCACACGGTTCTTGTCGTTGTCGGCAAACGGCTGTTCGGTGTCACCCTTCCATTCCGCTGTAATGACAGCCTTGTCCACTCCGGCTTCCACGAGAGCGGCCACCACTTTCTCGGCACGTTCCTTGGAATAACGCATGTTCAGCGACGGTGTTCCGGTCTCTTCGTCGGCATATCCCACTACGACCACCTTGCTGTTCTTATGCGCCTTCACGAAGTCGGCCACGGCTTTCACCTGGTTGGCCGGAACCGGTTCGCTCTTGCGGATTTCGAAATAAATCTGCTCTTCATGCTTCTCGGTCACGGGCACTTCCTTATAGGTCACGTCATCATACCAAATCGTATCCACCCGCGTGGCCCATTCTTCCACCACAGGCACTGGCTCAGACTCCTGCACTTTCTTCTTTTGGCCAAACTTGAAAATCAACCCCAAGGAAGCGTGCATCGACCAGTCGTTACTGTTGCTCGTCTTCGAATTGTAACGGTCCGAAGTATTGTCGGCCGCGATTTCCAGATTCAGCCCGAAATGCTTGGCGATGTTGAAATCGAACATCGTGCCCACCCGGACATTGTGCCCCAAGCGGTTGTCTTCCCAAGCCAAAGGATAAGTGGCATCTCCGGCTGTCAACGCATGGAAGTCATCATTGTCCCACGCATAGTTCAAACCGACACCACCCAACAAAATCCAATTGAACACACGGTCAGGATTGTTTGAAATCAGGTTAGTGATGTTCAACATCAAGTCCACGTCTGACACAGCATATTTGTAATCATACGTCTTGTCAAGGCCCTTTATGCCTCCCTTGGTTTGAAGGCCGCCCACATGCAAACGTGCTCCGACAACCGGGGTGAAATATCCACCGAACGAAACCCCGTACATCGGCGTAATCAGTTTTCCGAACTTGTAATTCGTAAAAGTAGCCTGAGCACCTCCATGTAACCCGACGAACATGTGGGGATAAGGTTCATAATCCTTATCCGACTTTCCGGCATGAACTGGCAAGCTTACGCCGGCGGCCAATGTCATGGCCAAAAGCAACGACTGTATCTTCATAACATAAAAAATAAAATTTCCTAATCACAAAAGTATAAACAATAAGATAAATTAGCAAATTTTTTCCTCCTTTTCTACCTGTTTATCGCCATTTCCCGAAAAAACCTGTCGCAAAACGGTTTAAAAATCCAAATAAAGCCGTATCTTTGTAAGTCTAAAAACAAACTTCCGACACCATGTCAGACGTAACCATCAAGAAAGTTTCCAACCGGCGGGAGATGAAAGCTTTCGTCCGTTTCAATTACGAACTTTACAAAGACTGCCCGTATGCCGTGCCCGACCTGTTGGAAAACACGCTCGACACTTTCAACCCCCGCAAAAACGCCGCGTTCGACTTCTGCGAGGCCGACTGTTTCCTGGCGTTGCGCGAAGGAAAAATCGTAGGGCGCATCGCCGCCATCATCAACCACAAGGCCAACCGGACGTGGGGCACGAACAACGCCCGCTTCGGCTGGATTGACTTCGTGGACGACGAAGAAGTGAGCCGCGCGCTGCTCGAGGCGGTCGAAAAATGGGGGCGCGACCATGGTTGCGACAAGCTCACCGGGCCGCTCGGCTTCACCGACATGGATCCCGAAGGCATGCTCACCGGAGGATACGACCAGCTGAGCACCATGTCCACCACCTATAATTACCCCTATTACCCCAAGCACATGGAACGGCTCGGATATACCAAGGAAGTGGACTGGGTGGAACGCAAGATCCTCACGCCCGAAAAAGACCGCCCCGCACACATGGACAAATATTTCCGTGTGGCGGAAATGAGCGCCAAACGGTATAACCTGCACATCCGCAAATTCAAGAACGCCCGCGAGATACGCCAAGGCGGATGGGCGCAAAAGATATTCGATGTGGTGAACAAAGCCTACGCCCCGCTCTACGGCTACTCGGAAATGACACCGAAGCAAATCGAGCAATACGTGCGGGAATACATGCCGTTCCTCGACATGCGGCTGGTCACCACCGTAGAAGACGCAGACGGCCGCATCGTGGCCATGGGAGTGGGCATGCCCTCGCTCTCGCGCGCCATCCAGAAAGCCCATGCGCGGCTCTTCCCGTTCGGATGGATACATCTGGCCAAGGCACTCTATTTCAAACATGCCGACATCGTGGACCTGCTGCTTGTGGCCGTGCTTCCCGAGTACCAGAACAAGGGGGTGAACGCCATGCTCTTCGCCGACCTCATCCCCGTATGCCAGCAGATGGGCTTCAAGTTCGGCGAGACCCACCCGCAGCTGGAAACCAACGAAAAGAGCCAAGGGCAATGGGCCTACCTGGACGCGGAAATACACAAACGCCGCCGCTGCTGGCAGAAACCCCTTTAAAACGTATCCAAAGCGAATGGACGAGACAACACCGAAAACAGATGCCGGCACACAAGAAGCCGCTCCCCAATATACAGAGGAAAACATCCTCCACCTCTCCGACATGGAACACATCCGCACACGCCCCGGCATGTACATCGGCAAGCTGGGCGACGGCTCACACGCGGAAGACGGCATTTACGTGCTCCTGAAAGAAACCATCGACAACAGCATCGACGAGTTCAAGATGGGAGCGGGCAAACGCATCGAGGTCTCCCTCACCCCTTCGGGCGACGTCGCCGTGCGCGACTATGGCCGCGGCATCCCCCTGGGCAAGCTGGCCGAAGCCGTGAGCATGCTCAACACGGGCGGCAAATACGACTCCAAGGCTTTCAAAAAGAGCGTGGGGCTCAACGGCGTGGGCATCAAGGCTGTCAACGCCCTGAGCCTGCATTTCGAAGTGGAAAGCCGGCGGGAAGGACAGATGCGCCACCTCACCTTCGAACGCGGGGAATTGCGCGAAGAGACCGAGGGCGCCACCACGGAAGCCGACGGCACATCCGTGCGCTTCACGCCCGACCCCGCACTGTTCCGCGGCTATGCCTTCCGCACCGACATCGTGGAAACGATGCTGCGGAACTACACCTACCTGAACACGGGACTGGCCATCATCTTCAACGGACATCGCATCGCATCGCGCAACGGACTGGAAGACCTGCTCTCCGACAACATGACGGGAGAAGGGCTCTACCCCATCGTGCACCTCAAGGGAGAGGACATCGAAATCGCCTTCACCCACACCGCACAATACGGCGAAGAATACTACTCCTTCGTCAACGGGCAGCACACCACCCAGGGCGGCACCCACCAAAGTGCCTTCAAGAAGCATTTCGCAGAAACCGTGAAGGAGTTCTCGGGCAAGAACCTCGACTACGGCGACATCCGCAACGGCTTGGTGGCCGCCATCGCCATCGACATCGAGGAACCGCTCTTCGAAAGCCAGACGAAAATCAAACTGGGCTCGCTCACCACCGTGCCCGACGGCGGGGTGAGCATCGACAAGTTCGTGGGCGACTTCGTGAAGGAACAGGTGGACAACTACCTCCACCGCCACCCGGACACGGCCGAGGCCATGCTCCAGAAAATCGCCGAGAACGAACGCGAGCGCAAAGCCATCGCGGGCGTCACCAAGCTGGCCCGCGAACGGGCGAAAAAAGCCAACCTGCACAACCGCAAACTGCGCGACTGCCGCGTACACCTGAACGACACCAAGGGAGAGTTGAAAGAGGAAAGCAGCCTCTTCATCACCGAAGGCGACTCGGCCAGCGGGAGCATCACGAAAAGCCGCGACGTGGAGACACAGGCCGTGTTCAGCCTGCGCGGCAAACCGCTCAACTGTTTCGGGCTGACCAAGAAAGTGGTCTATGAAAACGAAGAATTCAACCTGCTGCAGGCCGCGCTCAACATCGAAGACGGGCTCGACGGGTTGCGCTACAACCGCGTCATCGTGGCCACCGATGCCGACGTGGACGGCATGCATATCCGCCTGCTCATGGTGACCTTCTTCCTCCAGTTCTTCCCCGACCTCATCAAGAAAGGCCATGTCTATATCCTGCAAACCCCGCTGTTCCGTGTGCGCAACCGCCGCAGCAAAATCGGCAAGGAACGGTTGAAAGCCTTGGCTGAAGAAGCGAAGAACAGCAAGACGGACTTCATCACCCGCTATTGCTACAGCGAAGAAGAGCGGCTGGCCGCCATCGAGGCACTCGGCCCGGAACCCGAAATCACCCGCTTCAAAGGATTGGGGGAAATCTCGCCCGACGAGTTCCGCCACTTCATCGGCCCCGACATCCGGCTCGAACAGGTGACGTTGCAAAAGAGCGACCAGGTGAAGGAACTCTTGGAATACTACATGGGCAAGAACACGCCCGAACGGCAAAACTTCATCATACAGAACCTCGTCGTCGAAGAAGACCGCGCCGAAGACGACGCGGCCGAAAACGGCGCGGCATGACCCCTACATCCCAATCACGACAAGAAAACATGGAAAAAATCGCTATCATGCCCGGCAGCTTCGACCCCTTCACCAAAGGGCACGAATCACTCCTGCGGCGCGGGCTCGCGCTCTTCGACCACATCGTCGTCGGCGTGGGCATCAACAGCAGCAAACGCATGGAGCAGACCTGCGCCCAACGCATCAACGCCCTGCGCGAACTCTTTGCCGGCGACCCGCGCATCAGCGTCGAAGGCTATTCGGACCTCACCGTGGATTTCGCCGCCCGCCACGGCGCACGGTTCATCCTGCGCGGCGTACGCTCCCTGCGTGACTATGAATACGAAATGAACCTTGCCGACCTCAACCGCCGCCTCACGGGCGTGGAAACGGTCATCCTCTTCACCGAACCGGAATGGGCCTTCATCAGTTCCACCCTCGTCAAGGAACTCAAACATTTCGGCAAGGACATCACCCCCTATATTCCCAAAGGACTTAAATACGAATGAGACATCACGGCATCCTGACAAAGACACTCTGCGCGGCACTCTTCGCCGCCACCGCGTTTCCCGCCGCCGCCCAGCGTGACGGACGGCTTTCCGAAGTGGAGAAATCATTGCGCAAGCTCTCCATGGCACAGTTGGCCATCAGCAGCCTCTACGTGGACAGCGTGGACGAAAACAAGCTCACCGAGGACGCCATCAACGGCATGCTCTCCGGACTCGACCCCCACTCGTCCTACACCAACGCCGAACAGACCAAGAAGATGAACGAACCGCTTCAGGGCAACTTCGACGGCATCGGTGTGCAGTTCAACATGCTTGAGGACACGCTTGTCGTCATCCAGCCCGTGCCGAAAGGACCGTCCGAGAAAGCCGGAATCCTTGCTGGCGACCGCATCGTCAGCGTGAACGACACGGCCATTGCGGGCGTGAAAATGAGCCGCGAGGAAATCATGCGCCGCCTGCGCGGGCCTAAAGGCACGGAAGTGCGCCTCGGCATCGTGCGCCGCGGACAAACCGCCCGGCTGGACTTCACCGTGAAGCGCGACAAGATTCCCGTCTCCACCGTGGATGCCGCCTACATGGCCACCCCCCGCATCGGACTGATCCGCCTGGCCAGCTTCGGCAGTACCAGCCACAAGGAGGTGACGGATGCCATCAACAAATTGCGCGGGCAAGGCATGCAGGACCTCATCCTTGACCTGCAGCAAAACGGAGGCGGCTACCTGGATGCCGCCACGGACATCGCCGGGGAGTTCCTGCCCAAAGGCGACCTCATCGTCTATACCAAGGGACTGCGTACCCCTTATAGTGAGTACCGCGCCCAAGGTGCGGGAAGTTTCCGCGAAGGGCGCGTCATCGTCCTCGTGGACGAATATTCCGCCTCGGCCGCCGAAATCGTCACCGGGGCCATCCAAGACCAAGACCGCGGGCTCGTCGTGGGTCGCCGCACGTTCGGCAAGGGGCTCGTGCAGAAACCCTTCATGCTCCCCGACGGGTCGATGATACGCCTCACCGTGGCCCGCTACTACACCCCCAGCGGACGCTGCATCCAAAAGCCTTACACGAAGGGGGACAAGCAAGGCTACGACATGGATGTCATCGAACGCTACAACCACGGCGAACTGACCAACGCCGACAGCATCCACTTCCCCGACTCGCTCAAGTATAAGACACTGCGCAAGGGACGCACTGTCTATGGCGGAGGCGGCATCATGCCCGACTACTTCATCCCGCTCGACACGTCGCGCTACACACGCTTCCACCGCGACCTCACCGCCAAGGGCGCCATCGTCAACGCCGACCTCAAGTTTATTGAGAAATACCGTAAAAAGATTCAAAAAGAATATCCCGACTTTGACAAGTTCAGAACCGCTTTCGAAGTGCCGCAGGAACTCGTGGACCTCATCTTGGAAGAAGGCGAGAAGGCGGGCGTGAAACCCAAGGACGATGAAGAACTGCAAGCCACACTCCCCGAACTGAAACTGCAGATGAAAGCCCTCATCGCCCGCGACATCTGGGACATGTCGGAATACTTCGCCGTCATCTACGAAAAGAATCCCTGTGTCCGCAAAGCCATCGAGCTGCTTGAAGGGCAACCGTGAACGGCACACAAAAACGCCCTCTACAAGGCGGGCCTGTTTGAACAATACGGGGGTTTGAGCAATGGCGGATATTCATTTTGGGTTCTACAAGACAACGGGCAGATGATTTTCTTGCAATTCATTCCTGAATATAACACGGCGGGGATGTCCTCCCGGACACCCCCGCCTCATGGTGATAAAACAAAACTAAAACTAAATCTTCACACTCACTTTCTTGCCTTTGTAAGACACCGTCTTTTCCTTTCCGTCGGGCAGGACGACGCGGAACTTGCGCTCTGCAATCATCCCCTTGTACTCGCCCTTGCGGGCACCGATGGTCAGGCGGCGGGCCGAGTCGTCCCACGTCATCGGGATTTCCGTGTAAGCCCCCTTCTCGTAGTTGTAATTGTCAAACTCGTCCTCGTAGAGAGTGAAGCTGCCATCGGCACCCGGATAAACACGCACCGTCAACTCGTCCCAAGGCTTCTCCATGGCATACTGCACATCGGGGCCGAAGGGCACAATGCTGCCCGCCTTGATATATAGAGGTATAAGGTCGAGTGTCGTCTCGCGGGTGATTTCCTGTCCGCCGTCCATCTTCTCGTTTGTCCAGAAATCATACCATTCCGTGCCGGCCGGCAAGTAGAGCGTTGTGGACTTCTTTGCCGTGAAGTCAGCGTTCACGACATCGTTGCCCGACTTGCCCGCGTTGTCGCGGTCCCAGCCGCTCTGTTCGTCCACCTTCACCACTTTCTCGGGCGTGTATTGCGCCTCCAGCACAGGAGCCACGAGGATAGCCTTGCCGAACATGTACTCGTCGTTCATGTCCCAAACCTTCTTGTCCTTCGGGAAGTCCATCACGAGGGCACGCATGAACGTGGACTGGCGGTGGGAAACGTCCCAAGAGGTGGAATAGATGTAAGGCAACAGGGAGTAGCGCAGACGGATCATCTTCTCAATGGCGTCATACACCGGCTCACCCTTTTTGCCGAACTGGTAAATCTCGCGGGGCGTGTCGGCACCGTGGGAACGCATCATCGGCGTAAACGTGCCGAACTGCAGCCAACGCACATAGAGTTCCTGATAGAGCGGATTCTTGGGAGCCGTTCCGTCATTCCAGCTCTTGTTATACTGTCCGGCAAAGAAGCCGCCAATGTCGTTGTTCCAATGCGGCATGCCGCAGAGCGAGAAGTTCAGTCCGGCAGGCACCTGTGCGCGCAACGTTTCCCAAGAAGAGCCCACGTCGCCCGACCACACGTTGGCTCCGTAACGTTGCTGGCCGATGTAACCGGAACGTGTCAGGATGAACACACGCTTGTCGGAAGTCACAGCACGCTGATGGTCATACACGCCGCCCACGCTCATGAGCGGATAGGCGTTGCGCACCCGGCGGAACGTGCCCATCACCGTTTTTTGATCCAAGTCGCTGGGTTTAAAGGACAGGTGATCTGGCTCCGTAGAATCCATCCACCATGCATCCATGCCATACTTGAAGATACCATCTTTCAAATATTTCCAATAAATGTCGCGCGCCTCTGGCGAATAAGCATCATACACCCTTACTCCCGAGGGATATTCCATATCAGGCGGCCAGGTCTCAAGTCCGGACTGTGGCCAGGTTTGGAAATCATAAAGCAACCCCTTGGCGGCCAGTTCACGATAAGGTTTCGTGGCAGGGCCGAAAGAAGACCATATAGAGATTGCCATGTGCGCGTTCATCGCATGCACGTCATCAAGCATTTTCTGAGGATTAGGATACTGAGTATTGGTAAAATCCATCCCGTTCCACAAATAATTGTGTCCCCAATACTGCCAGTCTTGGATAATGCCATCGAGGGGCACACCCAGTTCGCGGTACTTGCGCACCACGCCGACCGTCTCATCCTGGCTCTTGTAGCGTTCCTTGCTCTGCCAGTAACCATACGTCCACAAGGGGAACATGGGCACCTCGCCCGTCAGGTAGCGCACCTGCGCCACCACCCCGTCGGCATCTCCGCCGTACATCACGTAGTAGTCCATGCAGTCACCCACGTCCGAACGGAAGGAAGTCTCGTTCGCGTCATCCACGAAAAGCGTCGGGGAATAGTTGTCCCAATACAGGCCATAACCCTTGGTGGTTTGGAAGAAAGGAGAATAGTCTTCCGTGTTGCCCTGAATCATGTTCTTCCTCACACCACGTTGAGACATCTTTCCGTTCTGCCACTGTCCAAGCCCATAGATGGCCTCGTCCTTCTCCAACTCGAACGGCTGGTAAACCGTGAACGTCGGTGTGCCGGCATCGTTGAACGGAGTGAACATCTTGTCCGTCTGCTTCTCGCGCAACAACTCGTCGCCGCCCACAGCAAACGTAATCACGCCCGAAGAGGCATTCAGCGTTACGTCCAGCGTCTTGCTGTCGAGCACGATGTTGCCGTCTTTCGTTGAAGTTTTGAAACTCACCTCGCCCGGTTTGGCCACCACGGCCAGGCTCTGCTTGTCCACGCTCTTACCCGCAGGCGTCTTTACCACGCGCACCACCGTGGGAGAGAAGTACTGCACCTCCACGTCCACGCCGTTCACCGTCGTGCGGATGCCGTGGTCTGTCTTTTGGTACTCCTGGGCGGACAGGAATGCCACGCAAAACAGCCCGCCCAAGGTCAACATTGTTTTTTTCATAAATCCTATCATTAAGTTTAAGGGTTTCTTTCGATACCGCAAAGTTACACCTTTCACACATTCCCACAAGTCATTCATGTTGAAAGCTTTTGCAAACATGTTGATTTCGACCCAACATGTTACGTAAACACAGTCCGCATGTTACATTTCACAAATATTATGCTCGGAAAGTCCACAAAAAGTGCCCCAAGCGAGGCATTTCCCGCTTATCCGACGGAAATAGGGGATCAAAGGCTACGGCCGGAAACACGGGACACCGACACGGGAACCTCCCTTGCCGTGGATGGATTCCATATTTCAGGGCTGCCAATACAGCACCTCTCGGAAGTAATTGATTTTTCCTGCGCGAAAAGGATTCATGCCGCCACGCACGGGATAATGACGGAACAGCCCGCATTCTTGGGGGGGTAACACCATCTGGAAAAACGAATTGAAGGAATTGAGTAATACAGAGTCCTGAATGTCGGCAGTCAAAGCCGGACGGAAAGAACTGTCCCGCCTCGCAGGGGGACGAGCCCGAAGGGGCGGAGGGGGCTCACACCCACGGGGGCGTAACGCCCCTTCTGTTCGCCGTGCGGCGGCCATAATGCCCTTTTGTTTCCCTTGCGGCGGCCATAATGGCCGTTTTGTTTCCTTTGCGGAACGATACGTGGGTGGGAAACCCCTCCGGCTCTTCGAGCCACCTCCCCTGCAAGGCGGAGGAGTTTTTTCTCCGCACGGGCAAGTGACGGGAAGCAGGGCATTTGATTACAAACGAATATTCGGCAGTTGTTAAATCCACAAGATTAGGAACAGTTCCATAATGACGGCACAGTTTCTAAAAACAACGGGGCGGAAATGGCTGCCGAATATGCCGGCAACCGTTTCCGCCCCCTTTGCGTTCCAGAAACACGAATAACGGTTATTCAAACCGCCACCAGTCCCAATTCATCAAGTCCTTTCCATTGCCACGGAATACAAACACCAAGTCGTGCGTCTTCTTGGCATCCGTCACCTCGCAAGTCATCTCTTGGTAGTTGTCTTGGCTGCCGGTTGCCTGCACCTGCAGCGTACCCACCAACGGGCCGTCGGCATTGTCAAGGTGAATCTCTATGCTGCAATCCCCCTTGGCGGAAGCCACGGAAGCCGTGAACTTCTTCGCTCCACGCTTCCCGAATGCCACGCCACGCAGGCGCAACGACTCGCCGTCGTCCACGTTCGTCACATACACGCCCTTGCCATTGGCAAACATATTCGTCTTCAGCCCGTAGCCCCAGGCCATCGTCTCGGCTTCCACGCGACGGTAAGGGTTGAAGTCTTCTATCTGTTCCAATTTCGTGTCCTTGAAATAAGGCACTTCCTGGATGGTCCCGTCATCATTGTAGTGCATCTCGGCCACAGAGATGGAACGACGCTCGTGGTGTTCCTCCATTTCGAGGCGGAGCAAGTCGTAGTTCTGACCGAACACATAGCTCTTGCCCTTGTAATCAATGATGCCCGGGTGATTGCCGCGCGTACGGTCGGTAGGACGCATGATGTATCCTTTCACTTCCCACGGGCCGGTGGGATACTTGGCCATTGCGTAACCGATGCCTTCGGGGCAGCACGTCGAAGCATAGGCCAGGTAATACTTGCCATCACGCTTGTAGAACCACGGGCCTTCCTGATAGTGCTCCAGCTTGCCTACGCGCACGATGGTGCCGCTGTAGGAAATCATGTCCTCGTTCAGCGTCACATAGTAAAGGTTCGGATTGCCCCAGTACATATAGGCCTGCCCGTCATCGTCAATCCACACCGTCGGGTCAATGTCGTCCCAATGCTCCTGCTGCCACACGAGCGGCTTGCCGAGGGGGTCCTTGAAAGGCCCGTAGGGCGAATCGGACACCAGCACCCCAATGCCATTACCGTGCAGCGGGCAGTACATGTAGAACTTGCCATTGCGCTCAACGACCTGTTGTGCCCAAGCGCCATTGTCACGCTTACGCCAGGCGAACTCTTTCGTGGACGCTATCGTGCCGTGGTCGGTCCAGTTCACCATGTCGGTCGAGGTGTAGAGCTGCCAGTCAAGCATCTTGAAACCGTAGCCCTGCGCATCGTCTTCATCATGTGAAGTGTAGAGGAATACCGTGTCGTTATAGACCATCGGCGCCGGATCGGCCGTATATTTGGTCTGGATAATGGGATCCTGCGCCTGCATCGCAGCGGCGCAGAGCAAGGCTGCGCAAAGCAGTCCCCCTCTTGCGGAATTCTTTTTCAGCTGTTTCATTGTCTTGTAGTATTGTTGATTAAAATTAATTTGACTAAGGCTTATTTGGATTCATCCGCTTTCTTACCCGGAAAAAACAGCGGCAATGTCTCGGCCAAATAGGCACGGGCATTCATCCACGTATGCCCGCCGCCTGTGGGGAATAGCTGATAGGAAATCCCCTTTTGGTCGAAATAACGCAAGTGGGCTTCCACTCCGGGACGCAAAAAATCGTCACTACCCACTCCAAACCATTTCAACCGGAAAAGCGAATTGGCCCGCGCGGCATCCCCGAACAGCGAAGCGAAATGTGCGTCCATCACTTCCGGCATCAGATAAGCCGCATATGCGCCCACGGCCGAAAAGAGGTCGGGATGCGAAAAGGCAGTAAACAAAGCCTGTCCACCACCACGCGAGAACCCGGCCACCACACGGTCTTCACGACCCTGCCGCACCCGGAACTCCCGTTCCACGAATGGCATGATTTCTTCCGTCAACTCTGCCGTGAAGTCGGCATACATATCTGCCGAACGTGTCGAAGAAGGATTAGGAGTGCCGTAAAGCGGCATGTAACCATATGGCATCACAATGAGCATTTCTGCCGCCTGCCCTTCGGCAATGAGCCGGTCGGCAATGACGTTTGCCCGCCCCACCTTGAACCATGTCTCTTCCGTGTCGGTCGTCCCGCTTATCAGATAAAGCACAGGGTAGTCTTTCCCCTGCGACGCATCATAACCAGCCGGCGTATAGACCAACAAAGGACGGAAAGCCTTCATCCGCTTAGAATAATACGTGATGTAGCGCACCTGGCCGCCGGGAACATCGGCCTGCGGCATGTAGAGCGCATCATCGGAAGGCATCACCAACAGGCTGGCCTTGAACCGTTCGTTAGGAAACGTGAGCGGATTCGACGGGTCGGAAATCTCCACACCGTCCACCACAAACGAATACGGATAAATGTCCGCAGGCGCAATATCCATTGAGATGCGCCACACTCCATCCTCCCCTTTCATCATCGGGCGACGGCCTTGCATGAACTGTCCACTCAGTTCCACGTTCTTTGCGCCCGGAGCCGACAAACTGAAAGTCACCTTGCCGCCCGCTTCCGTCACAGGAGACACCACGGGATTGTCCCACCCGCTAGGCTGGCGGCCTTTACCGCCGTCTCCGGCCTGACCGAAAGCTATGGAAGGGAAGCATGCCACGGCCGCCATGGCAACGCCGCACAGCGCATGCTTCACCTTTTTTCTGATAATTGCTCCCTTCATTCTACTCCCACTATTCCTATATATATATAGGGAATTATTCACCGACCAGCACCACGCCGCCGTTTTTCGGGATGCTGAGCTTCATCTTCCCGTTCTTGCCCACGCGGCGTTCGGCCAGTTTGCCTTGCAGCTTTTCATCGTCTTCATAGCAAACCACCGTCTCGCCTGCGGCAAACATCGGCAGTTCCACTTCCAACTCGGCGGTCTCGTCTTGCGCATTCACACCGGCCACGTACCACGTGTCGCCATGACGGCGCGCCAGCACGGCATACTTGCCGGGATAGCCGTCGATGAAACGCACGTCGTCCCATGTCGTGGGCACCCGCTTCATGAAGTCGATAGCCCATTCCGGTGCGTCCGTCAGGTTATTGGGTGTCAAAGCAAAATGCTGCACTGCGCTTTGGAACAGTATCGCCGTGGCCAACGCATACACGTCCGATGTCACACGCTGGCTTCCTTTCGGCGCGTTCTTCTTATTATAATATTTATTAAGGGTGCTCCCCCCGAAGTCCATGCTGCCCACCGTGTTGCGGATGAACGGGTGCAAAGTGGCGTTGAAAGCCTCCGCATCGCAGGCACCTTGCGAGAAATTCATATTCTCGCTGGCCAGCACAGCCTCGGCCGACACGAAATTGGGATACATACGCTCCCAACCGCGCGGCAACGTGCAACCATGGTAAATCACCAAAAGCCCGTAGTCGTTCGCGTCGCTCAGGATATCTTCATACAACTTCATGGTCTCTTGCTTGTCGCTGCCGATAAAGTCCACCTTGATGCCGCGTATGCCCGCATCGCGCATCCACGCCATCTCGCGGCGGCGCACCGGGGTGCGGTCCATCCGCCCGCGCGGGCCCTGCGGCGCGTCGTTCCAATGGCCGTTGGAATTATACCAAAGGTAAAGTCCCACGCCCTTCGAAGCGGCATAGCGGGCCAGTTCCTCCATTTTCTTATAACCGATGCGTGAATCCCACCAGGCATCCACGAGCACCGATTCATACCCCATGGCAGCCGCGAAATCCACATATTCCTTTTGCTCCTCATAGTTCATGCTCGCGTCGCCACGCACAATCCAGCTCCACGTGCCACGGCCATACACGTAAGGACGCGAAGGCGCGTATTGCGGTTCCACCACATCGAAAGCCACCGTAGTCTCAGCGATGGGCGCCAACGTCGTGCCGACGGTAATGGTGCGCCAAGGCGTTTCGCCCGGCAACATCACGCCCGGATTCACCGTCCCGTTGCCATTGTATTCACCTTCCTGGGGGAAACCAATGGCATACGCCTGTCCTTTTCCACCCAACAAACGGCTGGCACAATAACGGCTGTCCACGCCTGTCTCGGAAATCAGCACCCATCCCTTGTCACCCGTGCGGAACAGGCAAGGGAAGGAATAACCTTCGCCCCAACCATTCTTGCCCATCGTGTCATCCACCGTGTAGGAAGTCTCATAGCTGGGCGAAGTGCGGGCAAACCCGCCCATGGGCTTCGACTGCGGGCAAAGGAACGTGGTGCTGCCTTCGGGCAAGACAAAGCCCGTGGCCTCTTCCGCCACTACGGCGCACAGACGGTCGCCTTGCGGATAAAGTTTATAACGGAATGCCACATCGTGGCCGCTCACGTGGAACTCCACGTCCATCACCCGTTTCCCGTCCTTGTAGAAAGGACAAACGGCCCGCGTGGCCTGTACGTCCACGTGGCTGCGCTTGATGGTGCGCAGGTCATATTTGATTTCCTTCATCCCGATGCGGAAGGCCGAGTCGGCCAAGGTCATGCCCTGCGTCCAATCGCCCAAGTCCGTGCGCACCCCCAGCGGGGAATCCTCCACGAACACCACGCCGTTGTATGCCACATTATATATCGGACGGCCGCCGTCGTCGGAAACCGTCACACGCAACTTCTTGTCCGGCGACGAAAATTCCACCGTCGCCGCACTCACTCCCAAACAGGCGCAGGCCATGCCTGCCCATAACAATAATCCTTTCATTATTCCTTTCACTTGTTTTTTCACCGCCCAAAAATAGGAAAAATAGAGAGAAAAAGGGTTTCCCGTTGTAACATAAACTTTGCGAAATGTTACAAACACAAAAAAATGGAAGGAAACTCACGGGATATGCACAATGGAACACGCCGCAACAGAATTTGCGACACTATGCCTCAACAGTCTGACCCGGAACGGAAACTATGCCACAGACGGTCTTCGGGAAGCGGTGCTTCCACGCAAATTTCTTTTTTAGACACCGGATGAATAAAACAAATGCGGCGCGCATGCAAGCTGATGCTGCCATCCGGATTGCTGCGCGGGGCACCATATTTCAGGTCACCTTTTATCGGGCAGCCAATTTTGGCCAATTGACAACGGATTTGATGATGGCGCCCGGTCTTCAAATCCACTTCCAACAAATAATAACGGTCGGAACGACCGATGAGACGGTAATCGAGAATGGCCTGTTTCGCCCCCGGTTTCTCCGCATCGTAGGCATACGACTTGTTTTGCTTCTCGTTGCGCACCAGCCAATGACACAACTCCCCCTCGGGCAATGACGGACAATTCCCCACAATGGCCCAATAGGTCTTTTTTACTTCTTTCGTGCGGAACATTTCGTTCAGCCGCGCCAACGCCTTTCCCGTGCGGGCAAAGACCACAAGCCCGCTCACGGGCCGGTCCAAACGATGCACCACGCCGAGGAACACGTTCCCCGGCTTGTGGTACTTCTGTTTGATATACTCCTTCACCTTCTCCGCAAGAGTCCGGTCGCCCGTCTTGTCGCCTTGGACGATTTCCGAACTTCTCTTGTTGACGATGATGATGTGGTTGTCTTCGTAAATTACATCCATCGGTTACATGTTCATGCCGCCGTCAATCTGGATAACCTGCCCCGACACGTACGATGACAGGTCGGAAGCCAGGAAAAGCGCCACATTGGCCACGTCTTCCGGTGTTCCCCCACGGCGCAAAGGAATCTTCTTGCACCATTCCGCGCGCACATCATCCGGCAAAGCCGCCGTCATGGCCGTCTCGATGAATCCCGGCGCAATCGCATTGGCACGGATGCCTTTCGCCCCCATTTCCTGGGCGATGGACTTCGCCAGCGCAATCAACCCGGCCTTGGAAGCCGCATAGTTACACTGTCCGGCATTGCCATGCACACCTACCACAGATGCCATGTTGATGATGGAACCGCCACGCTGGCGCATCATCACGGGCACACAAGCATGGATGAAATTGAAAGCGGACTTCAGATTGACCGCAATCACGGCATCCCACTGTGCTTCCGACATGCGCAACATCAGCCCGTCTTTCGTAATACCGGCGTTGTTCACCAAGATGTCGATGGCACCGAACTCTTCCTTCACCTGCTTCACCACCTCCTCCGTCTGCGCGAAATCGGCGGCGTTGGAAGCATACCCCTTGGCTTTCACGCCAAAGGCTGCAATTTCATCCTCCGTCGCCTTGCCGTTTTCGTCTATCACCAAGTCCGTGAAGGCCACATTCGCCCCTTCTGCTGCGAACTTCAAGGCTATTGCCTTGCCGATACCACGGGCTGCGCCCGTGATTAAAGCTGTCTTACCTTCCAATAATCCCATAATCTATACGTTTTAATATTAATAATTACCTGCGTCATTCCTCAAAGCCCGATGTATCAGGGTCTTCACGATTTTCCGTGTTTCTTCTTTCTTCAACCCCTCTCCCAAACGCCCATAAATGTAAGGCACTTCCAAGCCTTTCACGCAATAATGCACCACATCGGCCACCAACGCCACATTCTCCACCGCAAACTCTCCAGAAGCGTTGCCTTCGTTCAAGATGCTGATCAGATACTGCATCTCCTTTTGGTCGAAATGTTTGCGCACCTTCTCCACCAGCCATATATCGCGGAAAAACTCGGCCCGCAAATTCCCGTTGCGCAAAACGACTTCCTTGATGGAACTGAGATGCACATAAATCATCTCGACCAATTTCTCCTCCAAGTCCATCTTCCGGCCCGCCACTTCGAACAATTTGGCAGAAAGCCGCTCCAGTTCCGTCTCTACAACAGCGAGATAGACCTCCTCCTTGCTCCTAAAATAAGTATAAAGCGTACGACGCCCCTTCCCGGAAGCTATGGCGATGTCGTTCATCGTCGTATTTTCCAGTCCATGCTTGGCAAACAACTGCCTGGCCACGTCCACCAATATGTTTCTTGTCTTCGAAGCGGGCATAACGGATACAAAAATAAGGGATTTATTCCACACGCACAAAAAAATCCACTTTTCTTTCCCCGTCAAGCCCAACAAACACCCCGTCCGGTATCCTCCAGGGCAAGAGTAAGGCAAAGAAAAAGACACTTACTTTCCCCCAAAAAACGATATACAGACTTGGGCATCAAAGTATATCCTTTTTTTTCTTTTTCAACGCCAAAATCCCTGCGGCCATTTCGGACATTCATAAAAAAAACATCAAAAAGCCCATTCCGGGTTGGCTGCCTGAAGATTTTTCCATACCTTTGCAGGGTTATGTATATCTTGACTTTATGATAAAGCAATTCTTTTCCCTGCTCAAACGGTACATGAAGCCTTACCGCAAGTACCTGACTTGGGCGGTCATCCTGAATTTCGTGTCACAATGGTTAAACGTGTTTTCGTTTGCAGCCCTTGTCCCCATCCTGAACATTTTGTTCAAAATAGACACGACTAAGTATGAATACATGCCCATGGACATCCACCACCTTGACAAAGATGTCCTGATTAACAACGGATATTATTTCATCAATTACATCATTGACCAAAACGGGCCGTTTTTCACGCTCATCATGATGGGACTTATCCTGATTGTCATGACATTGCTGAAAACAGCGGGCTATTTTGCTTCTTCCGCCGTCATGGTGCCGCTGCGGACGGGTATCGTACGGGATATCCGCATACAAGTATATAATAAAGTGTTGAAACTCCCGCTGAGTTTCTTCTCGGAAGAACGCAAAGGCGACATCATCGCCCGCATGAGTGCCGACGTGTCGGTGGTGGAGAACTCCATCACCAGTTCCATCGACATGCTGATTCGCAACCCCATCACCTTGGTCGTATGCTTCATCACACTGTTCTCAGTCAGCTGGCAGCTCACGCTGTTCGTGCTTATCGTGCTTCCCTTTGCCGGTTGGCTGATGGGGGTCATCAGCCGCAAGCTGAAAAGCCAGTCCGTAGTGGCCCAGGCGCAATGGGGCGACATCATGGCCCAACTGGACGAGACTTTGGGCGGCCTGCGCATCATCAAGGCATTCATCGCCGAACGCAAAATGTCTGAACGCTTTGCCAAGACCAACAACGAATTCCGCGATGCCATGAACGAAATGGTCATCCGCCAAAGTTCTGCCCATCCCATGAGCGAATTTCTCGGCACGTGTGTCATCGTCATTGTCCTATGGTTTGGCGGCGCGCTCATCCTGAACAGTTATTCGCTGATTGACGCGTCCATCTTCATTTTCTACCTGGTCATCCTCTACAGTATCATCAACCCGCTGAAAGAATTTTCCAAGGCATTCTATAACGTGCCGCTCGGATTGGCCAGCATGGACCGCATTGACATGATCCTGAAAGCCGAAAATCCCATCAAGGAACCGGAAAACCCGCAACCGCTGAATAACTTCGAAAAAGAAATAGAATTCCGCGACGTGTCGTTCAGCTATATTCCCGGGCGACCGGTACTGAAACACATCAACCTGAAAGTGCCCAAAGGCAAGACCATCGCCTTGGTCGGCCAATCGGGTTCGGGGAAATCCACTATGGTGGACTTGGTGCCGCGCTATCATGACATCAGCGAAGGGGAAATCCTCATTGACGGAAAGAACGTGAAAAACGTATCCATATCCTCCTTGCGCTCGCTGATAGGAAACGTGAACCAAGAAGCCATCCTGTTCAACGACACGTTCTACAACAACATCACCTTCGGCGTGGAGAACGCCACGATGGAACAAGTCATCGAGGCGGCCAAGATTGCCAATGCGCATGAGTTCATCATGGAGTCTGAGAAAGGCTACGACACCATGATCGGCGACCGCGGCGGACGCCTCTCCGGCGGCCAGCGACAGCGCGTCAGCATCGCCCGCGCCATCCTGAAAAACCCGCCCATCCTGATTCTCGATGAAGCCACCTCGGCCTTGGACACCGAATCGGAACGCCTCGTGCAGGAAGCCTTGGAACGCCTGATGAAGTCGCGCACGACCATCGCCATCGCACACCGCCTCAGCACCATCAAGAACGCCGACGAAATCTGTGTGCTCTTCGAAGGCGAGATTGTGGAACGCGGCACCCACGAAGAACTTATCGCCTTAGACGGATATTATAAGAAGCTGAACGACATGCAGAGCTTATAAAAACTATGGAAACAGACATCATCATCCCCATATACAATGCATTCCAGTATCTTGCAGATTGCATAAATTCCGTAATCCGACATACCGACTTACAAAAACATACATTACTTCTCATTAATGATAAAAGCACAGACCCCAAAGTGTTGCCATTATTGGAGTCTGTCGTGGCGCAACACAAAGGATTAAACATACATTTAATCAACAACCCGCAAAACATGGGGTTTGTCCGCACGGTTAACACCGGCATGCAATATTCCGAACATGACGTAGTGCTTCTGAACAGCGACACGGAAGTCACAGAAAGATGGCTGGACAAAATCCAGCATTGTGCCTACAGCAAGCCTTGTGTGGCCACAGTAACCCCACTGTCCAACAATGCGACTTTAGCCTCCGTTCCGGATTTTCTCATTGAAAACACGCTCCCGGAAGAAGCCAACTTAGACGAATATGCCCAAATCGTGGAAAAATGCAGCATGAAGCTATATCCAGAAATCCCAACTGCGAATGGATTCTGCATGTACATCAAAAGGGAAGCCATTAAATTAATTGGCTTGTTCGATGCCCAACGGTTTGGAAAAGGCTATGGAGAAGAGAACGATTTTTGTTATCGATGCCTGCAGGCCGGATTTCGCCATTTACTGTGCGATGACACCTATATCTACCACAAAGGGTCACAGTCGTTCAGCAAAGAAAAAACGCTCTTGTCCGAAGAACATCTGAAGATACTAAAAGAAATGTATCCGGAAAACTACCTGAACACCGACCTATTCCTGCAAAAGAATCCCATTTTCCCGATACAAGCCAATGTGCGCTACGCATACGAAATCTACAAAAGGCCAAACATCTTGGCTGTTGTCCATATCTACCAAAACCCACCGATTGGAAGCATTGGGGGCGTAACAATGCACGTGTATGATTTGGTAAAAGAACTCGTCGGCTCATACAATTTCCATGTGTTATACTATTCCGAGGCCGACAAAGCCTACTTTGTCACCTCGCATTTCCCGAACCAAGCCATCACCAATTACATTGGTAAGTGCCCACGATACACAACATTCAACTTATATAACGACACATTCCGGCGCTATGTTCAAACCATTGTCGAAACTTTGCATATCAACATAATCCACATTCACCATTTACTCCATTTCTATTTGGATATATTCAATGTGGCCAAGGAAAAACATATTCCGGTTATTTACTCTTTACATGACTATTATGCCCTATGCCCATCCATCAACCTGATAAATGCAGACAAACAGCCATGCAATTTTCCGCAGTATAGGAACTGTACGGAATGCATCAAACGCAAATACAAAATTGAATGCAATTTCATCCCACTATGGCAAAAAGAATTTCATTCGTGCCTAAGCTTGGCAAAGAAGATTATCGCGCCATCCATATCCACGCAACATATCTACAAGGACTTTTATGACGACTTGCAAATTGATATCATAGAACATGGATATGGCATCAGGAAAAAGGAACATCTAATTCCAGGCAGAAAACACGAAGACCGTACATTCCATATTGCCTTTATCGGAGGGATATCCGAAATCAAAGGATTAGCCTACTTGAAAGGCATGATAAACATGGCAAGAGGGAGCGACATCATTGTCCATTTGTTCGGCACGACAAAAGACCTCATGGTAAACGTAAACTCCAAAAACTTCATATACCATGGAGAATACGACCGTGCGGAACTCCCCAACCTCTTACTCAAAAATGACATTAAAATCATCTGCCTGTTCTCCATCTGCGCAGAAACTTTTTCTTATACACTTTCCGAAAGCCTTTTGCTGGGTATTCCCGTCATCACACTCGACATCGGCGCAGTGGCAGAAAGAGTGCGGAAACTGAATGCCGGCTGGATTATGCCATACGGGAGCAGCGTAGAAGAAATATTTCATAAAATAGTAGAAATCAAATCTGACTATACGCTAAATTATGCCCCAAAAGCCGCCAATGCAAAAAAGTACATTTCTGAAGCCAAAGACATTCCACAAATGGCACATGAATACGCAACGATTTATGACCAACTATTGAGCGAAAACCCTATAATACACTCCGCGCAAGAAGACATCCAAGCAAAATTGGACTTCTTCCAAAACCTGAAAAACCCGCTTCTTATCAACGACAGCAACGTATTCTCTATCAGAGTTGAATACACACGCCTGAAAAATATGGTCATCAAGGGCGACGCCCCTCTCTCACTAGCCATACAGGAAGTGAAAAAATTCAGGTCACTTGCCCAAGGCACAAAATACAGGAACAAAATCCTGTTCAAACTTATTTGGTACCGCGGGCTTCAACACCATGTACTAAGAGTGGCAGCCAACCTCTCACGTTGGCTCAAGAAATAAGACAAAATCCATAAGAATCCACGGGCAACACTTGGGCAAATCGCGCCAACGCCCCCTCCCATCCCAACATGAGGAGTTGGCGAAAAGCCTGAGAAACTATGCATCAATTATCAATTCTTGAACATTACGTTCAAACACCTCCATGGTGAAATTCTCATCATATATCCGACGCGCAGCTTTTCCCCAACGTGGAAGTTCTTCTCTGTGCGCCAGCACATACTTTATGGCCTCAGCCAAAGCTTTCGAATCATCTGCAGGAATCTTATAACCGTTCACCCCGTTCTTGATGAACGCAGCTGTCCCCGTGTTCTCACTTACAATTATCGCTTTCTGCAGAATCATAGCCTCCGTGCAAACGATAGGCATCGGGTCGTCCAACGACGGACTCAAAACGACATCCATGTCCTTAAACAAACGCAACAAATCATCATGAGGCATTTCGCCCAAATATTTCACACAAGAATAACGGCAACGACGAATGGCGCGCTCAACCTTCCGCTCCACTCTCGGCCCCACCAAATATACGTTTAGTTGCTTCCGGACAGACCTTGGCAAAAGAGACAACGCCTTCAACAGCACCTTCTGCCCCTTCCTTATTGTCAACGACCCGGGAAGAACCAAGTTCAATTTTTGAATATCCTTTTCCTCAACCTGTTTGTCCTCTTCTAACGCAATATCAGGAATGCCATACAGCAAGCTTCCGATTTGCATCTTCCCCTCCACTTGCTTAACTGCAAATGACTTTGCATAATCACCCACAGCATAAATTCTATCCAATTTGGAAAAAAGAGAAGGAATATCCAAGAAGGTCTGAAAGTAATCATAACTGTAACGCCCCTCGTGCAACCAACAAATCTTCCTTGCCCCACGTTCCGGAAAGTTCTGAAGCAACCGGACTGTATCCAATGTGTTAAACACGACAATGTCAAAACAAGACAAGAATTCTTCAACCAATTGGTTTTGCATAGCCAATTTCACACTCAAAAACGGCTCTACCACATACCCAAACCCCAAATCACGCACTTCGTCTTCCAACGAACCATTCAGCAGGGACAAAACAAAAGGGAATACCCCACGCTTCTTCAGCATCAGTCCCATGTTCAACAAAGCTCTTGGCGCACCAGTCTGTGAAAATTCATGGCTAATCAACAATACCGTCTTAGCAGATGCATGCTGGGTTCTTACGAGTTCTATATCATGCCGACATATTCCCCCTTTCTCGCTCTCTCCGACAGTGCGCACCTTACGCTTCTCCTTCCGTCCATACCTTTCATAATGCAGCAATGGATTTATGCCGCTCATAAAGACATCCTTGTATTCGGCAAGATAAGTGTCATTGCAAAAACTCTCGGAAGGATTATAGCCCAACTGCCAGCCTATTAGCAGATAATGAAATGCAGGGAGCGTCCCGCCTATTTGGTCCCCATAGTTCCTAAGGTAATAAGCCTCATCGAAATATCTCGACTTTTGCAAAATATTCAGTTCCTTTTCGAAATTTTGCCCTCCCTTTATCCCATTCAGCACGTCACTCTGATAAAAAAACCAGGCACTCTTCCTCGCATAAGCCTCACACTTGCTGACATCATTAAAGGAGGCATGCAAGCGCCAGTATGTCAACTCCTGATTTACATAATACAGATAAGAATCCTTCAAGATTTGACGATAAAGCCAAAAATCAAGCCATGCAGGAATCGGAGTGTCAAAATCAAGACCCGACAGAACGTCTTTCCTTATCATGACCGCCGAGAAAGTCGGAATGATGTTTCTTTCCTTAAAAAATTTCAAGTCTATCCGGTTTCCGCCAAGTGACAAAAACGAATTAATCTCCGTGACATAAGGAGTGCGCAGTTTGACAGCCTCTTCATCCCCTATCAGCCGCACATGGTTGGCTACAATTTTCACATCATCATACCGGCGGACAAGCTCCATCACTTTTTCCAAATGCTGCGGATGCCAGGCATCATTGCTTTCACAAAAAGCGACGTATTCGCCTTTTGACATCTTTACGCCCAATTTCACACTCGCGGGCAACCCCATGTTTTCATGGTTTGGATGCGTATAGACACGCACCTTCTCATTTGCTTCAGCATAGCGACGGACAATTTCCAAAGACCCGTCCCTTGAACCATCATCCACCACAATAACTTCAAAATTCTGATAGGTTTGCCGCAATACTGAATCTATCGCCTCACCTATGAAGTCTTCATAGTTATAACTTGTGACAATCACGCTGACCAACGGCATGAATTCAGCTCCCGCTGAATCCTTGCGCAAATCACCTATGCCGCCACAAGGGAAACAAAAACGGCCTTCCGCCCTTCCATGAGACAAATAATGCACCAAAGGATTCATTCCTGATTGCCGCACATCAGGATAAGCATAAAGGTATTTCCATGTATGGAACCGGGGGGAAGGATTTTTGCCTTCTTTCCACCCTGCAGTAAGATAATGCTCAACCGGGCTCCCCATTTCCCGCACCTCAGGATATTGTGCAAGATACCATTCCTCGTCAAAAAGTCCAGACTGCAACAGCTTAGCCCCCCTTCGCCTACCTATAGACTCCCTTATATACTTAAACATACTCCTTATGTGAATGATAGTTCATTTAATAACTTGCGAAGATAAAGAAAAAATATCTTTGAACCAACACAAAAAGGAATATTCTACCTTAACAACCCCAAAATATTGTTCCTTTTGCCAACGCCATTAGCAGAAAAGACAATGGCGGACTTCGTTTTTTCCTGTCATTTCGGCGGAAAAAACATGGATTTTATTTAACTTTGCGTCATTAACATCCAATAATATCCTCATGAAACACAGATCATCATTGACCAACAGCCGTAAAACCAAGCATGAGCACCGGATGGTCTTTTTGCTCCTCATCCTTATTATTTTAGGAAACTTCAAGGCCAACCATCTCCGCGCACAAGAGCATGGCATGGAATGCTGGATGGACGACCGAGGCTTGTGGACATGGGGCTTCACGGACAAGTTTGCCGTATATGACAACCAAACGTGGCAATATGAATCCGACCAAAAGAATGGCGACAACCGTACTTTGGTGCTCCGCAACGGCGATGAACGGCTTCGCGCCGACTTCCAACTGACGAGCGACACCACCTGTACCATCACCGTGGACGGCTGTAAACCGCAAACCTACCGCCGATGGGACAGCCGCAAGGGTATCTTCGCCTATCTTCCGGCAGACAACACACCGCCCGCGCCGTGCACATTCCAAGAGGACAGCATGGTATTGCGCGGATATTGGCCACAGGCAGCAGGACAGCCGTTGACCTGCCTATACGTCAAGGCATTCACGCCGGAACAAGCATCAGCCACGACAACCATTGACTCCACCGGCTACTTCGAACTCCGCCTTTCACTCACAGGACTGACGCGCGTAATCCTCCAGGCAGGCCAAACCGGATATGAATTTTTATGCCTCAGCCCGAAAGGAAACGCTTTCGCCTACCTGCAAGACGGCACGACCCTGGTCATGGGAACTGACAGCCGCCTATGCAACGAAAGAATGGCCATCCAAGGATTCGAATATTTCACGAACGACGGACTCACCGACAGCGCATGCATCCGCGAAGTGCGGAAACTTGTCGCCCAAGGCCAAGCCACACTGGCCCGGACTTTGCAGCAGCACCCCAACCTCTCGGCCGCCTACCGGCACCTGGCCGAAGAAGAGATTTTCTATTCCGCCCTGCAGGCTTTGTTCGACCAGCAATTCCACCGCACCGGCTCCACCCCGGCCCTCTCGCCCGAGCTTCTTGCCCTGGCAGATTCCCTCATGCGCGAGATGCCCGCGTTCCCCACCATGACCGACATGACCCATTGGGTTTTCATGCATAACTGCCTCTCCTACTACTACGAACAGGACTACCCGGGCTACTTGCGCCAAATCAAACGGGCCTTGTCGGAAGACAAGAGCCTGCAAGTGCCGGACAGCGTCGCGCGCCAACTGGACCAGGCATTGGATGCGGGCACCGCCCTACTGCCCGGGACCGCCGGAAAAGAAGCCGCCGACACATTCCACCAACAGCTATCCGCCACCCTCCAAAGGTTAAGCCAATATGTGGGACCGGACTTGTTCACCACCGCCTTCCTGAGAAGCCAGTTGGAAGCCATCGCCCCGCTCCCTTTGCCGGACGGCCAAAAGGATTACATGAAGGCCATGGCCATGATAGACAACATAGACCGCGACCTGCTTCCTTTGCCGGACCAAGCGTACCGGGAAAACCTGCGCCAAATCAGCTCACCGGACTTGCGCGAAGCCGTAAGCCGCCGACAGCAGGCCTATCAACGCGTGCAACAGGCCGACTTCGACTACCAAGGCTCGCTCAAGCCCAACGGTGCCGTGGCCGGACTGGCCGACGGGCAGGAAATCCTGCGACGCATCCTCGCGCCCTTCCGCGGGAAAGTGGTCTATACCGACATTTGGGGAAGCTGGTGCACACCCTGCAAGCGGGACATGAAACTTTTCGCGCCCGCCGTCAAGGAAGCCCTGAAAGGCCGCGACGTGGTGTTCCTCTATTTAGCCAACAACACCTCGGACGCTTCTTGGAAACAAATCATCAAGGAGTATGGCTGCGTGGGGCCGCAGACCGTCCACTACAACCTGCCTGCCGAACAACAGGAAGCCGTGGAACGCATCCTCCTTCACCAAGGAACATATCCTTCCTACGGCCTGTTCGACAAAAACGGGAAACTCGTCACCAAAAACGCGCCATGCCCCGGCGGGAAAGACCAGCTCATCCAAGTGATAGAGGAACTGCTACGCAAATAAAGCCGCTTTTTCCACTTCCGGGCAACTTTATTTCGGCTTATCTTTCCCCTCCTCAGTCCCAAGAAACAAGCTGCGGAACAACATCCGCCCTGTCTCGGTCGTCATCATCTTGTCATAGAAGTGCGCCGCCTGGGACTGCTGATAGTATCCTTCCAACAAATTGACAATGAGATCCGCTTCGAACAGCGGTTCGAAATGCAGTTCGCGGGCGGCATCAAAACGGTGATGACCGCCCACCACGTCTGCCAGCCACCCCTTTTCTTCTTCGGACAAACGCGGTTCTTCCCGCAACCATTCCGCAACAAGCTTGCGGCCTTCCTCCTGCTGGTGCACCGGCAAGCTGTTTCCATACAGCTTCCGTGCCACGGGGCAACCGATGTCGTGCAGCCACGCCGCCATCTCCACCAATTCCACCCGTCCGTATTCCCATCCCTCGCCTGCGGCAATCAGCCGCGTGTAAGCCGCCACCGACTGTGTGTGCGTAATTTGTTCCGCAACCGGCGGATTCGCGACGTAATACTCCGTCACGCGCCGCGAAATGCAATCTTTCAATTCAATTTTATCCAAAACACCCGCCATGTCTTTACCTACTTATTATATACCGGATGGCAAATATAAAAAATCCCCGCCAAAGCCCTACACTTCTATCAGGGGAAAAACGCACCGGCCATTGGGCAAGAATGGCAAAGAGCCACATAGCTCCATTTTCCTGCCGTTTTCTTCCGCACATTCCTTTCTTTTTCTTACTTTTGCAGTAGAAACATTCTAAATCCTCCATATCATGAAAATCCGGCACACCCTATTGCTTATCGGCCTTGCAACTGCAAGTCTCCTGTCTGCGCAAACGCAACCGCTCCCCACCTATTTGGACGACACGAAACCCATCGAAGAACGGGTGGAAGACGCGCTCGCGCGCATGACGCTCGAAGAGAAAATCGCCGTCATCCACGCCCAAAGCAAATTCAGCTCGCCCGGCGTGAAACGGCTGGGCATCCCTGAGTTCTGGACTTCCGACGGCCCGCACGGTGTGCGACCCGACGTGTTATGGGACGACTGGAAACAAGCCGGGCACACCAACGACTCCTGCGTGGCCTTTCCCGCCCTCACCTGCCTGGCCTCCACCTGGAACACCGACTTGGCGCGCCGCTACGGCGAAAGCCTTGGCGAAGAAGCCCTCTATCGCGGCAAGGACATGATGCTAGGCCCTGGTGTCAACATCTTGCGCACCCCGCTCTGCGGCCGCAACTTCGAATACATGGGCGAAGACCCCTACCTGGCCTCGCGCATGGTGGTGCCCTACATCCAAGGCCTGCAATCGAAAGGCGTGGCGGCATGCGTGAAACATTTCGCGCTGAACAACGACGAGACATACCGCAACGAAGTGAACGTCATTGTCGATGACCGCGCGCTATACGAGATTTACCTCCCGGCCTTCAAAGCCGCCGTCACCGAAGCGCACACCTGGGGACTGATGGGTTCATACAACCTGTTCGAGAACCAGCACAACTGCCACAACCAACGGCTGCTGAACGAGATTCTGAAAGGCGAATGGGGCTACGACGGGGTGGTCGTGTCCGACTGGGGCGGTGCGCATGACACGCGCCAGGCCATCACCAACGGCCTCGACATGGAATTCGGCACGTGGACCGACGGCCTTTCTTTCGGCACGTCAAACGCCTACGAAAACTATCACCTCGCCCTTCCCTACCTAGCACTCATCCGAAAGGGAGAATACGGCACCCGTGAACTGGACGACAAGGTGCGCCGCGTCTTGCGCCTGTTCTTCCGTACCACCATGAACCGCCAGCGGGGCTTCGGTTCACTATGCTCGGAAGCTCACTACGCCGCTGCCCGCCAGATTGCCGGGGAAGGCATCGTGTTGCTCCAAAACACGGACGGGGTGCTTCCCATTGACACCGTGAAAACACGGCGCATCCTGGTCGTGGGGGAAAATGCCATCAAGATGATGACACCCGGCGGAGGAAGCTCCACGCTGAAGGCGCAACACGAGATTCTCCCGCTCGACGGGTTGCGCCAAGCCTTGGGCAACGGAATAGAAGTGGAATATGCACGGGGCTACGTGGGCGACCCGAACAACGAAGTGGAAGGAGTCCCGGCACCATACAACCTCGCGGAACAACGTTCGCCACAGGAGCTGCGGGATGAAGCCGTGGCCAAGGCCCTTGAGGCGGACTACGTGGTTGTCTTCGGCGGCCTGAACAAGAGCTGGCATCAGGACTGCGAAGGAGCCGACCGCAAGGAATACGGCCTGCCCTACGGACAAGACAGCCTGATCGAAGCCTTGGCAGATGTCAACAAAAACCTCGTGTATGTCAACATCTCAGGCAACCCCGTGGCCATGCCGTGGAAAGACAAGGTGCCCGCCATCGTGCAGGGTTGGTTCCTCGGCTCCGTCGCCGGAGAGGCCTTGGCCGACGTGCTCACGGGACGCACCAATCCTTCGGGCAAATTGCCCTATACCTGGATGGCCGCACTGGACGATGTGGCCGCGCACCAGCTCGGCACTTACCCCGGCACATGGCGCAAAGATGAAAAAATAATAGACGAGGAATACAAGGAAAGCATCTTCGTGGGCTACCGCTGGGCGGACAAGGAGAACATCTGCCCGCTCTTCGCTTTCGGCCACGGATTGAGCTACACCTCTTTCAAGATAGGAAAAGCCCAAGCTGACAAAAAAGAAATCACAGCCTCGGACAGCATCACTTTCACCGTCAGCGTCACCAACACGGGAAAACTAGCCGGAGCGGAAGTCGTGCAACTCTATGTCCACGACTGCGAGTCGTCATTGCCACGCCCCTACAAGGAACTCAAAGCCTTCCTGAAAGTGCGCCTCTCACCCGGCGAAACCCGCGAAGTGCGTCTGACCATCGGCAAGGATGCCCTCAATTACTACGACGACAGCACCAAGCAATGGACTGCCGAACCCGGCCGCTTCGAGGCCCTCATCGGCAACGCCTCGGACTGCATCACCTCGAAAGTGACTTTCCGGCTGAAATAAAACAAATTCCGCAAACGGCCCAAAGCCCGCAGTAATGACAATGCCCCCTGCAAGGGGACATTATCCGGATTCCGGCGCGAAAGGAAATACGCCCCCTGCGCACATCCTTCCATTGACAGGATGACACTTCCGGGTGCGCGTTGACAATTTGCTCATTTTCGCCTTCTGAGATTCGCGTATCCGTCCGCC
>CALUFQ010000031.1 GCA_944319925.1 uncultured Paraprevotella sp.
TTCTTTTTCGGGGCTTGGAATTTTTATTTCGGGGCTCGTATGAAAAAATCCCGGTACAGAAATCTTTTCGCGGCGGCCTCGGGGCCGTTTTTCTTTCCCGTTGGAACTTTTTCCCGAACACGTTTCCCGTGTCATTTTGTCGGCGGAATCCTCCGGCGGGCTTTCCCGCCAGCCGGATGTCTGCGCCGGGAGTGTCCCGTGTTCCGTCAAAAGGACAGGTTTGGAGGGGATTCCGCAACATTTTGATTCCCGCATGGCGCGTGTGGCTGCGTTTTTTCCGCGCCGTCCCGGCCCTGCGGGCGAATACGCGAATCTCAGAAGGCGAAAATGAGCAAATTGTCAACGCGCACCCGAATGTGGCATTTTGTCAATATAGGAGGTGCGGCATTCTTGCCGCACAATCGCAAGATAGGCCATTGGCATACGCAATAGTGCGAGACAGTGCAGCAAGAATGCTGCACCTCCTAATCTGCGCGTGAGATATGCAAACTGTACGCTGCGGCGGATTTGAAATGCGTCGCAATGGTGGTGCGGATTTCCGAATCCGCAAGCCCGTGCGGGCTTAGTTGCGTGAAGCATGGCTTATGCAATCAAGCGGTATATTTTTTTCGGATTGAAAATCCTGATAATCAATTGCGATTACAAATCCCACGCGGCAGAAAATCCCACGCGGCAGAAAATCCCACGCGGCAGAAAAACGAAAGTAGGTCAGAAAACTTTCGTTTCCCGACCTACTCGATTGTGTCTTATATCTATTTTATTATTGCTTGATGACCTTCTTGCCATCCACGATGTAAATACCGCGTTGCAGGCCGTCAAGGGCATCAGCTTTCCGCACGTTGCTCTTGGCCAGTGTGCCGAGGATGGTATAGACATTCACCAGCTTGTCCGGGTCATCGGCTTTGGCGGACAGGACGGAAGAAGGGAAATCGTCTGTGCCGAACACCACGTCGATGTCAAGACCTGTAAATTCAAGGCCGAGTGTGCAATAGAACTTGGTGTCTGATATCTTCGCATCCATGTCGATGAACAGGCCCGCATCTGAAAGTTTTTGACCTATCCATTGCAACTCATGCACACCTTCTTTGTCTCCGGCGGTGGCCCTCACTTGCCTGTTCACCAAGGAGAAACTGTCATAGTTTGCTCCTTGTGTCAATTCTACATTGTCCACGTAAATGTGGCCCACGTAGATGGGGCTCTCTCCGGGTACTTCGAGGATGAAATTCCGAAGGACAATGTTGATTTGCCCTTCGGTCGTTTCCTCCACGCTGATGGTGGTTTCCGTCGGTGTGGCCTGTATGCCGCTGATGGTTACCGACAACATGTCCGTGTAGTCCTTGGCCGCAGCGAACAACGTGCTGGCGGCTAAGCAAAAGCTAAGTAAGATTCTCTTCATATTCAGTTGGTTTTAAGTTTTGGTATTTAATAATAGTAAGCTACTCCCAGCGTGGCATAGATGGGGTACATTGGGAACGTCACCGTCTGGAAATCGTCTTGGAACACATCGCTCAGTCCCCAGTCCAGCAGGCCGAACACGTTGAGGTGTTCCCTGACGCGGAAGTCCGCGCAGAACTCCATGCCCCAAGAGCAGCGGCGCATGTCGTCGCTGAAATCGTAAAAGGCCGGGTTGTCGGCCGAGATGGTAATTTTCTGTCCCGTGGGCGAGCCTTCGCGCAGGTAGCCGTCGAACACATGCCCGTTGAAGTCGCGGTAAATCCAATAGCTGAAATAAGGGCCAAGGTTGAACGTCCATCGTGCCCCTATGCGATAGGTGGCCATGACGGGGATGGTGAACCCGCTCATGCGCGTTTCGGTGATGTCCGTGCCGGTGAAGTTGCCCGACACCTCGTCTTCGCCCATGACGATGCTCATGCCGTAGTCCTTCACGTTGGCGCCCGTGTGCATGCCTTGCATGAAGAAACGCAGCCCGGCTGAGAGCCCCCAGCGCATGTTGAAAAACTTGTAGCCGTCGATGCCGAGGCTGAAGCCTCCCCTGGGTGAAAATTCGTTGATTTTCCTGATTTCCGCAGGCAGGGGGAGCGGCGAGGTGCCGCCGATGACGTAACCTGCGCGGACGACAAAGCCCATGCCGTCGTGGTCGGACGTGGGACCCCACTTGGCGTAGTTTGCCTCCCGGTTTTCCCGCTTTTCGTCCATCAGCGATTTCATGCTTTGCTGTGCCTGCAGGATGCCTGTGGCGGAGAGGCAAAGCGTCATCAGGATATATTTCAGTCGTTTCATTTCCGTAGGGTTTAAGTTATTCGTTTTCGTCTTCTTCGCAAATCACTTTCACTTCGTCCACCAGCAAGGTGCTGCCCACCGCGCCGCAGAACGAAGCCCCCTCGATGCTGGAGGTGAACACCACGGCCAAGCTGTAGCCATAAGTCTTCAGGCGGTCATCCTCAATATCTTTGTAGTATTCGAAAGGAATGTCAAAGTGTGTCCAGTTGTCGAAGTCGTGTACCCGGTCGGTCACGCGTGCTAGGGCCACGATGTTGGGATGGGTCAGCACGTTGTCGCCCTGCAGGGTGAACGTTTGCCCGTTTTCATCGGTGTTTTCGTACAATACCGCATACAAGTCGGGGTCGTCAATTCTCCCTTCCTGTATGACACCGGCACGGTTTTGGAAGTCTTTTCCTGGCTTGAATTTGTAATAGCCTTCAAATCGCCGCGGCTTTTGGTTAAACGGTAAACCAAACCGTGTGGCGGCCATCGCATTTTGCAGAGCGTTGGCCACATCAAATGTGCCAATGAACAGGTTGCCTGCGGCGATGCGCATGTTCATCATCGCACCGAAAAGTCCGGTGTCGTGGGTTTCCAGTTTGACACAGTGCCCGCTAATGGATTCATTGTCCCAGGGGATGGTGGGGTATTCTTCGGGAGACGCCGAGGATTTACTGATGGCAAAGCCCGGATTGCCTGTGGCCCAGATGTCAATCACAGAGCCATGGTCGGAATATTCAAACCATTCACGGAATCTGTTGGCCGGTTCCCAGCGGAAGTTCTCGAAACTGTAGTTGATTTCCAACGGTTGGATGGGGACGAACATGACGCGGTAATCGCGATGGAATGCCCCGTCTTCGGAAGTGATGTGGTAAAGTACCCCTCCTTGCGTGAAGTCGTGTGTGCTACCGTTTGCCGGCGTGATGGTCGCTCCCGGTGTCAGTCGAAAATTGATGGCCACATTTTTCAGCCTCTCCCATCCTTCGTAATTTTCATCCAAGAATTCTTCCCGCAGGTAGAACACGATGGCGGTGTCTGCCGATGGCTGATCTTTTACAGCCTCGGATGCGTTGAGCAGCCACGCTTCTGGGTCGTCCGTGACCACGATGGCCTGTTCGATGTCGCATTCGGAATTGAGCGGCTCGTCTTGGATGCAGGAGGCAAGTCCCAAAACCGAGACGAGGGAAAGCCCGAAAAATAGTCTCTTCATGTATGCGCTATTATTATATATAAACGTTGCAAAGGTAGTGAAAAAGATTGGGAATAAAGCCTAAAACGGTCAAAAGAATGCCCGTACCGTTATTTCTTGTGCGGTTTTCGTGCATTCCATGAGGGGATGAGACGGAGAGGAATCGCGATGAAATGGCGGAAAATGGAAACTGTTCCTAATCTTGGGGATTTAATAAATTCTACGCGGGACGTAACGACCCTTTTTCACCATGCGGATGGCAAAACTGTCCCGCCTGCGAGGCGGGACAGTTCATCTCCTTCGTCTTGCCGCTTCCGCCTTTTTGGATTTCTGTTCCACCACGGCGTGGTGTATCACCACGTCGTCCACCGGGCGGTCGTGGGAGTCGGTGGCCATGGCCTGTATGCGTTCCACCACGTCCATTCCCTCGATGACTTCTCCGAAAACGGTGTATTGTCCGTCCAGGTGCGGGGCGCCTCCTTTGTCAAGATATTCCAGTTTCATGTCGCGGGTGAGTTGCGCCGTGCCATCGGTGGCTTCTTCCACCTGTGCCGAAATGGCATCCAGTTCCTTGATGGAATATTTTTTGCCCCAGACGATGTAGAACTGCGCCCCGTTGCTCAGGCGGTCGGGATTCGTCTCGTCCCCTTCGCGGGCCATGGCCACGGCGCCACGGAGATGGTACTGGTAAGGCAAATCGATTTCCGGCGGGAGCAGGTAGCCCGGCGACCCGTCGCCCAGGATGCTGTCTTTCGGAGCCCCCTTGGATTCCGGGTCGCCCCCTTGGATCATGAAATCCTTGATGACGCGATGGAAGAGCGTCCCGTCGTAGAACCCCGAAGCGGCAAGTTTCAGGAAGTTGTCCCGGTGGGCGGGCGTGTCGTCGCTGAGGGCGATGCGGATGTTGCCGGCCGAAGTTTCGAGCCGCACGACCGAGCGTCGTTCGCGCGCCTCCCCTTCCACGCAGAGCATGGCGAAAATGGCGAAGGCGGCCAATAAAAGGAATTTCTTCATAAGCATTGCTGTTTGGGGCGTAAATATAGCAAAAAGAATCCCGCCGGGGAAACGGCATCCTCTTTTTTCTGCCCTTTTTTCTCCTTTCCGCCTTTATTAACAGGTTGTCGAAAAATAAATCCTTTATAAAAAGAGGTGGAGCTTGTGGAAATTCGTATCTTTGTCCCCAATTAATAAATGTGAAATCCATGGAGGAAACGGTTTATCATGTGCCGGTGTTGCTGAAAGCCTGTGTGGACGGTTTGCAAGTCAAGCCGGACGGGGTATATGCAGACTTGACTTTTGGCGGCGGGGGACACAGCCGTGAGATACTGTCGCGCTTGGGCGATGGCGGGCACCTGTATGGGTTTGACCAAGATGCCGATGCGGTGCGCAATGCCTTTCCTGACCCCCGTTTCACGTTCGTGCGCAGCAATTTCCGTTATTTGAAGAACTGGATGCGCTATTACGGCGTGGCGCAGTTGGATGGTGTGTTGGCGGATCTGGGCGTGTCGAGCCATCATTTCGATGACGGTGAAAGGGGCTTTTCTTTCCGTTTCGAGGGAAAACTGGACATGCGGATGAACCGGTCGGGAAGGCTGACGGCGGCAGACGTGGTGAACGGATATGCCGAAGACCGGCTGGCCGACATATTTTATTTGTACGGCGAATTGAAAAGTGCCCGCAGGCTGGCCGCTTGCCTGGTGAAGGCACGTGCCGCCGGGCGGATAGAGACCACGGAAGATTTCGTGGAGGCGGTGAAACCGCTGATGGGGCGCGACAGGGAAAAGAAAGACCTGGCCAAGGCGTTCCAAGCCTTGCGCATCGAGGTGAACCAGGAGATGGACGCGTTGCGCGAGATGCTTTCGGCGGTGGCGGGCTTGTTGCGTCCCGGGGGGCGGTTGGTCGTGATGTCCTATCATTCGTTGGAAGACCGCATGGTGAAGAACCTCATCAAGACCGGAAACGTGGAGGGGCGGCGCGTGGAAGATTTTTATGGCAATGTGGACTGCCCTTTCAAAGGGGTCAACCACAAGGTTATCGTGCCGGATGAGGCAGAACAGGCTTGCAATCCACGCAGCCGGAGCGCGAAACTCCGTATCGCGGAAAAGAAATAAAGACGGAAATAAGAACCTGACATGAAGAAAACTGACGATGAAATGGCGGAAAAGGAGCTGCCGGATGCCCCGGAAACCGAGGTGGACGGGACGGTCGAGGACGGGCAAGGGGCGGACGAGGACGGCTCTCCGGGCACGGCTTTGTCGCCCATCAAGGCGTTCACGCAGAACGAGGGCGTGGAAGAACGCCCCAATGTGTCATTGCGTGAAATCTTGGGTGGCGACATCCTCACGGGAGGCTGGCTGCGCCGGCAGATGGGACTGATCGTGCTGTGTACGTTTTTCGCCATCATCTATATTACAAACCGTTATTCTTCGGAACAGGAAATCATAGAAATCGAGCGGTTGAAGACGGAGCTGACCGAAGCGAAATACCGCGCGCTGACCCGTTCGAGCGAGTTGACCGTGAAGACGCGCCAAAGTCAAATTGAGGAAAGCCTGAAAGCAACCCCAGACAGCGTGTTGGAAGTGCCCAAAGAACCGCCTTTCCTGATTAATGTCCAAAACGAGGAGAAAGAATGAATTTCGACAACAAGAAGATAATGCCCCGTTTCTTCGTGGTCATCGTGCTGATGAGCCTCGGGGGACTGTATATCCTTGGCAACGCGGCCTACTTGATGTTTGCGGAGAGCGAATATTGGACGCAGGTGAGCCGCAAGCTGGTGCGCGAGAACGTGCCGATTCCCGCCAAGCGCGGCAACATCCTTTCGTCCGATGGCCAAATCATGGCCAGTTCCTTGCCGGAATACAAGATTTACATGGACTATATCGCCTATGACAAAGACCCCGAGGTGAAACAGAAACTGCAGGCGTGGCGCGACAGCATGCTGGAGGTGAAGATGGATTCCATCTGCATGGGGTTGCATAAGATATTCCCGGACAAATCGGTCGATTATTTCGAAAAACGCCTGCGGCGCGGACGGAAACTGAAACGGCGGAACTGGCAGATTTATGGCCGCCGCATTTCCTATATCCAGTACAGGGAATGCAAGAAGCTTCCCTTGTTCCGCGAGTCGTCTTTCAAGGGCGGATTTTATGCCGAGGAGTTCAACCAGCGCAAGAAACCCTACGGGTCGTTGGCAACCCGCACGTTGGGCGCCTTGTATGCCAGCAAGGATTCCGCCCGCTACGGATTGGAATTGTCCTACGACTCCATCCTGCGCGGAACGCCCGGCACCTCCCATCGGGCGAAAGTGCGCAACAAGTGGTTGAACCTGGTCGATGCGCCTCCGGTGGACGGGTATGACATTGAGACCACCATTGACGTGTCCATGCAGGACGCGGCCGAGAAGGCCATCCTGAAACAACTGAAGAACCTTAATGCCGATGTCGGCGTGGTGGTGCTCATGGAAGTGGCCACAGGCGACGTGAAGGCCATCGTGAACATGACGAAATGTGCCGACGGGGAATACAGGGAAGTGAAGAACAACGCCGTGTCCGACTTGATGGAACCGGGCTCCACGTTCAAGACGGCTTCCATCATGGTGGCTTTGGAAGACGGGAAAATCACCAAGGACGATTTCGTGGACACGGGGAACGGCCAGTGGGAAATGCACGGGCGCGTGATGCGCGACCACAACTGGCGGCGCGGCGGTTACGGACGTATCAGTGTGCCCGAAGTGCTGATGTATTCGTCCAATATCGGCGTGAGCCGCCTGATTGATGACAATTACAAAGACCATCCGGAGAAATTCGTGGACGGCCTCTATCGTGAAGGCGTGGGCATACCGCTCAACCTGCCTTTGGTGGGGAGCGGAGAGCCGAGGGTGCGCCGTCCGAAACCGGACGGCAGCAACTGGTCGAAGACGGCCCTGCCTTGGATGAGCATCGGGTATGAGACGCAGATTCCGCCTATCGCGACACTGACATTCTACAATGCCATCGCCAATGGCGGCAAAATGGTGAAGCCGCGCTTTGTCCGGGCCGTGCGGAAAAACGGAGAGGTGGTGCGTGAGTTCCCGGTGGAGGTGCTCAAGGAACGGATTTGTTCCCCCAAGACGTTGAAGGACATTCAGGAAATCCTGGAGTTGGTGGTCAGCAAGGGGCTGGGCAAGAAAGCCGGCTGCAAGAACTTCAAAGTGTCCGGGAAAACTGGCACGGCGCAGGTGGCCCAAGGAGCGAAAGGCTACCATGGCGGACGGATGAAATACTTGATCAGCTTTTGCGGCTATTATCCTTCTGACCATCCAAAGTACAGTTGCATCGTGGCCATCCAGAAGTCCGGACTTCCGGCGTCGGGCGGCGGGCATTGCGGTCCCGTGTTCAGCGAGATAGCCCAACGGGTGATGGCCAAGGGGGTCTATCGCGACGTGTCCGAGGCTTCGGACTCGTTGTCGGTGTTCGTGCCCGACGTGTTGGACGGGAACATGGAAGCGACGGAACAGGTGCTGGAGGAACTGGGCATTCCCTTCCGGCAGGACTGGGACGCGGATGAAACCGGGAAGACCGTGTGGGGAAAGGCCGAAAACAGCGGCAACAGCGTGACGCTCATTTCGAACAACACGCCGATGGAAATCGTGCCCGACGTGAAAGGCATGGGCGCGAAAGATGCCGTGTTCCTGCTGGAGAGCCGCGGGCTGCGTGTGCGCATCGAAGGCGTGGGGCGCGTGGTGTCGCAAAGCCTGCCGCCCCATTCGAAATACAAGAAAGGACAGACTATACATATTAAATTAAGAAGATAAAAGGAAGCGTGAAGATGGAGTTGAAAGAACTGCTGGAGGGTGTGCGCGCGGTGCGCATCGAAGGAGATACGGAACGGGACATTACGGGGGTGAACATGGATTCGCGGCTCGTGAAGCCGGGCGACTTGTTCGTGGCCGTCAAAGGGACACAGGCCGACGGGCATGCCTATATCGGCAAGGCGGTGGCGCAAGGCGCGGCGGCCGTGGTGTGCGAGGCGTGGCCCGAGACGTTGGCTGAAGGCGTGACCTACGTGCAGGTGGCTGATTCCGAGAGCGCGGTAGGCCGGTTGGCTACTTTGTTTTATGGGGATCCGACCTCGAAGCTGGATTTGGTAGGCGTGACGGGTACGAATGGGAAAACCACCGTGGCGACTTTATTATATAAGATGTTCCGGAGTTTGGGTTACAAGTGCGGGCTTTGCTCCACAGTGTGCAATTACATCGACGACCGTCCCATTCCCACCGAACACACCACGCCAGACCCCGTCACGTTGAACCGTCTGTTGGGGCAGATGGCGGATGAGGGTTGCAAATATGCCTTCATGGAAGTCAGCTCCCATGCCGTCGCGCAGCACCGTATCGCGGGACTGAAGTTCGCGGGCGGCATCTTCACCAACCTCACGCGCGACCATCTGGATTACCACAAGACTTTTGAGAATTACCGCGATGCGAAGAAAGCATTCTTCGACGGCTTGCCAAAGGGTGCTTTTGTCGTGACCAATGCGGATGACAAGAACGGGATGGTGATGGTGCAGAACACCAAAGCCGCCGTCAAGACCTATTCGTTGCGTGCCGCTGCCGATTTCAAGGCCAAAGTGTTGGAGGAGACGTTTGAAGGCATGTGCCTGGATATGGACGGGCGCGAGGTGAGCGTGTCCTTCATCGGGCGTTTCAACGTGTCCAACCTGCTGGCCGTGTATGGCGCGGCCCGGTGCATGGGGCGGCAGCCCGAAGAAGTGCTGGTGGCCCTGAGTGCCTTGCATCCCGTGAACGGGCGTTTCGAGACCATCCGTTCCCGTGAGGGGGTGACGGCCATTATCGACTATGCCCACACGCCGGACGCGCTGGCCAACGTGCTTTCCACCATCAATGAAATACAGCAACAGCGCGGAAGCGTGATCACCGTGTGTGGCGCGGGCGGCAACCGTGACAAAGGCAAACGCCCGCTCATGGCGCAAGAGGCTGTGAAAGGCAGTGACAAAGTGGTCATCACGAGCGACAACCCGCGTTTTGAGGAGCCGCAGGCTATCATCGACGACATGTTGGCGGGGCTGGACCGGGAACAGATGCGCAAGGTGATTTCCCTTGCCGACCGCAGGGAAGCCATCCGCACCGCCTGTATGATGGCGCAGCCGGGCGATGTGGTGTTGGTGGCAGGAAAAGGACACGAGGACTATCAGGAGGTGAAAGGCGTGAAGCATCATTTCGACGACCATGAGGTGGTCCGCGAGGCATTCGGCATTTAAAATCCTTGGGGCATGTTGTATTATTTGTTTAGATTCTTAGGCGAATTCGGGATTCCCGGTTCCCACTTGTGGACTTATATTTCTTTCCGTGCGTTGTTGACGTTGATGCTGTCGTTGACGATTTCCGTATGGTTCGGCCAGTATTTCATCCGTTGGATGAAACGCCACCACGTGAGCGAGGCGCAGCGTGACAAGTCCATCGACCCCTACGGCGTGGAAAAGAAAGGAGTGCCCACGATGGGAGGTGTCATCATCATCCTGGCCATCATTGTCCCCTGCCTGCTCCTTGGCCGCCTGCGCAACATCTACATGATTCTGATGCTCATCACCACCGTGTGGCTGGGTGCGTTGGGTTTCGCGGACGATTACATCAAGATGAAGGTGAGCAAGGACGGCTTGCGCCCGATATACAAACTGGCCGGACAAACGTTGCTGGGGCTGTTTGTCGGGCTGACGTTGTGGCTCAGTCCCGACGCGGTCATCCGCGAGAATGTGACCACGAAACAGTTGGGAATGTCCGAGGTGGTGGTGCATAAGAGCGAAGCGGTGAAATCGACGAAAACCACGATTCCTTTTGTGAAAGACAACAACTTGGACTATGCCGAGCTGATGAGTTTCTGCGGAAAGTACAAGACGGCTGCGGGGTGGTTCCTTTTCGTGGTGATGACGACACTGGTGGTCGTGGCCGTGTCCAACGGGTCGAACCTGAACGATGGCATGGACGGCATGACGGCGGGCAACTCCGCCATCATCGGCGTGGCGTTGGGGGTGCTGGCCTACGTGTCAAGCCACATCGCCTTTGCCAGTTACCTGAACATCATGTATATTCCCGAGTCCGAGGAACTGGTGATTTTCATTTGCGCGTTTGTGGGCGCGCTGGTCGGTTTCCTGTGGTACAACGCCTATCCGGCGCAGATATTCATGGGCGACACCGGCAGTCTGTCCATCGGCGGCATCATCGCGGTGACGGCCATCATCATCCACAAGGAGTTGCTGATTCCTTTGATGTGTTTCGTGTTCCTCATGGAAAGCCTGAGTGTGATATTGCAGGTGAACTATGCCAAATGGGGCAACCGGAAGGGGCTGAAGTTGCGGGTGTTCAAACGAGCCCCCATCCATGATGCGTTCCGTGTGCGCCCCGGCCAGTTGGCCCCGGACGTGAAGGTGCTGTGCAAATGGCCGAAAGGATGTTGGCTGGAGTCGAAAATCACGGTGCGGTTTTGGATTATCACGATTATCCTGGCCGCCATGACGATAATCACTTTAAAGATAAGATAGCCATGATGAGGAAGAAAATGGTGGTGCTGGGAGCGGCGGAGAGCGGCGTGGGTGCCGCCGTGCTGGCCCTGAAGAAAGGTTTCGAGGTGTTTGTATCCGATGCCGGGAAAATCAAGCCCCGTTATGTGGAGATGCTCGACCGTTATGGCGTCGCCTGGGAAGATGGCGGGCATACGGAGGCAAAAGTGCTGGCCGCGGACGAGGTGGTGAAGAGTCCGGGCATTCCCGAAGACGCGCCGATGGTGGTGAAGGCCAGGGAAGCGGGCATCCCCATTATTTCGGAAATTGAATTTGCCGGACGTTACACCGATGCCAAAATGATTTGCATCACGGGGAGCAACGGAAAGACCACGACGACTTCCCTGATATACCATATCCTGCGGAAGGCGGGCTACAACGTGGGGCTGGCCGGCAACATCGGGCAGAGCCTCGCCCTGCAGGTGGCCGAGAAGGATTACGACTGGTATGTCATCGAGCTGAGCAGCTTCCAGCTAGACAACATGTACAAGTTCCGCGCCCATATCGGCGTGTTGCTCAACATCACGCCCGACCATCTGGACCGCTACGGTTTCTGCATGCAGAACTATGTGGATGCCAAGATGCGCATCCTGCAGAACCAGGACGCGGGAGACGCTTTCGTCTATTGGGCTGACGACCCGGTCGTGGCGGGCGAATTGGGGAAATATGACATCCGTGCCCGCCGGTGTCCATTCTCCATCCTGCGCAAAGACGGCATGGCCGGTTATGTGGCCGGCGGGGAATATGTGTTGGACATGGACGGGACGTTCCGTATGCCCGAGGAGGCCTTGTCGCTTTCGGGCAAGCACAATCTGTATAATTCATTGGCGGCCGGCATCGCGGCCCGCCTGGCCGGTGTGTCCGACGAGGTCATCCGCGAAGGCTTGGGCGATTTCAAGGGAGTGGAGCACCGCTTGGAGAAAGTGGCCGACGTGCGTGGCGTGGCGTTCGTGAACGATTCCAAGGCCACCAACGTGGATGCTTGCTGGTATGCGTTGGACAGCATGAAGACTCCCGTCGTGCTGATACTCGGCGGGAAAGACAAAGGCAATGATTACGGGGCTATTGCCGACTTGGTGCGGCAGAAATGCGCGGGGCTGGTTTATCTCGGTGCCGACAACCGGAAACTGCACGATTTCTTCGATGGTTTCGGTATTCCCGTGGCCGACACGCACAGCATGAAAGATTGCGTGGAAGCCTGTGTGCGGATGGCGCGTCCGGGCGACACGGTATTGTTAAGCCCGTGTTGTGCCAGTTTCGACCTTTTCAAGAACATGGAAGACCGCGGCGAACAGTTCAAGTCGCTCGTCCGGGCTTTATAAATAACGTATATTCGGCATGGTCACAGCAGCTAAGGTATTAAGGAAATGGAAACTCTTCGAGGGCGACAAGGTGGTGTGGATGATTCTGTTCTTCCTCGGCCTGATTTCCATCATTGAGGTGTATAGTGCCTCCAGCAACATGAGTTACAAGACGGGATATTATTGGAAACCCATCTTGCAGCATGTCTCTTATTTTGTGATTGGCGTGATAGCCACGCTGCTGGTCCACAAGATACATTGCCGTTATTTTAAGCTCATCCCTTTGCTGGGGATTCCCCTCTCGGTGTTGTTCCTGGTCATCGCCATGTTCACGGAAAAGGTGAACAACGCCAGCCGTTGGGTGGAAGTGGTCGGGGTGGGATTCCAGCCTTCCGAGCTTGCCAAGGGCGTGTTGGTGACGACAGTGGCCATGATTTTGGCCAGCATGCGCGACGAGAACGGTGCCCAGCGTAGGGCTTTCAAGTGGATTATGGTCATGGCGGTGCTGATATGCGGGCTGATTGTCCCGGAAAATTTCTCCACGGCGGCCATGACTTTCTTGGTCGTGCTGGTCATGATGTTCGTGGGAGGTGTGCCTTGGAAACAGCTGGGCACCTTGTTGGGCGGGTTGGCTGTGGCCGGAGCGGCATTATTCGTGTTCCTGTCCTATGCTCCTTCGTCCACGCTGGAGGCGGTCGGCGAGCTGCCTTTGCTGCACCGTGTGCCTACGTGGGCCGAGCGGGTGCGCGACCACGGCCCTGTGCCGGACGATCCGTCTGAGTATAACATTTCGGAGAATCCGCAGGTGACCCATGCCAAGATAGCCATAGCCACTTGCAATGTGGTGGGGAGGGGCCCCGGAAATTCCGTGGAGCGCGACTTCCTTCCCCAGTCGTTTTCCGATTTCATCTATGCCATAGTGATTGAGGAGCTCGGGTTGGCCGGAGGGGCCTTCGTCATGTTCCTCTACATCGTGTTGCTGTTCCGTTCGGCGCGCATTGCCAGCCGGTGCGAGCGCGATTTCCCGGCTTTCCTGGTCATGGGGCTTTCGCTGATGCTGGTCACCCAGGCACTCATCAACATGGCCGTGGCCGTAGGGGTTTTCCCCGTGACGGGCCAGCCTTTGCCTTTGGTCAGCAAAGGAGGGACTTCGACGGTCATCAATTGTGTATATTTGGGAATAATTTTGAGCGTAAGCCGGTCGGCCAAGAAGAAAACGCAGACGGAGGAAGACATGGTGGACGATGAGGCGGGGCTTCCCGGGCAGACCGGGAACGCTTGAGAGATGTTTTGTCCGGAAAAACGAGGAGCAGCGCGTCTTTTCCAGGCAACAGGGAAGGGTGGCTTGTCCGAATGTCATGTAATGCCTTTCCGGTGCTTCTTTTCTTTCCGGGGACGGGGCGGTTTCATGCGCTGCTGTCCGGTTGGAAAATGTGAGGTGGCAAGATTTTACGGGGAATTTTTCCGCAAATCTTGTTGCGGGAGTGTCTTTGCTGTTTGTCGCGGAAAATTGTTTCTTTGAGTTAAAGATTCATGTTTGCGGCTTTAAAGACACGTCTGCGGCAAAAGGCACGGGAATGATCAGGTGCAAGAAAGTTTTTGTACCGGGAACGGCATTTCCGCATCCCGGATACCGGGCGGAGCAGGGGCGAATAAGGCAAGGCGGGATTTCCGGACGCGGATTTGCCTGTTGCCCTTTTGGCGGCTTCGCGTTGCGCCGGGTTACAGGATTGTAAGGTTTCTTTATCCCACTTAATAAAATAGAGGAAGAAAAAGTATCTAAATCCCGATTTTATTACTATTTTTGCTGATAAAATCAAGCCTCATGAAAGAAAAGCTAAGGATTATCGTGAGCGGGGGAGGCACGGGCGGACATATTTTTCCGGCTGTGTCTATTGCGAATGCCATCAAAAAGAGGCATCCGGATGCCGACATCTTGTTTGTCGGCGCGGAAGGGCGGATGGAGATGAAGCGGGTGCCGGCTGCGGGTTATCCCATCAAAGGCTTGCCTATCTGCGGGTTCGACCGGAAGCATTTGCTGAAAAATGTGGGTGTGCTTTTCAAAATTTGGAAAAGCCGGCGCATGGCGCGGAACATAATCCGTGATTTCAAACCGATGGCCGTGGTCGGCGTGGGCGGATACGCCAGCGGGCCGACTTTGAACGTGGCACAGGCTGAAGGCATTCCCACGCTGATTCAGGAACAAAACTCGTATGCGGGTGTGACCAACAAGCTGTTGGCCAAAGGGGCCGACCGAATTTGTGTGGCATACGACGGCATGGAGCGTTTTTTCCCGAAAGAAAAAATCCTGTTGACAGGGAATCCCGTGCGCCAAGGATTGTTGCAACATGCGGAAAACCGTGATGAGGCTTTGGCCGCTTTCGGCTTGCAACCGGGACGGAAAACCGTGTTGCTCATCGGTGGAAGCCTCGGGGCGCGGACCCTGAACGAAAGCATGCTGGAGAACTTGAAAACCATCGCGTCATCCGGAGTGCAGTTCATTTGGCAGACGGGCGGATATTACTATGCGGGTATCCGGGAGACGCTGAAACTGGAAGGCCAACCGGCAAACCTTTTCGTGACGGACTTCATCGCGAAGATGGAAGAGGCTTACGCGGCAGCCGACCTTGTCATCTCGCGGGCGGGTGCCAGCAGCATCTCGGAACTTTGCCTGTTGGGCAAGCCTGCGGTCTTGGTGCCTTCGCCTAATGTGGCGGAAGACCACCAGACGAAAAACGCCTTGGCGTTGGTGGAAAAAGATGCCGCGCTCTACGTGAAAGACGCGGAGGCCGTGGAAAAGCTGATTCCGTTGGCCTTGCAGGCCGTGGAGGACGAAAACCGGTTGGCCGCGTTGTCGCAGAACATCCGGAAGCTGGCCTTTGCGGACGCTGCCGACCGCATTGCGGAGGAAGTCTGCCGTTTGGCAGGAACTTATAGGGAAAGGAAAAAGTAAAAATGGAAATCCAAGATATTAAATCCGTGTATTTCGTCGGGATAGGGGGTATCGGCATGAGCGCGATTGCCCGTTATTTCCTGCAGAAAGGCGCGTTTGTGGCCGGTTACGACCGGAGTGCCTCGGAATTAACGCGCCATTTGGAGGCCGAGGGAGCACACATCCATTACGAGGAGTCGGTGGAGGCGATTCCCGAAGTCTGCAAGGACAAGAGGTGTTGTCTGGTGGTCTATACGCCCGCCATTCCGGCGGAGCACAAAGAATTGATGTTCTTTAAGGCAAACGGCTTCGAACTGGAAAAGCGGGCGCAGGTGTTGGGCACCTTGACGCGGGCGCACAAAGGGCTTTGCGTGGCGGGCACCCACGGGAAGACGACAACTTCCACGATGGCGGCGCATCTCCTGCACCAAAGCCACGTGGACTGCAACGCTTTCTTGGGCGGGATTTCCAAAAATTACGGGACAAATTACATCCTTTCTCCTGCGAGCGACTATGTGGTCATCGAAGCCGACGAGTTCGACCGCTCTTTCCATTGGTTGACCCCTTATGCCTCGGTCATCACAGCCACCGACCCCGACCATTTGGACGTTTACGGGTCGAAAGCCGCTTACTTGGAAAGCTTCAGAAAATATTCGTCCCTGATTCGTCCGGGCGGTTGCCTGGTGTTGCACGAAGGGTTGGAAATGCAGCCCGACGTACAGGAAGGTGTGACGGTTTACCGTTATAGCCGCGACAACGGCGATTTTCATGCGGAACATGTCCGCATCGGCGACGGGGAAATCAGTTTCGACTTTGTGTCGCCGCTTGGGGATATTCCGGGCATCCAGCTTGGTGTGCCGGTAAGCGTGAACATCGAAAACGGCATCGCGGCCATGGCCTTGGCGCAAATCGCGGGCGCGACGGCCGAAGAGATACGGCGCGGGATGGTGTCGTTCCGGGGAGTGGACCGGCGTTTCGATTTCCAGTTGAAGAGCCAGAAGGCCGTGTTCCTCACAGATTATGCCCATCATCCGGCGGAGATACGCCAAAGTATCCTGTCGGTGCGCGAACTGTATCGCGGCAAACGCATCATGGCCATCTTCCAGCCCCACCTTTATACCCGCACGAGAGATTTCTACAAGGAGTTTGCCGAAAGCCTGTCGCTGGCGGACGAGGTGGTGCTGACGGATATTTATCCTGCGCGGGAAGCTCCCATTCCGGGCGTGACGAGCCGCCTGATATACGACCATCTTGCTCCCTCGGTGGAGAAAGTGTTGTGCCGGAAGGACGATGTGCCCGAGACGGTGCGTCGTTCGCAAGCGGATGTGTTTATCCTGTTGGGGGCGGGGGATATTGACGCATACGCTCCTCGAATCACGGAAATACTGAAGAACAGATGATAAAGAAATTAGGTGTCATATTGTTGCTGCTTTGCCTGGGATGCTATTTCGTGGCGGCCGTCACGGTGCTGAACCCCTCGAAGGACGAGGAGATGTGCTGCGGTGTGGAGGTCGTGGTGGAAGACAGCCTGCAGACGGGGTTTATCCGTTCCGACGAAGTCATCCAGCTGCTGAAAAGCAAGAAATGCGACCCTACAGGGTGCAGGATGGGCAGCGTGAGCCTGGCGCGGATTGAAAATGTGTTGCGCAAGAATCCGTTTATCGCTGAGGCGACGGCTTATAAGACACCGGGCGGCAAAGTGTGTGTGCACATCAGCCAGCGCCTGCCCGTGTTGCATGTCATGGCTTCGGACGGAAGCGATTACTACATAGACCGTTCGGGCAAACAGATGCCCAAGTCTTCATATTATGCCGACTTGGTGGTGGCCACGGGCGCCATCACGCCACAATATGCCCGCAAGAACCTGTTGAGGCTGGGACGGTGCATCCAAGACAATCCTTTTTGGAGCCATCAGATACAGCAAATCCACGTGACCGAAGACGGCAAGGTGGAACTGGTGCCACGGGTGGGCGAACACATCATCCTGTTGGGCGCGCCCACGAATGTGGAAGACAAACTTGACCGGATGAAGCTGTTTTACACCGAAGGGCTGAACAAGGTGGGTTGGAACAAATACTCCACGATATGCCTGGAGTATGACAATCAAATTATTTGCAAGAAAAACAAGAAATGATATGGCTGTAGAAAAAGAAATCATCGTGGCAATCGAGTTCGGCTCGTCCAAGATAAGGGGCGTGGCCGGATACAAGAATACAGACGGCAGTGTCCAGGTGTTGCACGTGGAGCAGGCAGATGCCCGGAATTGCATCCGTAAAGGCAGGGTGTATAACATTGATAAAATGGTGGTGTGCCTGAAAGGCATCATCGAAAAGATGGAGGCGGCATTGGACCTGCAGGTGGACCGTGTGTTTGTGGGCATCGGCGGACAGTCGTTGCAAAGCCGCAAAAACACGGTGGCGCGCCAGTTTGCCACCAAGACGGTCATTTCCCAGGAAATCGTGGAGTCTCTCCTGAAGTCGAACAGGGCTGCCGCTTATCCCGGATATGAGATCTTGGACGTGGTGCCGCAAGAATACCGTGTGGGGCTGGATGTGACCACGGAACCGGTTGGCGTGTTGGGAAGCCAGATAGAAGGCACATTCCTGAACGTGATTGCCCGCACGGAAGTGAGGGAATATATCCTCCAATGCGTGGAAGCCTGCGGGTTGGAGGTGGCCGGCGTATTTATCGCCCCGATGGCTTTGGCCGAGTGCGTACTGACCGAGATGGAACGCCGTTCGGGGTGTGTCCTTGTGGATTTCGGTTACGGTACGACGACCGTGGCCGTATATAAGAGCAATCTGTTGCGCCACTTGGCAGTGATTCCCCTGGGCGGCCAAAGCATCACGCAGGATATTTGCAGCCAGCAAGTGGAAGATGACGAGGCAGAAAAGCTGAAGCTGAAATATGGCTCCGCCTATTCCGAGAGCGGGGCGGAAGAACTGACGAAAAACGTGCTGACCAACAACGGGCGCACGATAGAGGAGCGCGTGTTGGTGGAAATCGTGGAAGCCCGCGAAGAAGAAATCCTGAGCAACGTGGCAGCCCAAATCCGCAACAGCGGTTACCAGGACAAGTTGTTGGCGGGTGTCGTGATATCGGGTGCGGCGGCCAACGTGCAACGCTTGGACAAGGCGGTATCGGCCAAACTCAAGGCCGAGAAGCTGCGTTTCGTGCGGGTCGTGCCTTTGGACTTGCATACAGCCTATGCGGACACAGTCGTGCGGGACGGTTCGCTGAACGTCTTGTTGTCGCTGTTGAATGCGGGAAGCCATAATTGCACGTCCCCGAAAGCAAGTGTGGCCGTGGTTCCTGAACAAGGGTCGGAAGAGACAGATGTCCAGCCCGCAGGATACGGGCAAGGGGCAGGCGAAAGCGTGGAGGCGGCAGAAAAGGACAACCGTCCCGAGGAACGGCAGGAACCACCCAAGCCGCGCAAGAAAAGCCGGATTAAGGAATGGCTTGAGAAAGTGACGAAAACCATAACGGAAGAATAAATGGAACAGGAAAATATGACGCAAGAAGATAACGGCATCCGGTTCAACATGCCAAAGGCAAACCCGGATATATATATAAAGGTAATTGGAGTGGGCGGCGGTGGCGGCAATGCCGTCAACCACATGTATAAGGAAGGCATCCACAACGTGACGTTCATGCTGTGCAACACGGACAGCCAGGCCTTGAAGGACTCCCCGATTCCGACCCACCTGCAACTGGGAAAGGACGGATTGGGTGCCGGAAACCGTCCGGAACGCGGACGGCAGGCGGCTTTGGAGAGCCTGGATGCCATCAAGGAGCAATTGCAGGACGGTACGCGCATGGTGTTTATCACGGCCGGCATGGGCGGCGGGACCGGAACGGGGGCCGCGCCTGTCATTGCGCAGTGTGCGAAAGAAATGGGCATCCTGACGGTGGGCATCGTCACCATACCGTTCCGTTTCGAGGGACTGAAGAAAATCGACCAGGCTTTGGACGGGGTGGAGGAAATCTCCAAGCACGTAGATGCCTTGCTGGTCATCAACAACGAACGCCTGCGCGAGATTTTCAACGAACTGACCGTGTTGAACGCTTTTGCCAAGGCCGATGACACATTGTCGGTGGCGGCGAAGAGCATCGCCGAGATTATCACGGTGCACGGTATTGTCAATTTGGACTTCCAAGACGTGACCACTGTGCTGAAAGACGGCGGCGTGGCCATCATGAGCACGGGGTACGGTGAAGGCGAAGGCCGTGTGAGGCTGGCCATAGAAGATGCCTTGAACTCTCCGTTGCTGAACAACAACGACATCTTCAAGTCAAAAAAGGTGTTGCTCAACATCTCGTTTTGCGACAAGGAAGAGAGTGCGCAGCTGACCATGGAGGAGATGAACGAGGTGCATGAGTTCATGAGCAAATTCGGCGATGACGTGGAAACCAAGTTCGGGCTTGCTACGGATGCGGAATTGGGGCAGAAAGTCAAAATCACGGTGCTGGCTACCGGTTTCGGACTGAAAAATGTGCCGGGGATGGATGCCAAGGCCGAGGAAGAAGACGAGGAAAAACGGGCGCAAAAAGAAGAGAACGCCATGAAGAAAGCCAACCGCCGCATAGAGTTTTATGCGCACGATATCAAGCAAGGCATCATCAAGCGTCCGCATCATCTGTATGTGTTCGGAGAAGACGATTTGGACAACGACGACGTGATTTCGGAAGTGGAAAACACGCCGACCTATAAGCGTAGCAAAGAAGTGCTGGCTGCCATAAAAGGCAAGACTTCCGGCGTGGGGCAGGCGGTTGGCGAGACACCGGCCGGACAAGGCGAAGAGGAAAAGTCGATGATTGTGTTTTAATATACCATATATAATAGGAAAGGAGAGCAAAAGATGACACTGTTTGAACAAGTCAGCAAGGATATCATTGCGGCAATGAAAGCCAAGGACAAGATGGCTTTGGAAGCTTTGCGCAACATCAAGAAAGTTTTCATCGAGGCCAAGACCGCGCCGGGTGCCAACGACGAGTTGAGCGATGAGGCCGCACTGAAAATCCTGGCCAAGTTGGCCAAGCAAGGCAAGGACACGGCCGCGCTTTATGTGGAACAAGGACGGCAGGACTTGGCCGATGAGGAATTGGCACAGGTGGAGGTCATCAACCGTTATTTGCCCCAGCCGCTTTCTCCGGAGCAGCTGGAAAAGGAGGTGAAGGCCATCATTGAAGCCGTGGGGGCGACGAGCGCCAAGGACATGGGCAAGGTGATGGGCGTGGCCACCAAGCAATTGGCCGGGAAGGCCGATGGAAAAGCCATCAGCGCACTGGTGAAGCAGTTGCTGGCTTGACAAGGGACAGGAGGCCAGCCGGATGCGGGGGAGGAAATCCCTTGCATCCGGGCGGCTCGTGGGGACGGGTCGTGTCATGCTGTGTGGGGGCGTGAAAGACAAATGTCTTATCCGCAAAGGTTTCTGCCTTTTGTTTTTTAATATTTCTTAAAATATGGCAGGTTTGTCTTGGTAAGTGACAGTTTCGTCCTATTTTTGTAAAATAGAAGTTAATTCTAAACTCAATGTTGAAGAAGAGTAGGAAAAAGATTTGTTTGTGGGTGTCGTTGATGACGTGGTGTGCTGTCGCCATTTCGGCGGCGAGCCATTTGCCAGTGTCTATAAGTGGCGATTCCGTGGCACGCAAAGTACCTTTTTCCGAATATACCCATATTTACAAGAACCGCCGTGTGTCTTCTACTTATCCGGTGGAAGTCAAGGTGCGGCGCAATGCGCTGCTGGTTACCAGCAAGCATTCGCAAATGTTGCCGGTGTATAAAGGCAATGGCGTTTTTTATGGCCTGTTCAGGTTGAGCAAGGGAACCAATTGGATAAGCGGTTTGCCCAAGGGGACGTATATTATAAACAATTCCAAGGTCGTTGTTTCTTGAACATTTGGTGTCATGAGTGAAGAGATTCTGCAAAAAGGAAAATTGGAGGGTCGCGCGGCGTTGATTGATTTGGACAAAGTCGTGCGCGACCGTGCCGGGAAGAAGGCCAAATACGTCCCCCGCTTCCTGATTAACCGGCTCAAGCGGCTGATTCACCAAGATTTCATCAATGGATTCCTGAAAGAAGGTTATGTGGGCGTTGACTTTTGTGAGCACAGCCTGAAGTATCTGGACGTGAAGGTGGAAGTGGAGGGTCTGGAGCATATCGCCGACCTGTCGCACAAATACACGTTCGTCTCCAACCATCCATTGGGGGCGATAGACGGGGTGACCTTGGGCATGGTGCTTGGCCGGCATTACCAAGGCAACATCAAATATCTGGTGAACGACTTGCTGATGAACCTGCAAGGGCTTGCGCCTCTATGTATCCCGATCAACAAATTGGGGCACCAGGCGAGGAACTTGCCGCGGATTGTGGAAGAGGCATTCCGTTCCGACAGCCAGATTATCATGTTTCCCGCAGGCATCTGTTCGCGCCGGATGAAAGACGGGTCGATACGCGACTTGCCGTGGAACAAGACGTTCGTGGCCAAAAGCGTGGCGACGCAGCGCGATGTGGTGCCGATACATTTTATCGGTCGTAATTCGGACCGTTTTTATACCATTGCGGAATGGTGCAAACGTTTGCGTCTCAAATTCAATCTGGCCATGCTGTTCTTGCCCGACGAGATGTACCGGAGCCAACATGGGACGTACAAGGTCATCATCGGGGAACCCATTCCGTGGGAGACCTTCGACAAGTCCAAGACGGCCTACCAATGGGCACAGGAAGTGAAGGAACGAGTGTATAAGTTGTGATTAAGAAGAAAAACAATTACGAGATGGAAGAGATAATAGCTCCGGTAAGCCGGGAACTGCTGAAAGCCGAGTTGACACCGGACAAGCTGTTGCGTGATACGAATAAGAGCCATAACGAGATATATGTGGTCACGTGGCAGAATGCACCCAACGTGGTTCGTGAAATCGGGCGTTTGCGTGAAATCGCCTTCCGGGCTTCCGGAGGCGGGACGGGGCTTTCGCTAGACTTGGATGATTTCGACATGATGGAAGAGCCTTACAAGCAATTGATTGTTTGGGATCCCGAGGTGGAAGAGATTTTGGGAGGCTACCGTTATTTGTTGGGTTCAAAAGTGAAAGTGAAGCCCGACGGGCAACCGGTGCTGGCCACTTCGCACATGTTCCATTTTTCCGAGCGTTTCATGAAAGACTACATGCCCTACACGATAGAACTGGGGCGGTCGTTCGTGACGTTGGAATATCAAAGTACCCGTGCCGGTTCGAAAGGGCTGTTCACGTTGGACAACCTGTGGGACGGGTTGGGCGCGCTGACCGTGCTGGTGCCCGACGTGCGTTATTATTTTGGCAAGATGACCATGTACCCTTCTTATCCGAGCTTCGGGCGCGACATGATCCTGTATTTCCTCAAGAAACATTTCGAGGACAAGGACAAGTTGATAGTGCCTTACCATCCCTTGCAGCTTGAGGCGGACACGGAAGACCTCAAGAAACTTTTCGTGGCGGATGATTTCAAGGAAGACTATAAGGTGTTGAACACGGAAGTCCGCAAGCTGGGTTACAACATCCCTCCTTTGGTGAATGCCTACATGGGGCTTTCGCCCACCATGAAGATGTTTGGCACGGCCATCAACGACGAGTTTGGCGACGTGGAGGAAACGGGAATCCTGATTGCCGTGGACGAAATCCGCGAGGAAAAGCGGAAACGCCATATTGAAACTTTTTCGGGACGCGGGTGACGCGTCCTTTTCTTTTTGTGGAGATTCAAAACAGTTTCTTACACGATAGGCAGGCTCATCCCGTTGATTTTCCGGTAGAGGTCGAGGGCATAAACGTCCGTCATGCCCGACACGTAGTCGAGGACGGCCATGATGCGGTCGTAGAGCCGTTCGGCACCGATTTCGTATTGTTGCGATACGCGGTTGATGAGCAAGCGCGAGTAGGTCTTTTCCGGATTGCACACGGCTTCCGTCATTAAGTCAAGGAGTGTGCTGATGACCTGGAAACCGGCCAATTCGATGTCCACCACGTCCTTGCTCCGGTAAATCTTCTCATAGGCCATTTTTTCGCATGCCTTGTAGGCTTGGCGGGGGATTTCGGCGATATGGCCGATGAGGGTGCCTTGGAACGTGCCGGCCAAGATTTCGTCTTCATGCTCCACGAACACCCTTGCGCATTCTTTCTCCAGGCAGCCGATGGCGCACGAGCGCAGATAGACGATTTGCTCGTTGGTGTCGCTGACAAGTTTCAGGTTGCGCCGGATGTGTTGTTGCTCTTCCCCGTCGAAAAAGGCAAGGAGAAGTTCTTGCGTCTCGGCCGTATTCAGGATTTTCAGCTTGTGCGCGTCTTCAATGTCCATGATTTCATAGCAGATGTCGTCGGCGGCTTCCACCAGATAGACGAAAGGATGGCGCACGTACCGGTAAGTGCCTTCCTCGCTGGGTTGCCGGGGAATGCCCAGTTCTTCCGCGATGCGTTGGTAGATGGGGATTTCGCTTTGGAAGAAACCGAATTTCGGGTATGTCCCGGCCAGGTTGGACGAGAACGGGTATTTCACGATGGAGGCCAGCGTGGAATAGGTCATGACGAAGCCCCCTTCCCGCCGTCCCTGGAAATGGTGGGTGAGCAGCCGGAAGGCGTTGGCGTTTCCTTCGAAATGGACAAGGTCGTTCCATTCGGCGTTGCTGAGGCGGTCGCCGTTCTTCGGGTCGCGGTAGGCGGACAGCCATTCCCCTTTGCCCTCGCTGAAAAATGTCCCGATGGCACGCTCGCCTGAATGCCCGAAAGGCGGGTTGCCCAGGTCGTGCGCCAGGCAGGCGGCCGACACGATGGCGCCGGCTTCGGTGAGGTGGCTGTTTGCCAGTTTCGGATGTTTTTGGATGAGTGCCCGCGACGTGTCGTTGCCCAGCGAGCGTCCCACGCTCGAAACTTCAAGGCTGTGGGTCAGCCTGTTGTGCACGAAGATGCTTCCCGGGAGCGGGAACACCTGTGTCTTGTTCTGCAACCGCCTGAACGGGGCAGAGAAGATGAGGCGGTCGTAATCCCGCTGGAACTCTGTCCGGTCATCCTTGCGCACCTGATGATATTTTTCCAATCCCAACCGTTTGTTGGAGATTAACCGTGTCCACTCCATGCTTGTTTTTGTTGTCTTTGTGCAAAAGTAATTAAAAAGGTTGACATACTTTCTTTTTCCGGGAAAATCAATGGCGATATTCGGAGAATTGGCTATTTTTGTATCTCAAAAATAGTATTTTGTGAAGAAGATGGAAATACGTGTCATCAACAAGTCCCGCCATCCGCTGCCGCAGTATGCCACGCCGGATTCCGCCGGGATGGACTTGCGTGCCAATTTGGAGAGGCCGATAGTGTTGAAGCCCTTGGAGAGGTGCCTGGTGCCGACGGGGATTTATGTGGCTTTGCCGAAGGGCACCGAGGCGCAGGTCAGGCCACGGAGCGGGCTGGCGTTGAAGAAAGGCATCACGGTGTTGAACTCCCCGGGGACGATAGACGCGGACTATCGCGGGGAGATTTGTGTCATTTTGGTGAACCTCTCGCCGGAACCCTTTGAAATTTGCGACGGAGAGCGGATAGCCCAAATGGTGGTGTCACGGTATGAGCGGGCCGAGTGGGCTGTGGTGGAGAATTTGGATGAAACTGAACGGGGAGCGGGCGGTTTCGGGCATTCCGGAAAGAAATGAGACGCGTGAGGAAGTTTTTTGTAGGAATCTGTGGCGCGTTGTGTGCCATGGTGTGTTGCACGGCCTGCAGGACGGCCACGGTGGCCGGGCAGGGGCAAGGCTTGCCGGATGAGGCGCAGCGCAGGTTTGATTATTATTATTTGGAGGCCGTCAAGCACAAGCTGGCGGGGCGTTATGATGATGCCTTTGTTTTGTATAAGCATTGCCTGGACATCAACCCCGATGCGGGGGAAGTGCTTTACGACCTCGGGTTGTATTACTTGAATCTGGGCGACTCGGCGCAATGTGACCGGCATTTGTCGCGTGCCGTGGCTTTGGAGCCGGATAATATCTATTATAAAGAAGTGCTGGCTTCTTTCTACTTGCGTCACCGGGACAACCAAAAGGCCGTGCCGGTGCTCGAAGACATGGTGCGTTGCAATCCCGCGCGTTCGGACGTGCTGGCCCAACTGGTGCGCATTTACATGGATGGGGAAGATTACCAGGCTGCCATCCGCGCGCTTGACCGTATCGAGACGCTCGAAGGACGGAACATGTCCATCAGCATGGAAAAGTTCAGGCTCTATCGGGAGCTGAAACAAGACGACAATGCTTTCGCCGAATTGGAAAACCTTGCGGAGGACAATCCCAACGATTTGTCCTACAGGGTGCTGATTGGTGACCAGTATCTGTTGGCCGGCCAGCGGGAGCGGGCATTGGCCATTTATGACGAAGTGAGGAAAAAGGAACCCGGCAACCAGGCCTTGCGGATGTCCATGCTGGATTATTATAAACAAACGAAACAGGATTCGCTTTACCAAAAGGAATTGGACGGCTTGTTGTACGGGAAATCCACGGACGAGCGGGCGAGGGTGATGCTGATGCGCAACTTCATCGTGGAGAAAGAGAACGCGCATGCCGACAGCGCGGATGTGTTGCGCGTGTTCAACCGCATCTTCGCTGCTGTTCCCGAAACGGTGGATATGCTGACCTTGTATGCCTCATACCTGCAGCTTAAGCATGCCGATGACGCGCTCGAACCGGCATTGGAGCGCATCTTGAAACTTGAACCGGACAACCAGGCTGCCTTGTACCAGCTGATACAATTGGGCGCACGGGAGAACGACTACCGCAAGGTGGCCGACATCTGTGCGCAAGGCATCAGCCATTATCCCGACCAGCTTCCTTATTACTTCTATTTAGGTTTTGCCCGCTATCAGCTGGGCGAGCAAGAGAAGGCGTTGGACGTGTTCCGCAAGGGCGTGAAACAAATCAAACCGGACACCGACCGCGGCATCGTGTCGGACATGTATTCCATCATGGGCGACCTTTATTACAGCAACGGGTTGCCCGACTCCGCGTTCATGGCCTACGACTCTTGCCTGGTATATAATTCCGGCAACGTGGCGTGCTTGAATAATTATGCCTATTACCTCTCGCTGGAGAAGCGTGACCTGGACAAGGCGGAAGAAATGAGCCACCGCACCATCGTGGCGGAGCCCGGCAACAAGACTTACATTGACACGTATGCATGGATCCTGTTCATCAAAGGACGGTATGCGGAGGCCAAGCTCTATATAGACCGGGTGCTGGTGGGCGACATCGAGCATGACGAGGACGTGTCCGGCGGCGTGTTGGAACATGCAGGCGACATTTACGCCTGTTGCGGCGACATGGAGGGCGCATTGAAATATTGGAAAATGGCGGAAGCCAAGGGCGGGGATGACTTGTCCAAGGTGTTGAAGAAGAAAATACGACTGAGAAAATATATCGCTGAATGAACGGTTGGAAAGTGGCTTTGTGTGGCTGTGTGGCCATGATGTTGTGCCTGTGGACGGCATGTCGTTCCGCGCGCCAGGCGGCTGTGGCGGAATCCCCGGATGGTGGGGGGAAACGGGAATGGGTGGACAAAATGGCGGTCACGGGGCTGAAGGAAGGCACCGTGACAGGAAAGCTCGGTTTCAAATTATACATGGGCGGGAAAACCCTTTCCGTAGGCGGGAACTGCAACTTGAAGCGCGGCGAGCTGATTCAGCTCTCCTTGGTCGCCCTTGGCTTCATGGAAGTGGGACGCCTGGAGTTTACGCCGGACTACATGATGCTGATCAACCGTGCGGAGCGCCAGTATGTGAAAGTCGCCTACTCGGAAGTGCCCTACCTGCAGCAGGCCGGGATTGATTTCTATTCTTTGCAGGCACTTTTCTGGAGCGACCTGTTCGTTCCGGGACGGGCTGGCGGGACGTGGCAGGCGGAGGATTTCGACATGATGCGCAACGAGGAGAGCACCATCCTTACCACCCGCACGGATGGCTTGTTGCAGTGTCAGTTCGTGGTAGATGCGCTGACGGGATTGATTCGCAACACGTCCGTGGTAGTGGGCGGGCAAGTCTCCGTGCCGAGGCTGAACTGGACTTATCGCCATTTCGCGAACGTGGAGCAGAAGAGTTTTCCCGATGAGATGCAACTGTCGCTTACGGGGACGGGGAAAGACCTGACAGCACAGTTTTCGTTGAGCAGCCTGAAGTGGAATGCCAAGGACGTGGCACCTTCCAAGGAGCCGGGCGGACGTTACCAAAAGGTAAGTCCGGATGACATCTTAAAGAAACTGGTACGATGAAAATCCGTGGTTGGGCTTTTGCTTTTCTTTTTGTGTGGGGCGTGTTGGCGGCGGACGCGCAGTCCGGACGCAAGGTCAAGGCGTTGCAATCACAGAAAAAGGAGATGCAGAAAGACTTGGATCGTTCGCGCAAGGAATTGAAGTCCGCAGAGAAAGACGTGGCTTCCAAGATGCGCGACATCCATATCCTCACCAACCAGATAGAAAACCGCCAGCGTTATATTGACACGATGGAGGCGCAAATCCGCGCGTTGTCGGCCGAGGCAGACCGGTTGCAGGCCGAAGTGGACCGCACGGGGCGCGACTTGGAGAAGAAAAAGGAGGATTACGCGAAGGCGTTGCGCTATGCGCGGGTCAACCGGTCGGCGGGAAGTCCTTTGCTTTTCATGTTGTCCAGCCGCACGGTGACGCAAATGTACCGCCGTTCGCGTTATGCCCGTGAATATGCCGCCTATCAACGGCGATTGGGTGAGCGCATCGTGGAGAAGCGCAACGAGCTGCTGAAGCGGAAAAATGACTTGTTGGCCGTCAAGGCCGAAAAGGACCGCTTGGTGGCCGAATGTGAGAAACAGAAAATCCTCTTGCAAGAACAACATGAGGCGGAGACGAAGAATGTGGCCGGGCTGCAGAAACGGCAACAGGCTTTGAAAAAGGAGGTGGAGGAGCAACGCCGCCAGCTGGCCGCGCTGGACCGGAAAATAGACGAGCTGATCGCTTGGGAAGTGGAACAGGAACGCAAGCGCGCCGAGGCCGAGGCGCGGAAAAGGGCTGCCCGGCAGCGCAAGGCGAAGGCCACGTCTTCCGGGAAGAAGCAGGAGGAAAGTTCCATCCCCTCGGAATACAAATGGATTACGCCGCAGGACCAGGCTTTGAATGGCAGCTTCGTGCGCAACAAGGGGCGTCTGCCCGTGCCCATTACGGGCAATTACATGTTGGGCAGCCGTTTCGGGGTTTATAACGTGCCGGGGTTGAAGAACGTGAAGCTCGACAACAAAGGCACCAACTATGTGGGCCGTCCGGGTGCCATGGCCCGTTCCGTTTTCGACGGTGTCGTGTCGGCCGTGTTCCAATTTGGCGGTACCAGGAATGTCATGGTGCGCCATGGCAGCTATATTTCCGTGTATTGCAACCTGTCTTCCGTGCGGGTGGCCAAGGGGCAGGAAGTTAAGGCCCGCGACATCCTCGGCAAGGTGGAGGAAGACGGCAGCGGCCATTGCGTGTTGCATTTCCAGCTCCGCAAGGAAAAGCAGAAACTGAATCCGGAAGTCTGGATAGGACGTTGAGAGGGCATGTCAAAAATGGAATGACAGCTCCAAGAAGTTTTAGATTGCCACGTGTAAGTCCGTAAGGGCTTACACGTGGCAGGCGCTAGTACGTGCAAGAATAATGGAATAACTTTTTTCGGATTGAAAATGGGAACTGTTCCTAATCTTGGTGATTTTACAATTGGCGAATATTCGTTTGTAATCAAATGCACAGCTTCCCGTTACTTGCCCGTGCGGAGAAAAAACTCCTCCGCCTTGCAGGGAAGGTGGCTCAAAGAGCCGGAGGGGTTTCCACCCACGTGTCATTCCGCAAGGGAAACAAAAGGGTCGTAACGGCCCTCCGCATGGCAAACAAAACGGCTATTATGGCCGCCGCAAGGGAAACAAAACGGCATTATGGCCGTCGCACAGCGAACAGAAGGGTCGTTACGCCCCCGTGGGTGTGAGACCCCCTCCGCCCCTTCGGGGCTCGTCCCCCTGCGAGACGGGACAGTTCATTCCGGCGGCTTTGACTGCGGACATTCAAGGCCTGTAGAAACAGAAACTCTGCGCCACCCAATTGCCTCAATTCATTTTTCCATTAGTGTTAAATCCCTCAAAATGCGAACTGTTTCGCGATGAGTTTAAAAACAGTTTCTGGCATTTTCCCGAGAAATCGTTTCCGGAACTGAAAAATGATGAAAAGGCACATGCCGCCCATCCTTTCGCGGGCTTCAAACCGTCCTTTTCGTGCTATTTGACGGCTTTTTCCATGCAGGCCGCGCGAGGCATTTTGTTATCCGTTTCCGGTTTGGGCTTTCGCCTGGCTTGGTTTCTTGCGCCAGGACTCCCTTCCGGCCAGTCAAAAAGATAGCGGAGGGGCAAGTCGGTTGACAATGTGTCATCCGGTAATGGCGTGAGATTGCGATATTTCCATCAGTCCCGTCCATGGCACGTGAATGCGCGATTCTTGCAACCTCAGGATTTTGGACTTGCTCCTTTATTGCGGCTTCAAAAGGTTAATCCGTCCAAGAGGTCGAGATACAGCCTGATGGCTTCCTGCAATTCGCCTTTGGTGACATATTCGTTGGCGGTGTGGGAGCGTGAAGAACTGCCGGGACCCATTTTCAAGGAAGGGAAAGGCATCAGGGCTTGGTCGGAGAGCGTGGGAGAGCCGAAAGGGGTGCGCCCCATGGCCTGGGCGCGGGCCACAAGCGGATGGCATGGGTCGATGCGGGAGGAGTTCAGGCGGAACGAACGGGCTTTCACTTCGCCTTGCACATGGGCGCAGACGGTTTCGTAGATGGATTCGTTGGAATAGTTCTCGTTGCTGCGCACGTCCACGGTGAATACACAGCGGTCGGGCACGACGTTATGTTGGGTGCCGGCCTGTATGATGGTCACTGTCATCTTCACGTCGCCTAGGAGAGGGGACATTTTCGGGAAACGGAAGGTGCGGAACCACTCCATGTCCGTGAGAGCCTTGTATATCGCATTGTCTCCTTCGTCGCGGGCTGCATGTCCAGACTTGCCATGCTCCGTGACATCGAGCACCATCAGTCCTTTCTCGGCAATGGCAGGCTGCATGCCGGTCGGTTCGCCCACCAAAGCCACGTCGATGCGGGGCAGGAGCGGGAGTGCCATCTCAATGCCGTTCTTGCCCGACACTTCTTCTTCGCAGGAAGCCAGGTAAACCATGTTATAAGCCTGCGGCTTGCAAGAGAGTGTGCGGAACGCCTGCAGGAGGCATACCACGCTGGCACCGTCGTCGTTGGTGCCCAGGCCATACAGCCGCCCGTTTTCCCAAGTGGGTCGGAAGGGGTCTTTGGTCCAGCTGGAAGCCGGCTTCACGGTGTCGATATGTGCGTTCAGCAGAAGGGTGGGGCGGCTGGCGTCGAAGCCGGGCGCGATGCACCACAGGTTGTTGCCAGTCCGGTGGGGGTGCAACCCGTTTTCGTGCATGAAATGTTCCAGCAGGTCGGCCACTTCCTTTTCTTCCCGGCTGACGGACGGGATGGCGACCATGGCTTCCAGTAGGCCGATGGCTTCTTGGGTCAAGTTTTCAATGTCCATCATATCGTGTGGGGCATTTTTTTCGCAAAGTTAAGCTTTTCTGCGGAAAAATTAAATATTTTGAGGGAATCTTAGGGTTTGTTTGAATTAAAACCTTATCTTTGTGTAGGATTTAAAAGTCAATGCTATGCTAAATACGAGTCCTTTTTCAGTCCTTGTGCATGACCAGGCGGCGCGTTTCGGCGACGAGACTGTGATGACTTATCGCGACTATGAGCGGAATGAATGGTTGCCGGTGTCGTGGAACGAGTTTTCGGCCGTGGTGCGCCGTGTGTCCGCGTCGTTGCTGGCTTTGGGGGTAGGTGTGCAGGAAAACTTGGCCGTGTTCTCGCAGAACAAGCCGGAGTGCCTGTATGTGGACTTTGGGGCATACGGCATCCGGGCGGTGACCATTCCTTTTTATGCGACGAGTTCCGAAAGCCAGGTCACTTACATGGTGAACGACGCGCAGGTGCGTTATGTATTCGTGGGTGAACAGTACCAGTATGACACTGCCTTCCGTTGCATGCCGCATTGCCCCACCTTGCAGAAGCTGGTTGTGTTTGACCGCACGGTGGTGAAGAATCCGCAGGACAAGGTCTCGATGTATTTCGACGAGTTCCTGCAGATGGCCGACGGGTTACATGTGCAGGACGAAATCGACCGCCGTTCCGCCGCCTTACGGCTGGATGACCTGGCTAACATCCTTTATACATCGGGGACCACGGGGGCAAGCAAGGGGGTGATGCTGACCCACCGGATGTATCATGATGCATTGATTGCCAACGACAAGGTGTTGCCGTTGAGCGAGAAGGATGTGGTGTTGAACTTTCTTCCTTTCACGCATGTGTTTGAACGGGCGTGGTCTTATCTCTGCATTGCCGAAGGTGCGCGCCTGGCAGTCAATCTGCGCCCGGCCGACATCTTGCAGTCCTTGCAGGAGGTGCATCCCACGTGCATGTGCGCCGTGCCCCGTTTTTGGGAGAAAGTGTATGCGGGTGTGCACGAAAGGATTCGCCAAAGCAATCCCGTGCAGCGCAAGCTGATGCACGAAGCCTTGCTGGTGGGCAAGGTTTACAATGTGGACTATCGCATGCGTGGCCTGATTCCTCCGGTGTCTTTGCGCCTGCGTTATGCATTTTTTGAAAAGACGGTCATTGCTTTGCTGAAAAAGACGTTGGGACTGGAGAAAGCCAATTTCTTTCCCACGGCTGGAGCGGCCATTCCACCGCTCGTGGAGGAGTTCGTGCATTCGGCAGGTATCCAGATGGTGGCGGGTTACGGGCTGACGGAGTCCACGGCCACTGTGTCGTGTGACCACATCGGTGCGCATAAGACCATCGGTTCAGTGGGGCGGCTCATCGACGGGTTGCAGTTGAAGTTCGGTGACGACAACGAGATTCTTTTGCGCGGCTCGACGATTACCAAGGGGTATTATCACAAGGAAAGCGCGACACAGGATGCCATTGATGCCGAAGGATGGTTTCATACGGGCGATGCGGGTTATCTGAAAAACGGGGAACTTTTCCTGACCGACCGCATCAAGGATTTGTTCAAGACTTCTAACGGGAAATACATCGCGCCACAGATGATAGAGTCGAAGTTGGTGGTGGATCGTTACATCGACCAGATTGTGGTGATTGCCGACCAACGTAAGTTCGTTTCCGCATTGATTGTGCCCGAATATGAGCTGTTGGGGGATTTTGCCCGCCGTCATCATATTCCGTTCACGGGCAGGGCTGATCTGTGTCGCAATCCGGATATAAACAAAATGATTTTGTTTCGCATCGATACTTTGCAACAGGAGTTTGCCCATTATGAGCAAGTGAAACGCATCACCTTGTTGCCCGAACCGTTCAGTTTGGAGAAGGGCGAATTGACCAATACGCTGAAAGTGAAGCGTCCGGTGGTTAACCGCAATTATGCCACGGAGATTGATGCGATGTATGCCGAGGATATCCTTCCGCCGGAGGCATGACCTGTTTCTGCGTTGCAAGCGGAGGGTGATATGGGATAACAGTAGTAGCCTGTATGGATTTCCCTGTGTTTCAGTCATGTTATCCCCAAGAGTCAAACTGTTCATCCAAACGGTTGAATATCTTTGATTCTTAATTCGGCAAGTAGTGCAATTTTCCGCTATTTCTCCACCGGATTATTGCAATGTTCTGCGTCGGAAGGCGTGGAGGTTTCTTGTTGCGAGGAAAAGCTTTTATCCTCAAAGTCGTGCAAGTCTTCGTAGGTATTTTCTCCCTTGATTCTTTCAAGTACATCTTGAAAGCGTTCCCATGCCCTTAAATCCTCATGCCAACTTTCAGATTCTTCCCAATCGTTCATAACCCTTTATTCTATAATCTGCCAATATCCTTGCTTCCTGCCTCCTATGCGTTTCAATAACCCCAATTCTTGCAGCCGGGAAAAATTGTACTTTACACCATCCTCCGTAATGCCGGAAAGGCTCTCGCTGATTTCTTTTCGGGTCGCTTCCGGGTGTCCCTTTAAGAATGACAGTATAGCTTGCTGTTGTTCCGTTAGGTTTTGTATGGCCTTTTGGGTAGTCTTTTGGGTAGTCTTTTGGGTAGTTATCTGGTCGCTTTGGGTAGTAGCTCTTTCCGGGTATTCAAACTTAAAGGTTGTCCATATACCCGAAGCATCATAGCGGAACTCCGGTGTGGAGAAACCATCACTCTTACAAGCCGTGATGATGCGCTCAATGCCGCGTCCCCATGCCTCAATCTCACCTGCACGAAAGAAGGTGTTGGCGATATCCGGGTTGTAAGGCATACTTCGATGTGAGGACAATAAGGTTTCCACCGTCCACCCTTCGGGCAATACCCCACCGTTTATTATCTCCAACTTGTTTTCATACACGCGGATTTGGATGGGGGAAGGTTCTGCATAGTCTTTGTTGATACAGGCATTTAATAACGCCTCACGCAGAGCCTCGCGAGGTATCGGCAATGTCTCTATCCGTTGGATGCCCTCGTAGGTAATGATGGCTTTCATATATTTGGTACACAGCAAGTCTATCAGCTTTACAATTTGCTGGAACAGGTTACCATGCACTTCATCTTGATATACCAAATCCATACCTTCACGGAAGAAGCCAACCTTTACAAATGCTCCGGTCACATACCTTTCCGGGTCGGGATGGAACAACAAGGCGGCAGCACGTTTCAGATAACGACCCTCATACAGCCGCAGCTTCTCCAACAGTCCTTGATTGTCGTCCATCAAGTCTGCTTCCTCCATGCGTCCGCTCCGTTTGGCATACTTACGGAACAAATCAAATGTGGCATTATCCAAGTCTTCCGCTTTCAGATAAGGCACGGGTACACCGTCCCATGTCTTGCCCTGCTTGCGAAGCATGAAACGGTCAAGTGCAGCCCCTTTCAGTTCCTGATTGGTTGCACCGCTTCGCTGGTAATACTTTCCACGGAAACTGATGGGATAAGGATAGGCATCCGCCACAATCTCCAGATATTGCTTCCCGTCTTTCTCTTTCAGATTGACATCAACCAAGATGCCCATCATGTCGCGCACCTTGTTCGGAATGTCTTCCATCAGTTTCTTGGCTTCCTGCACACCGCACACCTCGCCATTATCCTTTACGCCTACATAAAGGACACCGCCTTGTGCATTGGCAAAGCCACAAATCCATTTCTGGTATTCGTCGCGCCAAGATTCTTTGAATTCTATGTTTTGAGATTCGGCTTTCATCATATTGTCATCCATTGTATTTCTTGAAATTCTCCGCTTGTTCCAAAATCTCCTTAAACACCTCGTCATTCGTTACCGGTGGATAGCCATATTCAGCTAAAACCAAAATCAAATCCATTTTCAGTTCTGCCTTTATGTCATCACGGGTGGACCAGTCTGTGTACTTGGACTTGTCTGCTACAATCTTCTTGATTTCAGCAGCGAGTTTAAGTAGCTTATCTTCAGGATATTCAAAGCCAAACTGTTTGGCGATGGATTTCAGAATATCGTAAAAGGCTTTTTCTTCGTAGCTAATGCCTAAATCAAGGAAAGATTTCTTTTCCTTATTTAGCTCTTTCAACAAATCAGCCATCTGATTAGCCACTTCCGTCAAGACTTCATCTGCAAAGATGGCGCTATCCCTGCGGTCGTTGTATTTGTCAACCAAAGCATTCAAACGTTTGGAGAAGTCCACACCTTTCGCCTTGTTCACTTTCTTGAATTCTGTGATGACAGTTTTCAGCAGACGTTCCATAAGCTTTACTTTCGTATTGGGCAGTTTCAGTTTGCCAAGGCGTTCCATGTATTCTTCGCTCAGCACATCCAAGTTTTCTTT
>CALUFQ010000032.1 GCA_944319925.1 uncultured Paraprevotella sp.
CAACAACGCCAAACCGACCGTCATCGCCATTGAGGCCGAGGGAATCACACAAAAGGGGAAGTTCATCGTGTGGAAAAACGGTACGGAAGAAGCCGCCAATCCTCAAGCCAAATGAAAATCCAAACACCCTTCCCAAACGCTCAAACGAACAGGCAGGTGCGCACGGCACTCTACCTGCTGTTGGCATTTGCCTGCTGCTGCCCGTACAACCCGCACTTCTACGACGGATGGGGCACTCCCAAATGGTTTCTGGCGGGTGGCACGGCCTGCCTCCTCGTCCTTTGGACGTGCATCCGGAGAGTGTGCCGAATGAGACATACTGAAGAAATGCCGCAGGACAACCGCCACGGACATTTGGCCGACATGGGACTGGCCGTCACGATGGTGGCCGCAGCCGAGAGCCTCTACACCCTTTTCCTGTACGCCACCCACCCTGCGGCTTCCCGCCTCGGCGCGGCGGGCACCTTCGACAACCCCGCCGGGGCGGCATTCTTCCTATGCGCCGCCCTGCCATTCATCCGCCTGTGGGGCGGGCTGCAGACGGGACGCCTGCAAAAGCTACTGGCCGGAACGGCCCTGTGCCTCGCCGCAGCCGCCACCCTCTCCACCCATTCGCGCACCGGGGCGGCCTGCCTCGTCCTATACCTTATTATATATGTATGCACCAAGCCCCAAATCCCCGGGTGGATAAAATGGAGCCTGCCGGGCATCCTGGTTGCCTTGACGGCGGCTTTTGTTCTCACGCGGAAACAAGCCTCCACCTCGGGCCGCCTCTTCATCCTGGAACGCACGTGGGAACTCATCGCGGAAAAGCCATGGACGGGACACGGCACGGGAGGCTTCATCCGTGAATACATGGCAAGGCAAGGCGCATATTTCCACACCCACCCCGACGACCCGCGCGCCATGCTGGCCGACGAGACCTGGCATCCGCTGAACGAGTTCGCCCGGTTGTGGACGGACTACGGCATCCTGGCGCCCGTCCTGTTGGCCGCCCTGCTCGGACGCCTGACTTTCACCTTGTCCAAGAGCAATGTCCCCGGGTCACGGGGAATGGCCTGCGCGTTGGTGCCGTTGTGGCTGTTCGCCCTGTCCTCCTACCCGTTCAAGTATCCTGCCGCCTGGCTCGTCGTGGCGGCCTGCCTTTTCCAAGCCATCCGGACACGGCAAGGCCTCTTCCCTTCCCTGCCCCGCAAAGCGGCTTGGACTTTCTGCGGACTGGGCATGGCCGCCAGCCTGACAGGCCTGACGCTCCTCGCCAGGGAATGGCGTTACGAGAAAGAATGGGCTGCCGTGTCCCGCCTCGCGCTACGCGGGCAAAGCCGGGAAATGATGCCGCGCTACGCCCGGCTGTACGGGCACTACCGCCACCGACCGACCTTTCTCTACAACTATGCCTCGGAACTGTTCTACGCCGATGAAGGCGAAAAGGCCCTGCACATGGCCCGGGCATGCCGCCGGCATTGGAGCAGCTACAACCTGTCCCTACTGACGGGAGACATCTGCCGCGACCTGGGGAAACACGCCGAAGCTGCCGGCCACTACCAAACGGCCTATGACATGTGCCCCGCACGGTTCGCCCCACTAGAAGGACTTTATTACGCCTACAAGAACCTGGGCGACACGGTGCGGGCGGATGCCGTGGCCCGCCTCGTCCAACGGAAAAAAGTGAAAGTCCCCTCGCCCGAAGTGGAACGCATCAGACGGGAAATCGTTCCGGACGGCCAGCCGACCGACAGGCGGAATGCCCCATAATAGAAATGATAGGAGGTGCGGCATTCCTGCCGCACAATCGCAAGATAGGCCACCGACACACGCAATTGTGCGAATATGAGGGTGTAGCAAAACCTGCGAGAAACAACTGCTCCGCCTTGTAGGGGAGCTGGCCCAACGGGCCTGAGGGGTTTCACACCCACGGACACACACATAAAGTATGTCTTTGTGGACGTGAGACCCCTCCGTCGCTTCGCGCCACCTCCCCTACAAGGCGGAGGAGTTTATTTTGATACACCCCCTCCTTGGTCAGCCTTACGAGTTCGTTCTCCTGGGCATCCCAGTCGGATTTAGAGACGGAAATGTTTTACATACGAATCAGTATGTATATGGTTACAAAGATACGCAATTTGCGACAAGAACATTCCGAAGCAAGAAAGAAACATCAGCATCAATCAATAAAACGCCAATCACATCAATCATATTTGATACGCCACGCCACCGACAAGTTGGACGGTGCAAACAGGTTTTTCAACTTCCTGCGCATGCTATCTGCCCAAAAAGTGATAACTTTGCAGCATGGAATGGATAAACAGTCTGCTTTTCGAGCACAGTGCCATACAGGCCATCATCGTGCTCTCGCTGGTGACCGCCACGGGATTGTGGCTGGGCAAGATTCATGTGTGGGGCGTGTCGCTCGGGGTTACGTTCGTGTTCTTCATGGGCATCTTGGCGGGCCATCTGGGCATCACGCTGGACAAACAAATGCTGGACTACGCCGAAAGTTTCGGGCTGGTCATCTTCGTCTATGCCCTCGGGCTGCAGGTGGGGCCGGGCTTCTTCAGCTCTTTCCGCCACGGCGGAATCCCGCTGAACATGCTGAGCATCGGTGTCATCCTGCTGGGCACCGCGCTGACCGTGCTCCTGAGCCGCTGGTTTGACATCCCGTTGCCGGACATGGTGGGCGTGTTGTGCGGGGCAACGACCAACACCCCCGCGCTCGGCGCGGCGCAACAGACCTTGCAACAGATGGGGTTGCCAGACAGCGGGGCGGCACTGGGTGCCGCCGTGGCCTACCCGCTCGGGGTGGTCGGCGTGATCCTGGCCATCCTGTTCCTGCGCAAGGTGCTCGCGCGGCCCGCCGACCTGAAAGAACAAAAAGAAGACGGGCAGAACAGCCCCTACGTGGCGGCGTTCCAAATCCATAACCCGGCCATCTTCCACAAGACCATCAAAGACCTCGCCCCGCACAGCCACACGAAATTCGTGATTTCGAGACTGTGGCGGGACGGAAAAGTGACCATCCCCATCGGGACGACCGAACTGCGGGAAAACGACCGCATCCTGGTGGTGACGACGGAAAAGGAGATGCCCACCCTCACCCTGCTGTTCGGCGAACAGGAAAACCGCGACTGGAACAAGGAGGACATCGACTGGAACAGCATAGACCGCAACCTGGAATCGCACCACATCGTGGTGACCAAACCGGAAATCAACGGGAAGCGCATCGGTTCGCTCCACCTGCGCAATGACTACGACATCAACATCAGCCGTGTGCTGCGCAGCGGAGTGCAAATCCTGGCCACGCCCGACCTCGTGCTGCAAATCGGCGACCGCCTTACCGTCATCGGGGAAAAGGCGGCCATCAAGCGCGTGGAAAGCATCTTGGGCAATTCGGTGAACAGCCTGCGCGAACCGAACCTGGCCGCCATCTTCATCGGCATCGTGCTGGGCTTGGTGCTAGGCTCCATCCCCCTTTCCATCCCGGGCATCAGCAGCCCGGTGAAAATGGGGCTGGCCGGTGGGCCTATCATCGTGGGCATCCTGGTGGGGTGTTTCGGACCGCGGCTGCACATGCGGATTTACACCACCCGCAGCGCGAACCTGATGCTGCGCGGCATCGGGCTTTCGCTCTACCTGGCCGGCATCGGCATTGACGCGGGCGCGCATTTCTTCGAAACGGTGGTGCGCCCCGAGGGGCTGGTGTGGGTGGCATCGGGATTCCTCATCACCGTCGTGCCGCTGTTGCTCCTCGCCCCCGTGGCCATGCGTTGGTGCAAGATGAACTTCGGCACCACCTGCGGCATGCTCTGCGGCAGCATGGCCAACCCGATGGCCTTGAACTACGTGAACGACAGCCTGCCCGGCAACGACGCTTCCGTCAGCTACGCCACGGTCTATCCCCTTGGCATGTTCCTCCGTGTGGTCATCAGCCAGGTCGTGCTCATGCTGTTCCTATGACCCATTTATGCTTAGCGCGGAATAAATTTGTGCATTCCTAAATAACAAATTATCGGATAGGAGGTGCAGCATTCTTGCTGCACATATTCGCACAATTGCGTATGCCAGTGACCTGTCTTGTGATTGTGCGGCAGGAATGCCGCACCTCCTATAAATTCTATTGAATTTTGTCCCGCCCCAAGATTCGGAAGCGGGCAAAAAAATGCCTGCGGGATGACGCTCCACGCAGGCTTTAAACGATTTTATCCTCCTTGCCACCTGGCGTCTAGGATGCCGGCTTCATTTATTATCCTCTTCCGGCACGGCGGAAGATGCCGTGCGGCGGCGACGTTTCGGTTTTTCCTCTGCCACCTTGTTTTCCAGTGTAACCCCGGCCAATTCCGGGTCTATCATGATGCGCCCGCAATATTCGCACACGATGATTTTCTTCCGCATGCGGATATCCAACTGGCGCTGGGGCGGAATCTTGTTGAAGCAACCGCCACAGGCATCGCGCTGCACATAGACAATGCCCAAGCCATTGCGGCTGTTCTTGCGAATCCGCTTGAAGGCCAAAAGCAAGCGCGGCTCGATGGTGGCTTCCAGGGCCTTTGCCTTCTCGCGCAACTTTTCTTCTTCCGACTTCGTTTCGGAAACGATTTCTTCCAATTCGGACTTCTTCACCTCCAAATCGGCACGTCGTTCCTTCATTTCTTCCGTGCAATGTGCGATTTCCTCGTTTTTCTGGTCAATGGCGGCCTTTGCTTCGCGGATGCGCTTCTCGTTCAGTTCCACATCGAGAGACTGGTATTCGATTTCCTTGCTCAAAGACTCATATTCGCGGTTGTTACGCACGTTGTCCAACTGTTGCTGATATTTCTCAATGGAAGCCTTGTTGGCTTCTATCGTATGTTTGCGGTTCGCAATGTCAGCGTTAAGCTCATCTATCGTCCCATGGATTTTCTCGATACGTGTGGACAGACCTTCGAGTTCATCTTCCAAGTCCTGCACTTCCAAGGGGAGCTCGCCCCGCAACGTCTTAATCTTGTCTATCTCGGAGAGTATGGTCTGCAACTGGTACAGGTTTCTCAATTTCTCCTCAATGGACAAATCGACCGTTTCTTTCTTCGTTTCTTTTGCCATAAGCCTTACTTACAAATATTTAATGGGATTTGTATCTATCGAAGTCATGTAAAGCGGTAAATCCGGACATGCCTCGCTGATAATCGAATAAAAAATCTCTTTCGTGTATTGCTCGCTTTGGTAATGCCCCATCGCGACAATCTGCAACTCCTGGTCGTGCCCGAAATATTGGTGGTAGTGCATCTCCCCTGTCAGGAACGCATCGGCACCGAGCCGGATGGCTTCCTCCAAAAGGAAATCCCCCGCGCCCCCGCACAACACGACTTTCCGGATGGGACGTTGCAACAACTCATTATGGGACAAACATTCAATCTGAAACACGGACTTCACACGCTGCAGGAATTTCAGGGAATCTTCCGCCTCGGGCAGGACTCCGGACACGCCGCTTCCCGCCATGACAGTGTATTCGTGTCCGCCATCTCTCACTTTCACCGGACGGGGAAGCAAGAGCCGCACTTGTTCCATCTCCAGTTTCTCCGCAATCTTGAAATTCACGCCGTCTTCCGCATTGTCCAGATTCGTATGGGCCGAATAGACCGTCACGTCGTTTTGGATGGCCTTGCGCACACACCGTTCTACATAGCTGCGATCCGACACTGTTTTCAAGCCATGGAACAACAAGGGATGATGGGACACCACCAGGTTGCACCCCAAATCGACAGCCTCGTCAATGACTTCTTCCGTCACGTCAAGACACAATAAAGCCCCTGATGCTTCCACCTCTGTCAATCCGACTTGCAAGCCTGCATTATCATAGCTTTCCTGCAAGGGCAAAGGCGCGAATCGTTCAAGGGCAAAAACCACTTCGCTAATTTTCACGTCAATAGAAAATTTCTGCAAAAATACAACTTACGGATGTACTTTCCAAAAAACGGACGGAAGTTTTAGCGTTTATTTGCTTTCTCTCCCCTGAACACCGGACGCAGGCAACCAAACGCGTCGAAAGTCCGGCGCGCGGACAGGGAAATCGTGATGACCAGCGACAACATGGAAGCCACCACCGTGATGACACTGATCATCAACTGGTATTTGATGGCCACCTCCGGCACCGACCCGCCCAGAATCTGCCCGATCATCGTGCCGGGAAAAGACACGATGCCCAACACGGCCATATTGGCGACGCAGGGGGAAAATGACTTGACCACGGCCGAACGCAGGAACGGCAGCGTGGCCTCGAAACGCGTGGCGCCGTTGCCCAACAGATAATAATAAAGGTCTTGTTCACGCCGCAAATCACTGTAATAGACATTGACGGCCATGATGTTCACCGTCAGCATATTGCCAAACAGCACTCCGGCCACGGGAATAAAAAAGCGGGCGGCAAACACGTCGTCGGCACGCACCACGAAACACAAGAAATACAATGAGACCAGCAACGCCGTCACAAGGAAGCCGACGAAAACCGGCATGAAAAGCACACCATAGCGCAGGTTCGTGCGGCTCACTGCGGTATAGGCCGCGATGACCGCCATGGCCGCCATCCACAACACATTCACCCACGCATTGTCCCATTGGAACAAAAAACGCAGATAAAACCCGATGAGCAACAGTTGGATGGTCATGCGCACGGTGCCCGCCAACGCCGCCCACAACAGCCCCGTGCGAAACTTCCACAGGAAATAAAAAGGAACCAGCATGAGCAACATGCCCACGCCTAAAGCCGTATATGTCAAATCCACTGTTTCCATTCAGCCTTTTGTCTGCCGTCAAAGCCTTATAACCCGGTCGCACACCTCCATGAACGCCCGATTGTGCGACACGGTCAGGACTGCCGTCCCTTTCGAAGCCGCATCGCGGAACAAAGCGGCCACCCGCCCCACGCTGTCCTCGTCCAAAGCCGACGTGGGTTCATCGGCAAGCCACAGCCGTTTGCCCAACAACGCGGCCGCGGACAGTACGACCCGCTGTTGTTGCCCCCCGGAAAGCTGCCCGGCCTTGCGCCGGAACAATGACCGCTCCAACCCTAACAGTCCCCAAACCCGGAACATCTCCTCTTCGTCCAACTTCGTTTCGCGGTTGGCTTTCAGTTCAAAGGGCATGCGCACCATCTCTTCCACGGATTCCGCCGTAGTCAATATGCGTTGGGGCACGTATGCCGTCTGCTGACGGATTCGCTCCACCGTGTGTGCAGACAACTCGTCTCCGCAGACCCATATTCTCCCGCCATCCAAAGGCAAGAACCCCAGCACCATACGCAACAGGGACGTTTTCCCGCAACCGGACTCCCCGGTAATGCAGACCCACTCTCCCGGCTTCAGTTCCAACCCGAAATTGCGGAACAAGACACGCCCCCCGAGCCGCAATGCGGCATCCTCTATTTTCAGCATATCGTCCATTCTACGCACAAAGTTAATAAAAATAAAGTCTTTATTGGCAAAAGATTCGTATCTTTGCCGCAACTGTTTACATGAGTTAGCATTTGAACAATGGGTTTACTGTATAAAGCTCGCACAGCCAGCATGGAAGAACGCTGGTACCAAATCCGTTTCGAAGAAGCAAACGAACCGGAAAAAATAGAGATGAGGGAAATGTTCCTCCCGCCTGAATGGTTTCCGCAAAGCGGGGCACAACTGACATGGCCCCATGCCGGAACGGATTGGCATGACATGCTCCCCGAAGTGACGGACTGCTACGTGCGCATGGCCTACGAAATCGCCTCGCGCGAACCTTTGTTAATAGTCACTCCGGAATGCAAACAAGTGGAAACCCTCCTGCGGGAAAAACTCCCATCCGCCGTCTTCGGGAAGATACAATGGGCAGAATGCCCGACCGACGACACGTGGGCACGCGACCATGGGTTCATCACCTTGGTTGGCGAAAACGGCCCGCGGCTGCTGGACTTCCAGTTCAACGGATGGGGCGGAAAGTTCCCGGCAGCACAAGACAACCGCATCAACCGGAAACTGATGGAACAGGAGATTTTGCAAGGAGAATACGCCGACTGCCTGGACTTCGTGCTCGAAGGCGGTGCCATCGAAAGCGACGGACTGGGCACCATCATGGCCACATCCGGATGCCTGCTCGCCCCCGGACGCAACGAAGGAATGAATCTGGCAGACATTGAGGAGCACCTGCTGCGGACATTGCATGCCCAAAGAATCCTGTGGCTCGACCATGGACACCTGGAAGGCGATGACACGGACGGGCACATCGACACGTTGGCACGCTTCTGTCCCGGACAGGCCATCGCCTACGTGAGATGCACGGACAAAAGCGACAGCCACTATGAAGACTTGGCCTTGATGGAAGAACAATTGCGTTCGTTCCGCACCCTGCAGGACGAGCCCTACCAGCTCGTGCCGCTGCCCATGCCGGATGCCATTTATGACGAGAACGGTGAACGGCTTCCTGCCACGTATGCCAATTTCTTCGTGGTCAACGGTGCCGTCCTGATGCCCACATACAACCAGCCCGTCAATGACGAGACGGCCAAGAAAGCCTTGCAAAAAGCCTTCCCGCAACACGAGGTGGTCGGCATCGACTGCCGTGTGCTGATACGGCAACACGGTTCCCTGCACTGTTCCACCATGCAGTTTCCCTCGTCTGTGCTCAAACCAATCCACGAATAAAACATGAAAACGATACGCATCGGACTTATCCAACAGTCCAACACCGCAGACCTGAAAGAAAACCTGTACAAGCTGGCCCAAAACATCGAAGAAGCCAGCCGCAACGGCGCACAGCTCGTCGTGCTTCAGGAACTGCACAATTCACTATACTTCTGCCAAACGGAAGACACCCGGAATTTCGACCTTGCCGAACCGATTCCAGGCCCTTCGACCGGCTTTTTCGGCGAGCTGGCCAAGCAATTCGGCATCGTGCTCGTCACCTCGCTGTTCGAAAAACGCGCGGCGGGACTTTACCACAACACGGCCGTGGTGTTCGACACAGACGGCAGCATCGCAGGAACTTACCGCAAGATGCACATCCCCGACGACCCGGCATATTACGAGAAATTCTACTTCACGCCGGGCGACTTGGGCTTCCGCCCCATTCAGACTTCCGTCGGCAAACTTGGCGTACAGGTGTGCTGGGACCAATGGTATCCGGAAGGTGCCAGGCTCATGGCCTTGCAGGGCGCGGAACTGCTCATTTATCCCACAGCCATCGGCTACGAGGGCAGCGACACGCCGGAAGAACAGGAACGCCAACGCGAAGCCTGGACCACCGTGCAACGCGGACATGCCGTGGCCAACGGGATTCCCGTAGTGGCCGTCAACCGCGTAGGTCATGAACCAGACCCCTCCGGCCAAACAGGCGGCATCCGGTTCTGGGGCAGCAGTTTCGTCTGCGGCCCGCAAGGAGAGTTCCTGGCCCGTGCGGACAAGGACAAAGAAGAAATACTCATCGCAGAAGTTGATTTGGAACGCTCGGAAAACGTCCGCCGCTGGTGGCCGTTCCTGCGCGACCGGCGCATAGAAGAATTCGCCCCGCTCACCCGCCGTTTCATTGATTAATCATTTAAGTATAACCATAAACAGAAAAAGGAAATATGTCATCCTCATTAAGATTCGAAGTCGTAGGCGAAGCTTTCAAGAAAAAGGCCAAAGGCATACCGGCACCGACGGAAAGACCTTCCGAATTTTTCGGAAAATATGTATTCACGCGGCAGAAAATGTACAAATACCTTCCCGCCGACGTATATAAAAAGATGTGCGACGTGATTGACAATGGCGCATCGCTCGACCTGCAGACGGCTGATGCCGTGGCCGCAGGCATGAAAAAATGGGCCATGGAACTGGGCGTGACCCACTGCACACACTGGTTCCAACCGCTGACCGAGGGCACGGCGGAAAAACATGACGCCTTCGTGGAACACGACGGCAAAGGCGGCATGGTGGAAGAATTTTCAGGAAAGCAACTCATCCAACAGGAACCCGACGCGTCCTCTTTCCCGAACGGGGGCATCCGTTCCACGTTCGAGGCAAGGGGATATTCGGCCTGGGATCCGGCCTCGCCGGTGTTCGTCATCGGCGACACGCTGATGATTCCCACCATCTTCATTTCTTATACGGGTGAAGCATTAGACTACAAGGCTCCGTTGAAAAAAGCCATCCACGCCGTGGACAAGGCTGCCACCGACGTGTGCCGGTATTTCTATTCCGACGTGAAAAAAGTCATTTCCAACCTCGGGTGGGAACAGGAATATTTCCTGGTGGACGAAGGACTTTACGCCACACGTCCTGACTTGCTCATGACAGGACGCACCCTTTTGGGGCACGAGTCGGCCAAAAACCAACAGATGGACGACCACTACTTCGGCTCCATCCCCGAACGGGTGGCCGAGTTCATGAAAGACCTCGAAATCCAAGCCTTGGAGCTGGGCATCCCCTGCAAGACGCGCCACAACGAAGTGGCCCCCAACCAATTCGAGCTGGCTCCCATTTTCGAAGAAACCAACCTGGCCGTGGACCACAACATGCTGCTCATGTCGCTGATGAAGAAAATCGCACGGAAACATGGCTTCCGCTGCCTGCTCCACGAAAAGCCGTTCGCGGGCATCAACGGTTCGGGCAAGCACAACAACTGGTCGCTGGCCACCGACACGGGCATCCTCCTGCACGGGCCGGGACGCACCCCGGCCGACAACCTGCGGTTCGTCACGTTCATCGTCGAGACGCTCATGGCTGTCTATCGCCACAACGGGCTGCTCAAAGCCTCCATCATGAGTGCCACGAACGCACACCGCCTCGGCGGGCACGAAGCCCCCCCGGCCATCATCTCGTCGTTCCTCGGCAAACAGCTAAGCGACATCCTGGAACATTTGGAAAACACCACGGATGACGAACTGATTGACGTGGCCAGCAAACATGGCATGAAGCTGGACATTCCGCAAATCCCGGAACTGCTCATCGACAACACCGACCGCAACCGCACCTCGCCCTTTGCCTTCACCGGAAACCGTTTCGAGTTCCGCGCCGTAGGCTCGCAAGCCAATTGCGCGGCGGCCATGATCGTGCTCAACGCGGCCATGGCCGAAGCCCTCATCAACTTCAAGACCCGGGTGGACGCCTTGCTCGAAAAAGGCGTGGACAAGACCAAGGCCATCCTGCAAGTGGTGCGCGAGGACATCAAGACCTGCAAACCCATCCATTTCGATGGCAACGGATATTCCGAAGAATGGCAGGAAGAAGCCAAGCGGCGCGGGCTGGACACGGAACGCAGTTGCCCGCTGGTGTTCGACCGGTACCTGGACGAAAGCAGCGTGAAGATGTTCGAGACCACCCATGTGTTCACGCGCAACGAAATCGAAGCCCGCAACGAAATCAAATGGGAAACCTATACGAAAAAGGTGCAGATTGAAGCGCGCATCTTCGGAGACCTGTGTATGAACCACATCATCCCCGTGGCCACGCGCTACCAAAGCACACTCATCGACAACGTGCATAAAGTACAGGAAGTGTTCCCCGTCGAAAAAGCGGCCAAACTCAATGCCAAAAACATCGGGCTGATAGAAAAAATATCGGAACACACCAGCTTCATCGCCGAAAACATAGAACAAATGATTGAGAACCGCAAGGTGGCCAACCGCATCGAGAACATAAGGGAAAAAGCCATTGCCTACCACGACACTGTGGCTCCCATGTTGGAAAGCATTCGCTACCATGTCGATAAGCTCGAACTCATCGTGGACGACGAAATGTGGCCGCTCCCCAAATACCGGGAACTGCTGTTCATCCGATAATCCATGGATTACAGTCCTTCCCGGCTTCCTGCCGGGAAGGCATATTTATTCATCCATCACAATACATCAGACATGAAAAACCTGACAACAAAGGCAATCATCAGTTTATGCCTCATCTTATTGGCAAGTTGCGGGAAAAAAGACGACCGGTATCCCATGTTCCCCGACAAACCGTCCGCCGAAGCACAAAAAGGATTCCGTTGGGAAATCGTATCGGGAGCCGGACTAAAATTTTGGGCACAGCGTGACAGTCACACCTGCGTGGTCACCGACGCCCTCCTGCAAGGCGCCGTCGTGGAGCACCGCGACAGCACACGACACAGTCGCCGCCAAGTCATCAAAGTGTTCCCGCTGAAAGATGAGGACATCGATGATGTGCTGGACTTGTTACGGGAAACGCCCGGATGGGACGAATCGCAGACTTGCAAGTTCAAAAAAGAAGACTGTGACCGCAAGGGAGTGACCCGCTACGTGCTGGTGCCCAAGGGCGACTACGCCGACAAAATCGAAGCGCAAGGCAAAAACGAAGCCATCCCCTCCACCTGCAACGGATGGGGCGTGGGCAACAGCGGGACACGCTACTTTGAAATCTACGACAACCATCCCGACAAGGCCGTGTTCGTGGAAATCGGACAAGAGACGCCCCTCTTCGACCCGGAGAGCATCGTGCTCACCGACGTGCCTGTGGAAAATGTCAAAGGGGAACTGGTTATCGGAAGCGACCAGCAGACTTTCGTGTCATGCAACGACACGACCCTTTATTGGCTCGCGGACAAAAGCGGAAAGCTCTTCCAAGAGTATGACAATGCCACGCAAGGCACCCGCAACGGGTATCCTGTCTATGCCGAACTGCAAATCATGAACATGGGGAAATCCGGAGTAGGACATGCCGCCGGATATGCCGGAGTATATCAGGTGACGGGAGTAACCAAGGTGCAAACCGTCGAACTCTCGCCCGACATCAACCACGATAGCCGGAGAATTGAAGCAAAAGGGTTCGACCGCATCGTCACCATCACGACCGCCGATGTCATTTACACCCCGACCCCGGGAGAAAACAACGTGGAAATCACCGCGCCCGACAACCTGCTCTCCTACATGGAAACGTTCGTGAACCGCCAAGGCACGTTCCTGCTCAACATGAAGCGATATCCCCACATCACGTCACCTTCGCCCGTCATCATAGAGCTGAAGGCCCCGCCCGTCACGTCCATACGCAACGCCGGACAAGGGCTTCTCATCCTGAAAGACGGCATAGAAAGCGACACGACGCTGCACATCGCCGTGGACGGCGACATCCTCTGCGGCCCAATCAGCTGCCACGCCCTGCACATCACGTCTTCCGGCAACAAGACATTGGCCGTGAACCAACACATCCGTTGCGGGAAACTGACCCTTGACATGCTGGGCAACGGCAACATCAAGCTGGAAGGCGGACTGTCCTGCGACAGCCTGCAAATCCGGACCAAAGGCGGTGGCGGAATTTTGATTTCCGGCCTCGAATGCACCCATCTGTCGGCCTCGTCTCCTTACTGCCACCTCACACTTTCGGGCACGTGCGCCAATGCCACGTTCCACGATGCCGACCGGCACTACCTGCACCTCGAAAACCTGAAAGCCTCCCGTCTCAACGTGGAAGAAGAGGCTGAAAAGACACAAGACCACGCAAAATGACACCCCTGCGCAAACAAAAAAAGTTCAGGCTGCAGACAGATGTCTGCAGCCTGAATTTTAAAGAGATAGCCATCTTTGGAGAACTTCCGCCTATGATGTCTTGTGCGTCATGATCTCCAGCACCTTCCGGTCGGTCTCGTTCATCGCTTCCGCCCCGATGCTTGTCAGGTTATGGATGCTCTGGTCCACATCGTCATCGATAATGCCTTCCACACTGCTCACACACTTCTGCTGCATGGCCAGCATGGCCGAAAGTACTGCCGTGGAAACCCCGCTAGTCAGTTTCAAGGCACAGCTAGGCTTGGCCCCGTCGCATATCATGCCCGTCAAATTGGCAATCATGTTCTTCACCGCATACGACACCTGCTCATAGTTTCCGCCCATAAGGTACGTAATGCCGCAACTCGACCCCGTAGATGCCACCACGCACCCACACAAAGCCGACAACACGCCAAGGCTCTGCTTGATATAAATGGCCGTCAGATGGCTCAACATAAGCGCACGAATCAGTTCCTCATCCGTATTGTGGTTTTCTTCAGCAAAAACCACCACCGGCATCGTGGCGCATATCCCTTGGTTGCCACTTCCCGAATTGCTCATCACCGGAATCATCGCCCCCGCCATGCGCGCGTCGCAAGCGCAAGAGGTGGCGGAAAGGATATGCGAGAAGATGTTGTCACCCATGATGCCCCTCCCTAACGGGCGCGAGAGTGTCTTCCCCAGTTCGTGCCCGTAGCACCCCTTCAAGGCTTGGGCCGAAGCCGCCTCGTTCAACGTGCGCGCCTCGCGGATGAACTCAATTTCCTCCAATGGGGCTTCCATGGAAAAATCATACACTTTGCGCAAATTCAAAACGCAGTCCTCCCCTTCGGATTCACCGGCCACGGGCACCCGCTCGTCCACCAGCACCTTCCCGTCGCAAGCCACATACACGAAATGCGTGTGCTTGCCCGCGATAACCGCCGTGGCCTCATGCCCGCCAGTCCCCGTCACACGCACCTCGGCATACAATTTCTCGTCGATATTCTCCTTTAACGCAATCTTGATGCGCCGTTCCGCAATATACCGTTTGCCGGCCTCCACGTCTGCGGCGGTAATGTCCTTCAACACCTCAAGCTGATATTCCGATTTCCCTGCGAGTACACCCAATGCCACGGCAATCGGCAGTCCCACCATTCCCGTACCGGGAATGCCTACCCCCATGGCATTCTTCAGGATATTCGCACTCAAAAACACTTCGACCCGTTCCGGCCTTTCCGCCAACACTTCGGCAGCCCGCGCGGCAGACAAAGCCACACATATCGGTTCCGTGCATCCGATGGCCGGCACGACTTGTTGCTTCACCAGCTTAATGATGCGCGCTCTTTCCTCCTTGCTCAAATTCATCACAAAACCCCTGTTCCAATATAAACGTTATCATTATTCATCAACCAGGTCGTCTTCCACATCCTTGATGTCGGCCTCCGGCGTATAACTTTCATAAAAAGTTTCATCGCCGTCCTCGTCCTCTCCAACCTCTTCGTCCTCGTCCTCCCTGTCGTCGATTTCTTCTTCGTCCTCGTCTTCATCCTCGTCCCTTGTCTTGCGGTTGCCGTTCTCGTCGTATCCTGTTCCCGACATGAAGCGCAATTTCTCCATCGGCTCGCGTTTCTTGGCAAAGATGGCCTCAATCCATGTCCCCTTGCTGATTTCCAGGACATCATAGCCGTCTGCCACTTTCCGCTCCAGCGTTCCGCCGGGAGCATGGATGCGCGAAGCCGGGAGGGTTGTCGTGCTGATGTCGAATGCAGACTCGATAATATCCCTTATCGTCAAGGAAATGGATTCCCATCCCCCTCCGAAATTCGCCTCTATCAGCGAAAGCAGTTGGGCCGCCGTGATGTGCTTGACGTTCTCGTATGAGAGGTCGGTAATCTGACGAATCACTTTCTTCCGGATGGCAATGGCATCCTTATGTTTGCTCGTTCCTGGCAAGATGACATATTCCCCCGTGCTATAACGCTTCACCTCGCGTTCGTCTTTCGGGTCAAAATGATAAACATCAAAAGCCAAGCGAACCACATTCAGGACTTTCTCTTCCGAAGAAGCAAAATCCTCATCTTTGATATCTTTCTGCCACAAATCCAAAAGTTCCTGCCCGTCCACGCCCCATACATTGCTGGAATTCAAATCAAGAACCGAGTCCAAGTAGTAATTTTTCTTTTGCATAACATTCCATCTTTGAAATTTTTGGCAAAAGTAATAAAATAAATACGTTCCGCAACAATGATTTCAAGAAAACGCAAAGAATAGCCCTAAAAAAACGCAAAGGACAAAAGCCCCCGTCCGGAAATGAAAAAATCCGGGCGGGGGATGCGACTTGGAATCAGACAAACTACATCCATATCAAGCATAAACGGTAAACGGCAAACGCGGCCAACCATCCCACGCATATTGTGTAAACAGCCGAGAAAAGCGCCCATTTCCATCCACCGCTTTCCTGTCTGATGGCCACAAACGTGGCGATGCAGGGAAAATAGAGCAACACAAACACCATGTAGGCCATGGCCGAGGCCGGCGACATGGACTGCCGCAAGGCGTGTTGCAGGCGAGGGCCGCCCCCGCCTTCATCCTCGTCCACGCCATACATCACGCCAAGCGTACTGACCACCAGCTCCTTCGCCCCAATGCCGGAAAGCAGCCCCGTGCTCATCTTCCAGTCAAATCCCAACGGGGCGAACACTGGCTCTATGGCCTTGCCGACATGACCGATATAAGAATTTTCCTGTTGCTCGGATGCCGTGGCATAACTGTCATGGTTCGGGAAATAGCCCAAGAACCAAATCAACACGGAACAGACCAGAATGATTCCACTCATCTTATGCAAGTATTGTTTGCCCTTTTCCCACGTGTGGCGGAACACGGACTTGGCGGTGGGAATCCGGTAGGGCGGAAGCTCCATTACAAAGGGCATCTCCTCGTCTTTCACAAAACGCCCGACCACATGGGCCGACAACACGGCCACCAATATGCCAAACACATACAGCCCCAGCAGCACCACGCTGGCATACCCCGGGAAAAACAAACCAGCCAACAGGATATACAAAGGAAGACGCCCCGTGCACGACATGAAAGGAATGACCAGCATCGTAATCAGGCGGCTCCTGCGGCTCTCAATGGTGCGAGTGGCCATCACGGCCGGGACATTGCAACCGAAACCCATGATCATAGGAATGAAAGACTTGCCGTGAAGCCCTATCTTGTGCATGATTTTGTCCATGATGAAGGCCGCCCTGGCCATATATCCCGAATCTTCGAGCAGGGAAATGAAGAGGTAGAGAATCACGATGTTGGGCAAAAACACCAGCACACTGCCGACCCCGCCGATGATGCCGTCCACGACCAAGTCTTTCAGCATACCGTCCGCCATTCCCGCCCCGACCCAGCGGCCTATCCTCTCCACAAGCCATTCTATCCACTCCATCGGGTATTCTCCCAAAGTGAACGTGCCTTGGAAGATCACGTAAAGCAGGAAAAAGAACAACGGGAAAGCCAGCCACTTATGGGTCACTACGGCATCAATCCGGTCGGTCGGCGTCCGTTTCGAAGCCACCGCCCGGGCCGAAGGCTGATAGGTTTCCTTCAATGCGCCCTGCACGAACGCATACTTCGCATCCACCAAGGCCGACTCCACCGGCGTGTGCCACAAATTTTCGATGCGCTTCCCCTCTTCATAGCGCACGGAAATCAACTCGTCGCGGAAAGGCTGGCTTTCCAGCATGCCTTCCACGTCCTTGTCGTGCTCCAAATATTTGATAGACAAGAAACGGGTGGAATATTTTTGCTTCATGACATCGCTCCTGCGCACAATCCGCTGGACGCGCCCGATGCAGCGTTCCAGTTCCTCCCCGTGGTTGATGTGAAGATGGCGGCAAAGTTGCGGCTTTTTCCGTTCGTAAACATGAATCACGGTATCAAACAACCGATCCACGCCCTCGCCTGTCCGGCTGATAGTAGGCACCACCGGCATTCCCAAAAGCTCGCCCAGACGCTGCAAGTCCAGACTGTCGCCCCGCTTACGGAACTCGTCATACATGTTGAGCGACATGACCACCCGCAAGTCCATGTCAATAAGCTGGGTCGTCAAATAGAGGTTGCGCTCCAGGTTGGTACTGTCCACCACGTTGACCACCACGTCCGGAATGTCTTCCATCAAGCTTTTCCGCACATAGAGTTCTTCAGGACTATAAGCCGAAAGCGAATAAGTCCCCGGCAAATCCACCAGTGTGAACTTATATCCGCCATATTCGAATACCCCTTCCTTGGCATCCACCGTCACCCCGCTATAGTTCCCCACATGTTCATGTGCCCCCGAAGCGACATTGAACAAAGAGGTCTTCCCGCAATTCGGGTTACCCACCAACGCCACCCGGATCACGTGCTTCCGTTCCGCAGCCACCCGCTCCATCTCCATCTCCACAAACTTGGCATCGTCGCATCCCGAAGCGTCAATGGACAGCTCCGTCCTCTGCCCGGCCCTCATCCGCTTGGCTTCCTCCTCTCCCACAACCTCTATACGGCCGGCTTCCTCCCGCCTCAGCGATATCTTATATCCGATAATCTCATATTCGATAGGGTCTTGCAAAGGCGCATTCAGCACGACCCGCACCTTGTTCCCAAACACGAAGCCCATTTCAATGATACGCCGCTGGAAACTGCCCCGCCCGTGAACCTTCACCACGATGCCATGCTCGCCTGTCTTCAATTCAGATAACCTCATATACTTCTTCTTTTCTTTGTCGTGCAAAATTACATAAAAAAGCCCACAATCAATTTGCAATCCCAAATCTTTTCCCTGAAATACGAGGGCAGAAAAAAACAAAGGATGCGCCCTGAAGCACACCCTTTGCTATTATATTTTAATCCGCCTTGTCATTCCCTATTCTTCCTCGGGATTCATCCCCACATACGAACAAGTGAAATTCTTCCCCTTGATGGAAGGAAACTGGCTGCGCGAATCCACGTCCTGGCGCGAGCGCAAATGATCCACAATCCTGTTGTAGCATTCCTGCATGTTGTGTGCCTTGCAACGCGCCTTGAAACGGGTGTCCTTATATTGAAACTTGCCAGTTCCCGGTATGGGCACAACTCTCTTAAACAATATTTCGCCTTCATACCATCCCGGCCTGTCTTTCGAGAAAGGAGTCGCCACAGGGGGCTTTTCCGAGCTTTCGCCCAACGTCTGGGTCTTCCCCCCGTTCACCTTAAATTCCGCCAATGTGGAAGCCGTCGTCTTGATGACAATGAAATAAACGCGCGGACGCACTTTGTATCGTTTCGGATAAGGCATCGGACTTTCCATATACTGGCACAAATCCTTTTTCAAGGCCTCATCCAGCGTTATCCCTGGCAGAGAAGACAAAAAATCAAAAGCCTCTTCGGGCGAGCTTACCACGCACTCTTCGTCAAAATAGCGAATATATAAATTCATCAATCCAATATAATAAATAAAACCATAAAAAACGCCAGTAATTATGCACAAAGGCATAATTCCCTTAAACAGCCGCAAAATTAAAGAAAATCCGGCACTTCGGCAAATTTTTCCCGGCTGAATCGACATCCTAGTGAATTAATGCCTAACTTTGCAGGAACTTTTTCGACAAACAGAATGTCTATCATCAGATTCTTCAAAGATTGGACGCTTCCCATCGCCATGTGTGCCGGAGCCGCAGCCTATTTCGTGTACACCGGTATCCCCGCCCTCGCCCCCACCAAGCCTTTTGTCGCACAGCTGGTCGCGTTCCTGCAACCCGCGCTGATTTTCGCCATGTTGTTCATCACGTTCTGCAAGGTGAATCCGAAAGACTTGCGCCCAAACCGCTGGCACGGATGGCTGTTGCTGATCCAAGCGGGTTGCTTTGCCCTTTTGTCGCTCTTGCTCATCCTCTTTCCGCATCTTCCGGGACAAGTGTTGGTCGAAGGGGCCATGTTGTGCCTGATATGCCCGACAGCCACCGCAGCAGCCGTAGTCACGGGGAAATTGGGCGGAAGCGCGGCAAGCCTCACCACTTACACCATTCTCATCAACTTGGCGACGGCCTTGGTCGTTCCCGTATTCGTGCCGCTCATCCACCCGCACGATGATTTCGCATTCGGGACCTATTTCGCGCTCATCCTTGGCAACGTGTTCCCCTTGCTTTTCTGCCCTTTCTTGCTGGCCATGTTCGTACGCTATTGCCTTCCACGTTTCCACCGCGTTGTCACGCAATGCAAGGATCTCGCGTTCTATTTATGGGCCGTCGCGCTGGCCCTCGCCATCGGTGTCACCGTAAAAAGCATCGTCCACAGCACGGTGGCATTGTCCTACCAAATCGGCATCGCCGCCGTGTCGCTGGCCTGTTGCGCCTTCCAATTTTGGGCAGGCAAACGCATCGGGGCGCACTATGGCGACGCGACCAGCGCGGGACAAGCCCTGGGACAAAAAAACACAGTGTTTGCCATTTGGATGGGATACACATTCATGACCCCCGTGACCTCAGTCGCGGGAGGCTTCTACAGCATCTGGCATAACATTTACAACTCCTACCAGCTTTACGAAAAAAGAAAGGAAGAAACGGGTAAAAAATAACCGGCGGGGGAAAGCGGCTCGCCCGCACCCCGCCTTTTCCCTTTCCGCGCCCCTGCGGCCCATCGCGAAAGGTGTCAACCGGCCGGATGCCGGTGCCGCGCCGCCTTAAGCCGCGCCCACCCGGCCGGCCCCACGGCAATCAGCGTCACAGCGGCAAGCACCAACGCGATGCCCACCATGTTCCCGCCAGTGAGTTTCTCGTGAAAAACCAACACACCGACACCTAAAGCCGTCAACGGCTCCAACGCGCCAAGAATGGCCGTCGGCGTGGGGCCGATATAATGGATGGCCTTGGCAATGGCCACCATGGAAAGCAGCGTGGGCAACAAAGCCAAGCCCGCAGCATCCATCCATTGCCAACCCTCCGTAAGCGGTTGCAAATCCATCCCTCCGCGCAAGCGCACCACATAGACGGCCATACCGAACAAGATGGCATAAAACGTAAGCTTCAAGCCCGGCATGTCCTTCAAAACAGACCGGTTCACCCCCACGATGTACAACGCATAGACCAGGGAGGAAGCCAACACGTAGCACACGCCCGTCAAGTCCAACGTCGCCCCGCCTTCCCCCTCGTAAAGCATGGTGATGCCCACGAAGGCCGTGGCAATGGAAGCCAACTTCACCACACTGAGGCGTTCTTTGAAAAAGACGGCCATGATGACGGCCACGATTACCGGATAAGTGAACAGGATTGTCGAGGCCACACCCGCATCCATGTAGTTGAAGCTCTCGAACAAGAACAAAGACGAGAACGAGAATAACAACCCCATGACCATCAATGGCAACAGTTCTTTACGTTTCAACCCAAAACCCTGTCCACTGAACTTCACCATCAACGCCAACAAAACGGCAGCAAAGCCATAGCGGTAAAACAGTACCGAATCCACTCCGATGCCGGCGGCATAAAGCGGCAAGGCAAACAACGGGTTCAAGCCATAGCTCACAGAGGCGATTACACCGTAGGCATACCCTTTCATTTTGACATTTCCCATGACCAGCCTTCCCTTAATACTTGTTCCAACTGCTCATTTCGTCCATGGATTTGCGGATTTTCTTCCGGTTCTCCCCCGCCGGATATCCCAAAGAAACCAGCAACGGGACGCGCTTGCCGCGGATGCCCAATAGTTCTTTCACCTTTTTCTCGTTGAACCACCCCATAATGCAGGTGCCCAGTCCAAGCTCCGCCGCCTGCAGGCAGAAATGCTCCACGGCGATTCCCACGTCCAGCAATGAATATTCCTTGTCCTTGATTACGCTGCCGATACGGGCGGTAAGGTTCATCTTCTCCAGCACCACGGCCACGATGACCGGCACCTCGCGGGCAAAACCGTTCATGCCCATCCCGGCGGCGGCCTCCCCTACTTTCCTCACCAATTCACGATCGTCCACCACGACAAACTTCCACGGCTGCGAGTTGCAAGCCGAAGGAGCCAGGCGCGCAGCCTCCAGACATTTCACCACCAAATCGCGCTCCACCGGACGCGACGCATATTTCCGATCGCTTTGCCGCTTCTGTACCAGTTCCGAAAAATCCATTTTTTACTCCTACTTTAAAATTGCCGCAAAATTAGGCATTTTTCGGGAATCCCGTGCGATTTCCATGCAAAATAAGCCTGTGCATCAAATTTATCGCCGGACACCGCAGCCTAAGACTACATTTATTCGTAACTTTGTGCGCTTTTCAGGATGCACAGGAACACAAATCCGTAAAAAGGGTTGTCATGCCCGTAAATCCGATAATACGATTCCGGGACATTCCCGCTAACTTTGCATTCATTAGGCCACATGCCTGCTTTGCAGGACACATTTCAAGCTATTCAAAGAACCACGAAGCCCCATAACATGGAAAATCCAGACCACGACAAGACAAGCACGGACAGCCTCCTGCTTCTGATACGGGAAAAACGCCCCATGACACTGCGGCAACAGCTACACCTGACCGTGTTGCTCAGCGTGCCCGCCATCTTGGCGCAATTCTCTTCCATTGCCATGCAGTATATCGACGCGTCCATGGTAGGAAGCCTCGGGGCGGAAGCTTCGGCTTCCATCGGGCTGGTGTCCACCTCCACGTGGCTGTTCTCCGGATTGTGCTCGGCGGCAGCCACGGGCTTTTCCGTCCAAGTGGCGCATGCCATCGGCGCCAACGACCCGGAACGCGCCCGCGCCATCTTGCGCCAGGCATTCATGGCCATCGGCCTCTTCGGTCTTCTTTTGGCTGCAATCGGTGCCTCCATCAGCGGCGTGTTGCCCGCATGGTTGGGCGGCGACCCGTCCATCCGCCGCGACGCCTCGCTCTATTTCCTGATTTACGCCCTCTCGCTTCCCGCCCTCCAGTTCCACATATTGGGCAGCGGGATGTTGCGGTGCAGCGGCAACATGAAAGTGCCGAGTTTCCTGAACGTCATGATGTGCGTGCAGGATGTCATCTATAATTTCTTCCTCATTTTCCCTTCGCGCGAGATTTCGGTTTTCGGCACGGAGCTATGGATTCCCGGCGCAGGATTGGGCGTGGTAGGCGCAGCCTTGGGCACGACACTGGCCGAGGTGGTCACGGCCATCCTCATGATTACATACCTTTGCACACGCTCGTCCGCCCTGAAACTCACCGGGACACATGGACGTTTCCGCCCCACGCGGAAAACCATCCGCCAAGCCGCCGCCATCGGTTTCCCGATGGGGGTGGAGCATGCCCTGATTTGCGGGGCGCAAATCATGACCACGGTCATCGTGGCCCCGCTCGGCATCTTCGCCATCGCGGCCAACTCGTTCGCCATCACGGCCGAAAGCCTATGCTACATGCCGGGATACGGCATCGCGGAGGCCGCCACCACCCTGACGGGGCAAAGCCTGGGTGCCGGGCGCAAGGAATTGTCCCTGCGCTTCGCCCGCATCACGGTGTGGCTCGGCATGGCGGTCATGGGCTTCATGGGCATTGTCATGTACGTAGGCGCGCCGCAAATCATCGGCGTGATGACCCCGGTGGAAGAAATCCGCGAGTTGGGCATCATGGCCCTGCGCATCGAAGCCTTTGCCGAACCGATGTTCGCCGCCTCCATCATAGCCTATGGCGTTTTCGTGGGTGCCGGGCGCACCCTAGTGCCCAGCCTGATGAACTTGTTCAGCATCTGGGCCGTCCGCCTCACGATGGCCGCCGCCCTTGCCCCGTCCATGGGATTGAAAGGCGTGTGGCTCGCCATGTGCATCGAGTTGTGCTTCAGGGGCTGCATCTTCCTCATCCGGTTGGAACGGAAAAAATGGATGAAATGAGGCGCACGAACCGTAATCCGGGTTGTAACATCCGTAATTTCGCTATCCGGCATATATATAATAAGGTGTATCTTTGCACCGTGAAACCATGGCGGGCGGCAGAACGCCCCCGATTCGGATAACAAAACGACAAAAGCCAACCAATACATCAAAACTACAACAAATATGGAACTGATAAAAGACAAGGAATTTGGCGGCGAACGCCCGCTGTTCGCCACCCACGACCTCCATCTGGACAATGTGACCATCAAGGCCGGCGAGTCGGCCATCAAGGAATGCAGCAACATCGTGGCGACCCACTGCCGCTTCGAAGGGAATTACCCCTTCTGGCACGTGCACGGCTTCACCATCCAAAATTGCTATTTCGCCGTGGGAGGCCGTTCGGCCTTGTGGTATTCCGACCACCTGAAAATGACGGACACGGTCATCGACGCGCCCAAGATGTTCCGCGAAATGGACGACATCGACATCGAGAACGTCACGATGAACGATGCCGACGAGGTGTTTTGGAGATGCAACCGCATCCGTGTAAAGAACCTCAAACTGCACGACGGGACGTATCCCTTCATGTTCAGCCGTGACATTTATGTGGACGGGCTGGAAAGCGACAGCAAATACGTGTTCCAATACGTGAAAAATGTGGAAATCCACCACGCCAAAATCACGACCAAGGATGCGTTTTGGGAAGTGGAGGACGTGACCATATACGACTCAGAGCTGAACGGCGAGTACCTGGGATGGCACTCGAAAAACCTGCGGTTGGTGAACTGCCACATCTCCGGCGAACAGCCGCTCTGCTACGCCCGCGACCTGGTGCTGGAAAACTGCACCTTTGATGCCGCCTGCGACCGCGCGTTCGAATATTCCACCCTCAAGGCCGACATACGGGGCGGCATCACCCACATCAAGAATCCCATGTCGGGGCACATCGTGGCCGATGCCATAGGCTCCGTCACCCTCGACGAAAACATCAAGGCACCGGCCGACTGCATCATCGAGACGAGAGGAGGGCAACATGAAATATAATTTTGACGAACTGATTTCCCGCCGCGGCACCAATTCCTATAAATGGGACAGCGCGGCGGATGCCGGGGTGCTTCCTCTTTGGGTGGCCGACATGGACTTCCGCACGGCCCCGACCATCACCGAAGCCCTCGCCCGGCGCGTGGCACACGGCATTTTCGGCTACACGCGGGTGCCTGAAGCTTACTACAATGCCGTCACGGGATGGTTCGCCCGCCGCCACGGCTGGCACTTCAAGAAGGAATGGATGATTTACACCTCCGGCGTGGTGCCCGCCATCTCGGCCATCATCAAGGCGCTGGCGCGCCCCGGCGACAAAGTGCTGGTGCAGACTCCCGTCTATAACTGCTTCTTCTCCTCCATCCGCAACAACGGGTGCGAAGCGGCCTGCAGCCCCCTGCTCCGCACGGGCGACACCTACCGGATGGACTTCGACGACCTGGAACGCAAAGCCGCCGACCCGGCAGTGAAGCTGATGCTCCTCTGCAACCCGCACAACCCCGCCGGGCGGGTTTGGACGCGCGAGGAACTCACCCGCCTGGGCGAAATCTGCCTGCGCCACGACGTGACAGTGGTGGCCGACGAAATCCATTGCGAGCTCGTGTTCCCGGAATACACCTACACGCCGTTCGCCTCCATCTCGGAAGAGTTCCAACGCCGTTCCGTGACCTGCGTCTCGCCGTCCAAGGCGTTCAACATCGCCGGGCTGCAAATCGCCAACATCGTGGCCGCAGACGACGGCATGCGGGAACGCATAGACCGCGCCATCAACATCAACGAGGTGTGCGACGTGAACCCCTTCGGCGTGGAAGCCACCATCGCTGCCTACAACGAAGGCGAGGAGTGGCTCACGCAACTCATCGGCTACCTGAAAGGGAATTATGAGTTCATGAAAGATTATTGCGCGAAGCACCTGCCGGACTTCCCGACCGCCAAGCTGGAAGGCACCTACCTGGTATGGATGGACTGCTCCGTGCTCCATATCCCGTCCGAGGAACTGGAAAGGCAGCTCGTGGAACAGGCCCGGTTGTGGCTGAACGCCGGTGCCATGTACCGCTCGCCGAAGGAAGGTTTCATGCGCTGGAACATCGCCTGCCCCCGCCAACGGCTGGCCGAAGCGTTAGACCGCTTCCGCAGTTTCGTGGCGGAACGATAAACACGAATATCCGCTATTGCCCCAATGCCCGTGAGATTGGGCTGCCCCCCCCACAAGGGGGGGGGGACAAGCCCCCTCCGCACCTTCCTGTAACATCATTTCACAAGGAAGTTAGGCCGTTTTCGCCAATTAATCCCTAACTTTGGCCAAAGAATGAAACAAAAGCCGTATGCGCACACCACAAGAAATCCCCCTGAATCCCTCTGCCCGCCCGCTCAAGGGGTATTTGGCGCATGGATTCGTTGACGTGTTCATCCGCCACTATGCCGACTTTTCGGGACGGACGGGACGCAAAGCCTATTGGCTGGCCGTGGCCACCGTGTTCACTGCCTATCTCCCCCTTTTTTGCATCAGTTGGAAGGTCGATCCCGCCCTCGCGGCCGGCCATGCCGCCTATTGGCTGTTCCTCTATTGCTACGGGATATCATCCATCGCAATCATCATTCCCTGCATCGCGTCCACCATCCGCCGCCTGCACGACACGGGCCGGAGCGGCTGGTGGTACCTTGTCGGGCTCATCCCCTACGCGGGCCACATCATCCTGTGGACATTGCTCTGCCTGAAACGCAAGAACGACGTGCCGGAAGCGGAAATCATTCCCCGCCGGACTGATGCCCTGTTCGTCGTCGTCGTCGCCATCTTGTCGGCCATGGCCATCTGGCTTCGGCCCGTCACCCTAGAATAACCCCATAAAAACAAAAATATGAAAAGAATCAGCCTCACAGCAGCCATGGCTGCCGCATGCACCCTCGTCATGACGGGATGCCAAGAAAACATGGAAAGCCAAATCATAGGCACATACGAACACCCCGACCTGCCGGGACAGACTTTCGAGTTCGGCGAAGGAGGGAAATACACGAACACGGCAAAAGCTGGCGCACTGGACTGCACCGTGCGCTGCCCCGGCACGTGGGAAGTGGATGGCGACAGCCTCATCATCGTCCAGGAATCCGACAAGACAACCTACGAATTCGGCGACAGCGTGACGGAAACCACCAAAGCTTTCGTGAAAAAAATGCTGGAAGAATCCGCCAAGAACGAACCCGCCCGCATGGCGTTCAAAATCGAAGGGGTTGACACCACCGCAATCAGCCTTGGCGCAAAAGACCGCATCATCACCTACCAACGGGTGGAATAATGGCACAAAGACAATTTCGGCGCGAAAGGAAATGCGCCCCTGCGCACATCCTTCCATTGACAGAATGACACATTCGGGTGCGCGTTGACAATTTGCTCATTTTCGCCTTCTGAGATTCGCGTATCCGGCCGCCGGGCCGGGACTGCGCGGAAAGAACGCAGCCACACGCGCCATGCGGGAATCAAAATGTCGCGGAATCCCCTCCAAACCTGCCCTTTTGACGGGACACGGGACACTCCCGGCGCGGAAGCCCGGCTGGCGGGAAAGCCCGCCGGAGGATTCCGCCGACAAAATGACACGGGAAACGTGTCCGGGAAAAAGTTCCAACGGGAAAGAAAAACGCCCCCGGAGCCGCCGCGAAAAAGTTTCTGTACCGGGATTTTTTCATCCGAGCCCCGAAAAAGAAATTTCGAGCCCCGAAAATAAAATTCCGGGGCTCGGAATTTCGCGTTCCGGCCCCGAAATTTCTCGCCGGACTGCTCCAAAAAGTAAATGTCTCTGACAAAACCGTGCACCGAAGCCCCGTTTTGTGCAAAAAAATCGCTTAAAAAGCTGCTATTTGGACCGGATTGCGCAAAAGTCGCGTCACGGAAATCAGCAAAAACGGCACAATTTGTCTGTTTTCACAGGCATTTCATGACATTCTGATTTTGGAGTCGTAACACCCCTTTTGTTTGCCATGCGGCGGCCATAATGGTCGTTTTGTTCGCCATACGGATGGCAAAACTGTCCCGCCTCGCAGGGGGGACGAGCCCCGAAGGGGCGGAGAGGGTCTCACGCCTACAGGAACACAACACCGGACGCATCTATGGACAAAACGAGTCGGGAAAAGGAGAAAATCAGGTTCAGTAGATTTTTAGTGGGGGGTTAATAAATTCTGCACGGGCCGTAATGCCCCTTCTGTTCTCCATGCGGATGCCAAAACTGTCCCGCCTCGCAGGGGGACGAGCCCCGAAGGGGCGGAGGGGGTCTTACGCCCACGGGAACAACACCGGACGCATCTGCGGATAACATAAACGGGTCGGAAAAAGAGGAATGTCACTCTTGTGCATGGGAAACCCCTCCGGCCCTGCGGGCCACCTCCCCTACAAGGCGGAGGAGTTTTGCCTCAGGAGGGACAAACTCTTTGCTGCGACGGGCGTCGTATAAAACGGATTCATTCATCGGCAAAGAATCTAAAGAGCAGTAAATCATGAATCTCAATTATAAAGAAATAGCCTATCTGCTAGGCTGCTATGCCATCATTGAAGACAAAGAAATCAATTCTTGAGAATTGTCTGTCCTGAATGACTTTCTCCACTTGCAGAAAGACAGCTTGCTGTATGCTGAGCGCAAGAAAATATTCCAAGACGATGAAACAAAAATCCCTTTAAAGGAACTTATCAACAAACTGTTTCACTTACACTTAGACAAAGAAATAAGCAAAGCATTACGTGTTGTTTCGTAATAATGACGGATATAATCATCTTTCTTTTGAGCATGGCCTATATTTTTATTCTATTATCAGACGCAGGCAATCGTATTGCCACTTTTCCAAGAATTTATTGGCCTAATATGCCGCTTTTCCAATACATATCTCCTACTCCCGCACCTTCCATTCCTCCACCGTCCCGGTCTTGGAAGAGAAGTTCACGCCTATCTTATAGAGTTTCCGAGGGTCGCCCTCGTAGGGACGGGCATAGCCCTTCGCTTCTATCTGAGCCAAGGCATCGTCCGCCGAACCGTCGCGCTTGAACTCGAAAATATAGACATAGCTGTCGGTCTCCACGATGCAGTCCGAACGACCCTGACTCTGCTCCTTCTCCGTATAGACCGTATAGACGCTGACCAGGCGGAAGATGAGGTAGAACGTGTAATGGAAAAAACGTTCCGTCTCCGCCTCGCCCTTCTTGCCGCGCATCGTGTAAGGGATGCCGGACAGGAAGGAGGTGAACAGGCGGCGGAGCTGTTCCAGGTCGCAACCCTTCAGCGACTTCACCACGTCGATAACCCAGCCCGACATGTCCTCCCTCGGCTTCAGGTAATCCGAAGCCACCAAAGACACGAAGCCGTTCTTGACCTCGTTGTTCGGGAAATCAAGAAGGAAACGGTTGTACTCCCAGTCATAATCCTTGATGGTGAGGTAGCCGCTCTGGTAAATCATCGGAAGGGGCTTCTCCACGTCAGCCTTGTAGTCGATGAACTGCTCGGGGCCGTAATAGCGGCCGGTCAGCTCGTTCAGGTTCTCTTCCGTGTGGTTCAGCAGGCGGATGAGGTAGGACGGGGTGCCGCTGGAGAACCAAAAGTCGCGAAGCTGCAACTTCGAGAACGCATTCAACAGGCTAAACGGGTTATAGACATCCGTCAGCCTGTCGCTGAAATGGTAACCGTCGTATTGGGATTTCAGCTTCTCACGCATGCCTTCCGGAGTCGTACGGTATCGCTTGGCAAAAGCCTCTATCGGCTCGGCAAAGTAACGCTCCAGCTCTTCCTGCGTGATGCCGCACAATGCTTCATAGCGACCATCCATGCTGATGTCGTTGGGCTGGTTGAAACCGCTGAACACGCTGACCTGCGAAAACTTGGTCACGCCCGTCAACAGCACGAACTGAAGGTCGTCGTCAGCAGCCTTGAAAACGGAATAAAAAGCTTTCAGCACCTCACGGTTCCAGTCTTCCAAAAGACGCTCCTCTCCGTCTATCCGTATCTTATAGGACGTATCCAGCACATCCAATATGGGCTTGTCATATTCGTCTATCAAGACCACGCAACGGCGGCCATGGCGTTTGTGCGCCTGAGACAGGACGTAGGCGAAACGATCCCCCAACGTCTCCGTCGTAGTTCCTTTCCCATATTCCAATTCCCACGCGGCAATGCGCCCTTCTATTTTCTTCTCCAAGATACCGGTTTGGGTGAAATTGTCTCCATTAAAATCTAGATGGAATACCGGATACTCCGCCCAATCAGTTTCCAACTTGTCAATAGCCAGTCCCTTGAACAAATCCTTCCTCCCCTCGAAATAGCATTTGAGGGTGGAAACCAGCAGGCTCTTGCCGAAACGGCGGGGGCGGCTCAGAAAATAAATCTTGCCCTCCTTGACCAAACTGTAAATCAAATCCGTCTTATCGACATACACGTAACCATCCTCTATCAATTGGGGAAAGCTCTGGATTCCTATCGGGTATTTCATCTTGGCACATTGTTTTTGGCTGATACAAAGAAACAAATTTATTTCGAGAATGACAAGTTTTCAATCCATTCTTATCCCCGCACCTTCCATTCCTCCACCGTCCCGGTCTTGGAAGAGAAGTTCACGCCTATCTTGTAGAGCTTCCGAGGGTCGCCCTCGTAGGGACGGGCATAGCCCTTCGCTTCTATCTGAGCCAAGGCATCGTCCGCCGAACCGTCGCGCTTGAACTCGAAAATATAGACATAGCTGTCGGTCTCCACGATGCAGTCCGAACGACCCTGACTCTGCTCCTTCTCCGTATAGACCGTATAGACGCTGACCAGGCGGAAGATGAGGTAGAACGTGTAATGGAAAAAACGTTCCGTCTCCGCCTCGCCCTTCTTGCCGCGCATCGTGTAAGGGATGCCGGACAGGAAGGAGGTGAACAGGCGGCGGAGCTGTTCCAGGTCGCAACCCTTCAGCGACTTCACCACGTCGATAACCCAGCCCGACATGTCCTCCCTCGGCTTCAGGTAATCCGAAGCCACCAAAGACACGAAGCCGTTCTTGACCTCGTTGTTCGGGAAATCAAGAAGGAAACGGTTGTACTCCCAGTCATAATCCTTGATGGTGAGGTAGCCGCTCTGGTAAATCATCGGAAGGGGCTTCTCCACGTCAGCCTTGTAGTCGATGAACTGCTCGGGGCCGTAATAGCGGCCGGTCAGCTCGTTCAGGTTCTCTTCCGTGTGGTTCAGCAGGCGGATGAGGTAGGACGGGGTGCCGCTGGAGAACCAAAAGTCGCGAAGCTGCAACTTCGAGAACGCATTCAACAGGCTAAACGGGTTATAGACATCCGTCAGCCTGTCGCTGAAATGGTAACCGTCGTATTGGGATTTCAGCTTCTCACGCATGCCTTCCGGAGTCGTACGGTATCGCTTGGCAAAAGCCTCTATCGGCTCGGCAAAGTAACGCTCCAGCTCTTCCTGCGTGATGCCGCACAATGCTTCATAGCGACCATCCATGCTGATGTCGTTGGGCTGGTTGAAACCGCTGAACACGCTGACCTGCGAAAACTTGGTCACGCCCGTCAACAGCACGAACTGAAGGTCGTCGTCAGCAGCCTTGAAAACGGAATAAAAAGCTTTCAGCACCTCACGGTTCCAGTCTTCCAAAAGACGCTCCTCTCCGTCTATCCGTATCTTATAGGACGTATCCAGCACATCCAATATGGGCTTGTCATATTCGTCTATCAAGACCACGCAACGGCGGCCATGGCGTTTGTGCGCCTGAGACAGGACGTAGGCGAAACGATCCCCCAACGTCTCCGTCGTAGTTCCTTTCCCATATTCCAATTCCCACGCGGCAATGCGCCCTTCTATTTTCTTCTCCAAGATACCGGTTTGGGTGAAATTGTCTCCATTAAAATCTAGATGGAATACCGGATACTCCGCCCAATCAGTTTCCAACTTGTCAATAGCCAGTCCCTTGAACAAATCCTTCCTCCCCTCGAAATAGCATTTGAGGGTGGAAACCAGCAGGCTCTTGCCGAAACGGCGGGGGCGGCTCAGAAAATAAATCTTGCCCTCCTTGACCAAACTGTAAATCAAATCCGTCTTATCGACATACACGTAACCATCCTCTATCAATTGGGGAAAGCTCTGGATTCCTATCGGGTATTTCATCTTGGCACATCACTTTTGACTGATACAAAGAAACCATTTTTTTTCGAGACAACCAAACCATTGAGAAACTGTTTTAAACCTATCACGCCAGACGAAAAAACTTTTTGGAGAAGGCCGAAACAGTTTCCCGATATCAAGCACATCATATCTTGCCAAGCTTCCATCGCCCGCGCCTCATATAGCCATAACACAGCAACAGGATGCAAAGCCCATAGACATGTTCGGACGTCCAACACCAAGCCACGTCAAATCTCAGATGCTGGATGATGACATATATATATAAGGTATAGAAACAGAGCGTGAGCAGCTCCAAGGCAAACGCCATGCGCGTATTGCCCGTGCCGGAAACAGCCTGGAAATAGATGTTGCCCGGCGCAATCAGCAAGGGAGTCGTGCAATAGACCCACAAAGACGGGATGGCTGCCGTAATCAAGTCCGGGATATTCGTATATACCCCCAATATCACACGGGGAAAAATGGCAAAAAGCACCACCATTGGCAGGACTATGAGATACGTAAACCGCACATGCTGCCGGATAGTGGGCATCACGGCATCTTCGCGCCCCGCCCCGATAAGGTTGCTCACAAGCGCGCTGCACGTAGAAGCGAAAGCCGCCACCACCATGAACGGAATGCCGGAAATGTTACGTATCACGTTCGTAATCGCCAATGCCCGTTCGCCCAGATGCTCCACAAAAAGGAAGAACAGAAACCACGTGGAAAGGGATATGAAGTTCTGTATCATCGTCCAAAAAGACACGTTCAGGATGCGCCGCAGCTTCGGCCAACTGTAACGAACCGGGCGGTTCAACCCATATTTCACCAAGTCCACACGGCGGCAAGTATATACCACGAAGAAAACCACCGACACCAGCTCTGCCAACGAAGAACCAATGGCTGCCCCGGCAATGCCCAACGCAGGGAAACCAAACTTCCCGTAAATCAGGATGTAGTTGAACACCACATTGGACAACACCATCACCACGGAGTTGAGCGTGAGCGTCTTGGTCTGCGTAGTCCCCACAAAAAAAGCACGGAACATCACTGCCACAAACGAAAAGAAGAAACCGAAGATGCGCCAATCCAAATAACTGAGCGCGGCTTCCACGATGTGCGGCGAAGAAACAATGGCCGGAAGCAAAACCGGAGAAACAAGCTTTGACAAGACAAAAGCAAACAAAGCCAATCCCAACACGAAATACAGCCCCTGATAGAATATGCCGCCAATTTCATCATAATGCCCCTCCCCGTTCCGACGGGCCATGAGAATCTGCGCCCCGATGCCGAAACCAAAACCCATCATGAAAATCACCATGTAGTACACCCCGGCTATGGCAGCCGCCCCAAGTTCCACCTCGCCGACCCGGCCAAGGAACGCCGTGTCCGTCATGCCTATCATCTGTTCCATCAACAGGCTGATCAGAATCGGATAAGCAATGTGGAAAATTTCCTTGCCGGAATAAACCTTCTTAAGTCGAGTTTCCCGTGTCTCCATCCTGCAAAAAATCAATATAAGCGGGCAAAAATAGCAAAAATAGGTGAATTACCCAATAAAACACGCCGACTGTTTCGTGCAGTTTCGAACGTTTTCCGCTATCTTATGCCATCACACCAAAAGGACATAAAAAGACTTTCACATATTTTTATCTAAAAAACAAATGTAATGGCATCTATCAAAATCAAATTCAGACCTTCCACTGTGAAGGGGAAAACGGGCAGAATCTATTTCCAATTCATCCACCAGCGCGTCACCAAAACACAAAAGACAAGCTACAGCATCTATCCCGACGAATGGGACAGCCAAACCAAACAGATTGTCTTGTCGCCCCTCCGCCCCGAGCGGCACGACATCCTGAGGCATTACAAGAGGAAACTCAAAGAAGACCTCTTCCGCATCAATGAATGCCTCATTTACCTGAACAAGAAGAAAGGCACCTATTCCGCAGACGAATTGGCCCGACACTGCAAGAACAGGTTGGAAACAAACTCTCTGACAGCCTTTATGCTTCCCATCATCAGCCAACTGAAAAACCAAGGGCGCGTCCGCACCGGGGAAACCTATAAATGCGCATTGGACAGCTTCATGCGTTTCAGGGAAGGTGAAGAAATCATCTTGGACGAAATCAACCAAGAGATCATAAAGGCATACGAAAACTATTTGAAAGAAAGACAGCTTACGCTTAATACCATCTCGTTCTACATGCGCATCTTGCGCACCGCCTACAACCGCGCCGTGGAAAAAGAACTCACCGCGCAACGGCATCCCTTCCGCCACGTTTACACCGGCATAGAAAAGACTACCAAACGCGCCGTGAACATCCACATCATCAAACAAATCAAAAATTATAAGTTCCCTTCGGGAAGTTCTTTGGAATATGCCCGGGACATGTTCCTTTTCAGCTTCTACACACGGGGCATGTCATTTGTGGACATGGCATACCTGAAGAAAAGAAACCTGCACAACGGCATACTGACCTACCGGAGGAAAAAGACAGGCCAGCAACTATCCATCAAATGGGAAAAATGCATGCAAGACATCCTGGACAAATATCCCGCCAACCCGACAGAATACTTGTTACCCGTCATCATATCCACACAAAAGGACGAACGGAAACAGTATCGCAGCGCCCTGACGCTGACCAACAGGAAATTAAAGACGATATCCGACCTCGTACACAGCCCATACCCGCTCTCCATGTATGTGGCGCGCCACTCATGGGCCAGCATCGCCAAAAGCAAAAACATTCCCATCTCCATCATCAGCGAAGGCATGGGGCACGATTCAGAAACAACCACGCAAATCTATCTCGCATCATTGGACTCCTCCATCATAGACAAGGCCAACCATCGCATCATCAACGACCTATGACTCCCCCAATCCCTTGTTCCGGCCGTTCAAACAATGACATGACCGGAACTCGGGAATTTTCCACGTCCAATATCCATGCCCAGTTACAAAAAAAAGAAACCAAAATGAAAAGAAACCGTTTTTTTCTGCTAACTTTACCTCCATAAAACCAAGAACAAGCAAAGACATGAGTGACGGAAATTTCAATCGCAGCCTGCTACCCCACACACCATACCACAGCGGCCTGCAAACGGGAAAGGTCATGGAACGCCAACACGCATTGGAAGCCTTCAAAAGCTACCTCCAGGCAACACGACCGGACATGACGGAAGAAGACATAAAGTCAGAAACAGAACGCTTCAGGAAAATCCTGTCCGCAAAGTCTTAAGGCTCAAAGCAAGAAGTCCCCTTCGGTTTGCGAATCCTTTGCCATCGTTTGCCATCAACAAATCGGCAATCCATTTTTCTGTGCCAACATTTGGTACACTCAAAAAAAAATACTACCTTTGCAGCACTTTTCCGGAAGAGGGCTTCCGGATGGATTTTGAGGAGAGATGGTAGAGTGGTCGATTACAACGGTCTTGAAAACCGTCGTGCTGAGAGGCACCGGGGGTTCGAATCCCT